>JAODBM010000217.1 GCA_025463985.1 Acidimicrobiales bacterium
CTCCACAGCCACGCCGCCCACCCCAAGCCCGACCCGGTCGTGCAGCTCGAGGGCGGCCCCGGCTACCCGAGCCTCGTGGACGTCGCCCGCTACGCCAACTCCCGGCTGCTCGGCGAGCGGGACTACATCATCTGGGACCAGCGGGGCCTCGGCTTCTCGCAACCCAACCTCGACTGTCCCGAGACGAACGAGGCCATCTGGGGGATCTTCGCCACCGCCGACCCGGCGCCGGTCGAGGGCAGGCGGATCGAAGCATCGCTGGCCGCCTGCCGGGCTCGGCTGCTGGCGGCGGGCGTGGACCTCGACGGCTACGACACCGTGCAGAACGCCGCCGACCTCGCCGACCTCCGGGTCGCGCTCGGCATCAAGGAGTGGAACCTGCGGGGCGTGTCGTACGGCTCGGCGCTGGCCATCGAGACCGTGCGCAGCCACCCGCAGGGCCTCCATTCGGTCCTGCTCGACTCGGTCGTCGCGCCCGACGGTCCCTACGGATCGGTCGACCGGGCCAAGAGCGCGCTGCGGGCGTTCGACGAGCTGTACCGGGCGTGCGCGGCCCAGCCCACCTGCGCGGCCAAGTACGGCGACCTGCATGCCCTGGCCCTCCGGGCCGCCAAGGCGCTGGACACCACGCCCTACCGCACGACCATTCGCGACCCCGAGACCGGCAAGGTGCGACCCGTCGCCATCACCGGCCAGGACCTGTGGGCCGGCCTGTTCAACGCCATGTACGACAACACCCTGATCCCGGCCATGCCCGGCGCGATCAAGGCGATCGCCGACGGGAACCGGTCGATCATCGATGCACTCGCCTCCAACGGCATCCCCTTCGCGGCGGGTTCGGCCGAGGCGATGACCGCGTCGGTGGACTGCGCCGACCGTGCCCGGCTGCTCGACACCAAGGGCTTCGTGCCGTTCGCCGCCGCCCACCCCGAGCTCGGTCCGCTCATGTACCTGTCGGCACCCGAGACCGGTTGCTCCCGCTGGGGGGTCCACGAGGCGGCGCCTCCGTTCAACCAGCTGCTCGGCCGCGACACCAAGGTCCCGATCATCGTGATGGCCGGACGGTTCGACCCGGTCACGCCGCCGGCCGGCACCCGCCGCGTGGCCGACGCGCTCGGGCTGGCGCTGTTGCAGTTCCCCGACGTGGGCCACGGCGCGGTCAGCTCGGACGACTGCGCCCGCACGATCTGGTTCGCGTTCATGGACGCCCCGAGCGCCCGGCCGGACACGTCCTGCATTGCCAGGGTCAAGCCGCTGACCTTCGGCTGACCGGCGGCGCATCGTGGGACGCGGCCCAGGTGCTCGTTGCGCTGACCTCGCGTTCGGTGGTGGCGACCCCGGTGGCGGTGCCGACGACGGGAAGAGCGCGGACGGCCCGATGGGGCGGACGGGGGCACCGTGCTGAGCCGGCCGCCGGTAGCGTGCCGGCCGTGGCGCGGCGCAAGCAGACCCCGGCGGACGTCAAGGTCGAGCTGCTCGACTTCGCCCTCACGCTCCCGGGCACCTTCGTCGACCACCCCTGGGGCGACACGGTCGTGAAGGTCAACAAGAAGATCTTCGTCTTCCTGGGCAGCGACGACCCGCAGTACCAGCCGGGCATCGGGGTCAAGCTGGTGGACTCGCACGAGCAGGCCTTGCAGGCGCCGGGGGCAAGCCCGTCGGGCTACGGCCTCGGCAAGGCGGGCTGGGTCAGCGTCCCGCTCACCGGCACGCCCCCGCCCGTCGGCGTGCTCACCGACTGGATCGAGGAGAGCTACCGCCTCGTCGCGCTCAAGCGCTTGGTCAAGGAGCTCGACGAGCGCGGCGCGGGCTGATCCGGCCCCCCGTCGTCCGGCGCGGCGCGTCAGGACCGCCCTCGACCGGCGAGCGCTCGAAGGGGGCGCCGCACCACGACCATCAGGAGTCCGGCCGCGCCGGCGACCGCCAGCCCGGCCAACGCCGCGGTGGCCAGGTTGACGTGCGGGCACGTGGCGGGGCGAGCCGCCCAGTCGCGGTACGCGAGGTGCTGCCCGGCGACCGTCACCTGCCCCTCGGCGAGCCGCTCGGGACGGACGTCCGGGCCACCCCACGCCGTGCCGTCGGTCGAGTGGGCGTCGAACGAGTACCGCACCCCGGCCCGCGGGCCGGCCGCGCCCAACCGGTCGACGATCTGGTAGCCCGGCACCACGGGAGCGACCGCCAGCTCGAGCGTGCCGGCTGTCCCCGGCCGCCGGCGGGCCGACCACACCGGGGTCGCCGGGTCGTCGCTGCCGTAGAGGTCGAGGCGGTCGAGGCGGGGGCCGGCGTGGCACGGCTTGTAGCGCACGACGACCCGGCCACCCGCGCGGGTGACCGCCGCGGTGGGCGCGTCGGTGCCGCAGCCGGCCAGGCCGAGCCCGGCTGCCGGCACCAGCACCAGCAGCGCGAGGGCCGTTCGCCAGGACATCGGTCCATGCTGCTCGACGACCACCCGCCAACGGTGCATTCAGGACTGGGGTGGGGCCGGTGGTGGCCGGGTCGGTAGGGTCGCGGCGTGGCCGACAAGCGTGACAGCAGCCAGCAGCGGCGGGCGAAGGAGAACCGGGCCGCGCGCGACGCGCTGGCGGCCCGCAAAGAGGCGGCCCGCAAGGCCGGAGACTCCGAGGCTGCTCCGGCTTCCGAGCCGCCACGGTCGGGGCGGCGGTCACGAGCACAGGCCGACCCCGTGCGCGGTCGCGGCGCGGCGCGCCCAGCGCGGGACACGGGC
>JAODBM010000011.1 GCA_025463985.1 Acidimicrobiales bacterium
GGCCCTCGCCGACCGCGTGCTCATCCTCGAGGCCGGTCGCATCACCCAGGCGGGAACCCTCGCGGAGGTCACGTCGCGCCCGCGGTCCCGCTACGTCGCCGACCTCATCGGCGTGAACTTGCTGCACGGCGTCGCCGCGGGCACCGCCGTCGCGCTCGTCGACCACCCCGGCACCGTCGTGGTCGCCAGCTCGACCGACGGCCCGGTGCTGCTGCTGATCCACCCCCACTCGGTCACGCTGCACGAGCACCGGTCTGAAGGCAGCGCCCGCAACCAGTGGCAGGGCACGATCGAGGGCTTCGACCTGCTCGGCGATCGTGTGCGCGTGCGGCTCGGCGGCGCCGTGCCGCTCAGCGCCGAGGTGACCCCGGCGGCCGTCGCCGACCTTGGCCTGGCCGAGGGCCGGGTGGTGTGGGCGACGGTCAAGGCCACCGACGTCACCGCGTACCCCGCCTGAGGTCGGCGGATCGTGCGGCGTGAGGTGTCGAGGTCGCCGTTCCCGACCGAGCCTCAGCGGTAGTAGCCGACGACGTCGAGCACGACGTCGGTCTTGAGGTTGGAGACCACCTGGCACTTGCCGGTGGCATCGAGCGCGGTGGTGGCGGGGGAGCTGAAGCGTCCCGCGCTGCCGCCCCAGACCATGTTGTTGGCCTGGGGCCGGGCGACCCCGTTGGCCCAGATGGTGAAGTTGCCGTTGCCGGCGACCGTGTTCACCAACAGGAGCGTGACCAGCGCGGCGGTGGCGCCGGCCGGGACGGTGCTGCTGTCGACGGTCAGGTCGAGCGTGCGAGCACCGTTCGCGACGAGCGGCGTCTTGGGCCCGGTGGCGGGCGACGTGCCGGGCCGCGAGTCGTACACCCGCACCGGAGCCGGGAGCACCCGCAGCGCGCCCGCCGTATCCGGGCCAGCGAGCTTGCGCCATGTCCCGGGAGATCCCGCCGCGGCGCAGAACCACAGGCCACCGGACGTGTCGCACACGATCTCGCCGGCCACGTGCGGTGTCGTGTCGGCGATCGGCGGTGTCCGGACGTGGCTGCCGGCAGTGGCGAGCTGGAGCTGCGAGCCGTCGTTCGTGGTGAACACGCCGCCAGGCCCGCTGAGGCTGGTGCCCTTGACCGCGGCGCCGCCCGAGAAGGCGATCCCGAACACGGCCGTCCCCGAGTTGCTCTGCCCGACGACGCCGCCGCCCGTGGTGTTGCCGAGGCCGAACACGCCCGCTCCCGAGTCGCTCGTGCCGGAGACTCCGGCAGTGGTCGTCGACACGCCCTCGATGCCGTACAACGTGTCGCTCTGCCCGAACACGCCGGACTTGCCCACGCCGTAGCCCTCGATGCCCCGACCGCTGACGGTGTTCTGGGCGATGAACGCGGGGTTGCCGTTGCCGATCGCCGCGTTCACGCGGGTGGTGCCCCCGCCGGCGTCGTTGGTCTGGCCGAGGATGAAGTTGCCGTTCTGCGCCGCCTCGGCACGGTCACGACCCAGGACCCCTCCGGCCAGCGCCAGGCCGACCCCGGCGGCCGCGGCGCCACCGCCGGCGCGCATCAGCCCGCGTCGTGAGACGACCGGAGACCCTGAGGACGGGGCGGATGGAGGTGCGATCGGCCGAGCTGGCTCGCCCGTCGCGGCGGCCGCTGCCTCCAGGGCCCCGACTCGAGCGACCAGCTCCTCGTTGCGCCCGAGCAGGTCCTGGACCAGCTCCTCGAGCCGCTCACAACGACCTTCGTCCAGCGTGGCGCCCATCGTGCCCTCCTCGGTCGTCAGGGTCGGACCCTACGTCGCGCCACCGGACCCATGTCGATCGCTCGTGCGCAGCGCGGAGCATCGGTGGCTGCCCGAACGTCCGGACGCTCCTTCGACGGGGTCCGAGGGCGCCGGCCGGGTCCCGTTCCCGGCCCGGCGGCGCAGGGGTTACTCATAGTAAGGTGTGGGCGCAGCCAGGATCGCGAGTTGCGTTCGGGGAGGGGTAGGCGTGTCGCTCATGAGCACGGCTCGATCGCGCGTGGCGGACGTGGTGAACCTGTTCGCGACGCCGCTGCAGGCGTCGCACTACGTCGAGCTGGTCAACCCGCTCTGGTCGTCGCACAAGCTGCAGGCCCGGGTCGAGGAGGTGTGGGACGAGACCGCCGACGCCCGCACGATCACGCTGCGCCCCGGCCGGAACTGGCGGCGGCACCGCGCCGGCCAGCACCTGCGCCTCGGCGTCCCGATCGGCGGCCGGCGCTTCACCCGCACGTACTCGATCTCGTCGTCGCCCGAGCGCCGTGACGGCTGCATCACGGTCACCGTCAAGGTGCTCGACGGTGGTCGCATGTCCGGCCACCTCGTGCGCAACCTCGAGGTCGGCACCTATCTGCCCATCGGCCTGCCGCAGGGCGACTTCGTGGTGCCGGAGTCCACCCCGGTGCGCCCGTTGTTCATCACCGCCGGCAGCGGGCTCACACCCGTGATGAGCATGCTGCGCACCTGGGACATCGTCGGCAACATGCCTGACGTCGCCCACATCCACTACGCCCCCCACCGCTACGACGTGATCTATGGCGCGGAGCTGGTCGAGCTCGCGGCCCGCCGCCCCCGCTATCGCTACGAGGCAGTGCTGACCCGTGAAGGCGGCGACGGCCCGAGCACGGCCCGGCACTTCGACCGCGCGCAGCTCGACGCCCTCTGCCCCGACTGGATGGAGCGTGAGGTGTGGGCCTGCGGCCCGCAGTCCCTGCTGGCCGCCGTCGAGCAGCACTTCGAGGCGGCGGGGCGGAGCCGCTTCCTGCACGTCGAGCGCTTCCGAGCGGCGCTGGCCGAGGTCCCCGCCGATGCCGCCGGCGGTCGGGCCACGTTCGTGATCGACGGGGCGCCCGTGTCGGCCGACGCCGACGCCACCACCCCGCTGCTGCGGGTCGCCGAGGACGCCGGCCTCAACCCCGAGCACGGGTGCCGGATGGGCATCTGCCACACGTGCGACATCCCGCTGGTGGCCGGCCGGGTGCGCGACCTGCGCACCGGCGACGTCATCGACGAGCCCGGCCAGCTGGTGCAGATCTGCATCAGCGGCGCCGCCGGCGACTGTGAGCTCGCACTGACCGCCCCCGCGACGTGAGGAACCCCCACGATGACCAACGTCCTGCCCATCGACCTCGACCCCGCCGTGATCGAGCAACTCGGCCACGAGCTCGACGAGATCTACGACGCCACGATCGCCAGCCTCGGCGAGCGCGACGAGCGCTACATCCGCCGGCTCATACGCACCCAACGCACCCTCGCCCTCGGCTCGCGGGTCGCGATGCTGGCCGGCGCCGCGGTGCGGCGGCGCGGGCTGCTCCGCCGCAAGGTCGGCGCCACAGGACGCCGCGCCGGCACGGCGCTGCTCGGGTTGGGGACCGCCGGGTTGGGCCTGGCCAAGATCCTCGAGAACATGGAGATCGGCCACAACGTCATGCACGGCCAGTGGGACTGGATGAACGATCCCGAGATCAACTCCACGATCTGGGAGTGGGACACGGTCTGCTCGGCCGACCATTGGAAGCACGGCCACAACATCGTCCACCACACGTGGACGAACGTGCTCGGCAAGGACCGCGACATCGGCTACGAGATCCTGCGGACCACCTCGGAGAAGCCGTGGAACCCCGTCTACCTCGCGCAGCCGATCTACAACACGCTCTTGGCCCTCATGTTCGAGTGGGGTGTCGGGCTGCACGAGCTCGACTTCGACAAGCTCGCGAGCGGGACCAAGGAGCAGAAGGCCGAGCAGCTCGAGCTGTTCCAGGGCTTCCTCCGCAAGGCCGCTCGCCAGGCGGCCAAGGACTACGTGCTGTGGCCGTCGCTCGCCGGGCCCGGGTTCGTCGACGTCGTCATCGCGGACACCGTCGCCAACCTGATCCGCAACATCTGGTCGTACACGATCATCTTCTGCGGGCACTTTCCCGACGGCGTGCACCTGTTCGACCGGTCGGTCATCGAGGACGAGACCCGAGCCGGCTGGTACCTGCGCCAGCTGCTCGGCTCGGCCAACATCACCGGCGGACCGAGGTTCCACGTGCTGGCCGGCAACCTCAGCCACCAGATCGAGCACCACCTGTTCCCGGACATGCCGAGCAACCGCTACCAGCAGGTGGCGCCCCGCATCGAGGCCCTCTGCGTGCGCTACGGGCTGCCATACAACGCGGGGCCGCTGCGCCGACAGTTCGGCACCACCATCCGCAAGATCTGGCGCTACGCGCTCCCCGGGGGAACCGACACGGTCAGCGAGGCCCCAGCCCTGCGCGTCGCCTGACCCCCGCTGGGGGTCAGCGCTTTTAAGCGTCTGTGCCGTTTCTAGCCTGTGCGGTTATAAGCGTGGCCGCTGCGGTGCTTGGGCGACGAGCGGTGGGTCAGCGGTAGTAGCCGACGACGTCGAGCACGAAGTCGGTCTGCAGGCTCGACTGCACCTGGCACTTGGCGGCGGCATCGACGACGGTCGTGGCCGGCGAGCTGAAGCGGCCGGCGCTGCCGCCCCACACCATGTTGTTGGCCTGCGGGCGGGCGACGCCGTTCGCCCAGATGGTGAAGTTGCCGTTGCCCGGTTTGGCGTTCACCAGCAGGAGGTTGACCACCACGGCCGTCGCGCCCACCGGGACGCCGCTGCTGTTGAGGGTGACGTCGAACGTGCGGGGCGTGTTGGCGACCAGCGGGGTCTTCGGGCCGGTCGACGGCGACGTGCCGGGCCGCGAGTCGTACACCCGGACCGGAGCGGCCAACGCGTGGAACGCTCCCGCGGTGCCAGGACCGGCCAGCTTGCGCCATGCCCCCGGTTGGCCGTCACCCACGCAGAACCAGAGGTTGCTGCTCGTCGACCGCTGGAAGAACCCCACCGGGCCATTGGTGTCGGCCTGCAGGTCGCCGGCGACGTGGACCTCGGTGGTATCGGGTGGGGCGACGGCCTGGATTCCGATGACGGTCTGGAGCCGGGCCTGGGTGCCGCCGACCGTTTCGATCCTCGTCCCGATGCCGCTCGACTGGATGTCGAGGCCGGTGCTGGCCGCGGAGATCGCTACCGCACTGCCGTTCGCGGAGTTGGCCACCAGCGCGTACGAGTTGGAGCTGTAGCTGAGCATTCCGTAGCCATCGACCGACCTGGCCGCCAGGCCCACCGCCGACCCCTCGGCCAGCATCTGCCCGGCGTGGCTGAACGCGCCGCCTGCCGCGTGGCCGAAGATGGCCGGTTCCTGCAACCCGGAACCGGAGTAGCCGTTGTCGGTCACGCCGAAGCCGTAGGTCACTCCACTGCCTGAGACGGCCGTGCCCGTCGGCGCCGATGCCGAGTTGGTCGTGATACCGAGCACGATCGCCTGACCGTTTGCCGCGGCCGCCGGTTCGGCGCCGCCAGCCACGGTCCCGGCCAGCACGCCCGCGGCGGCCACTCCGGCCAGCTTGCCAAACGCCTGGCGTCGGTCGATCCTGGCCGGATCCTCCGACGGACCCGCCCCGCTGTGGTGCAAGCCGTCGGGGCCCGCCTCCGGCGCCGCCCTGCTCACCCGCGCATCGGCGGCCGGCGTTGGGTTCGCCCCCACTTCGAGCCGCGCCAGCGCGGCCTCGAGGGTCGCGAGCCGCCGCTGGGTCTCGACCCACTCCCGGCGATCGACGGAGACGGTTTCACTGGGCTCGACGGGCATCGCGCGGCCTCCAGTCGAGCAGCGCGCTCGTGGCCGCCCGAACGGCCCGAAGGCTACCGCCGATCCTCTTTCGCAGCCGGGTGTTCCCTGGCCGCCCTGCCGCCCAAGGCAGGGCATCCGAGGTCGCCGCGGTGAGCAGGCGCAGCCGAGGTCAGGTCTGGAGGTCCATCACCCCGTCGGCCACGGCGGTCAGCGGTAGTAGCCGACGATGTCGAGGACGAAGTCGGTGCCTACGTTGGAGACGACCTGGCACTTGGCGTTGGCGTCGAGGGCGGTGACGGCCAGTGAGGAGAACCGGCCGGTGCTGCCACCCCACACCATGTTGTTGGCCGCGGGTCGGGCGACGCCGTTGGCCCAGATCGTGAAGTTCCCGTTTCCGGATGCGGCGTTGACGACCAGCAGGTTGCACATGACCGCGGTTGCGCCCTTGGGCACGCCCGAGCTGTTGCCGGTCACGTCGAGCGTGCGGGCGGTGCCGGCCACCAGCCTCGTCTTGGGCGGCGTGCTCGGGCTGGTGCCGGGCCGGGAGTCATAGACGCGCACTGGGGCGTGGAGCACGTGGAAGGCCCCCGCAGTGGCCGGTCCGGCCAGCTTGCGCCAGGTGCCCGGTGTGCCGTCACCCACGCAGAACCAGAGGTTGCTGCGCGGCGATCGCTGCAGAGCCGACACCGAACCGTCGGTGTCGACCTGCAGGTCGCCGGCGAGGTGCGTTTGGCTGGTCGCCGGCGGAGGGGGCGCTGTCGTGCCCAACGACGTCTGCAGGCTGGCTTGGGTGTCGCCGATCGTCTCGATGCTCATGCCGATCCCGCCCGACGAGATGGTCACGCCGGCAGCGTTGGTGCTCGGGCTGAGGAACGTCGCCGCGTCTCCCGTCTGGGAGCTGGCGACGAGGGCGGTAAAGGAGACGGAGGAGATGAAAGCCCCGAGGCCGTCGACGGCTTGCGCGGCGAGACCCACGGCTGATCCGGTCGCGATCATCTGGCCGGCGTGGCTGAACGCGCTGCCTTGCGCGTGGCCCAGGATGGCGGGTCCCTTCAGATCGAGCGAGCTCGGGCCGTTGTCGGTCACGCCGAAGCCGTACGCCACGCCGGTGCCCGAGATCGCGACGCCCGTCGGGTTCGACGCGCTGTTGGTGACGCTGCCGAGGATGATCAGGTCGCCGTTCGCCGCGGCCGCGGGCTGGGCATCCGCCACCACCCCGGCGGCGAACGCACCAGCGGCCGCCGCTCCGGCCAGCTTGCCGAACGCCTGGCGGCGATCGATCCGCCGTGGCGCCCCGGCCGGCTCGTCCGGCGCGCTCGGCTGACCGACTGGGATGCCCGAGCTCGTCGCCGACCGCGCCGTGCCGCCCGCCTCGAGCCGGGCCACCGCCGCTTCGACGGCCGCGAGGCGCGTCAAGGCGGCATCCAGAACCGCGAGCGCGCGGCGGTCGACCGCGACGTACTCCGGGGGTTCGATGCTCATGGGGACGACCTCCACCCGGTCGGCGCGTCGGCGGCCGCCCGGCGCCAGAACGATAATTCGGTCTGGAGGGAGAGACCCGATGATCGCCGCCACCCCCGCTGAGAATGGCGCGGTGAGCTCGGCCGACCAATCGGTCGGCTCGTCGATCGGGAGGACCCCACCAGCGCGCCGAGGTGCTCGGGGTCGACGGTGCGGCCGTGGCGGGCTGTGGTGGGCAGTCAGCGGTGGTAGCCGACGACGTCGAGCACGAAGTCGGTTTGAAGCGATGAGATCACCTGGCACTTGCCGGCACTGTCGAGCGCGGTGGTGGCGGGTGAGCTGAACCGGCCGGTGTTGCCGCCCCACACCATGTTGTTGGCCTGCGGGCGGGCGCCGCCGTTGGCCCAGATCGTGAAGTTGCCATTGCCGGCAACCGCGTTCACGAGCAGCAGGCTGACGATCGCGGCAGTGGCGCCGTGGGGCACGGTGCTGCTGTTGAGGGTGAGGTCGAGCGTGCGGGCGACGTTGGCGGCCAGCGGGGTCTTCGGTCCGGTGGCGGGGCTCGTGCCGGGTCGAGAGTCGTAGACCCGGATCGGCGTGGGCAGCACGTGGAGTGCACCCGCCGTGTCGGGGCCGGCGACCTTGCGCCATTTTCCGGGCGTCCCGGCCGTGGCGCAGAACCACAGGGCACCCGAGGTGTCGCACACGATCTCGCCGGCCACGTGCGGTGTCGTGTCGGCGATCGGCGGGGTGCGGACGTGTGAACTGACCGTGCCGAGCTGCAGCTGGGATCCGTCGTTGGTGACGAAGACGCCCCCGGGTCCGGTGAAGCTCACGCCCTTGACGGCGGGGCCGCCCGAGAAGCTGACCCCGAACAGGCCGGGGCCCGAATCGCTCTGGCCCGACACCCCGATCCCGGTCGTGTTGGCGAGGCCGAACACGCCAGTGCTCGACTGGCTCTCTCCGACGACCCCGGCGGTCGTCGTCGACTTTCCTTCGACCCCGTAGAACGAGCCGCTCTCGCCGTACACCCCGGCCTTGTCGACGCTGTAGCCCTCGATGCCTCGACCACTTCCGGTGTTCTGGGCGATGAAGCCAGGGTTGCCGTTCCCGATCGCCGCGTTGATGCGCGTTGTGCCCCCACCGGCGTCGTTCGTCTGGCCCAGGATGCAGTTGCCGTTCTGCGCGGCGTCGGCCCGGTCGTGACCGAGCACTCCTCCGGCCAGCGCCAGGCCCACCCCGGCGGCCGCCGCGCCGCCACCGGCGCGCAGCATCCCGCGCCGCGAGACGACGGACGCCGCGCCCGGATTGGCCGCAGAAGCGGCGGGCGTCGCGGCCGGGGCCGGGGCGGTCGACCTTACGGGACCGCGCGTTGCTGCGCTCGGCCCGCTGGCCGTCTCCAGCATCTCGAGGCGGGTCCGCAGGTCCTCGTTCTGGCCGAGCAGATCGTCGACCAGCTCCTCGAGTCGTCCGCAGCGGATCTCGGCCGGCGTCGCATCCATGATGCTCTCCTCGGTTGTCTGCACCGGACCCTACGTCGCCCGTCCGGTCGCCCCTCTCCGTAGGTCCACCAACCGTCTTCGAGGCGACCGACACCTCCAACGGGTCCCGCACGGGCCGCGGCCGGAGCGTCCAACCGCCGAGGCTGGGGCGACCAGCGGTCAGCGGTCAGCGGTCAGCGGTCAGCGGTAGTAGCCGACGATGTCGAGGACGAAGTCGGTGTTGACGTTGGAGATGACCTGGCACTTGGCGTTGGCGTCGAGGGCGGTGACGGCCAGCGACGAGAACCGTCCGGTGCTGCCGCCCCACACCATGTTGTTGGCCGCGGGTCGGGCGACGCCGTTGGCCCAGATGGTGAAGTTTCCGTTCCCGGTTGCGGCGTTGACGACCAGCAGGTTGCACATGACCGCGGTCGCGCCCTTGGGCACGCCCGAGCTGTTGGCGGTCACGTCGAGGGCGCGGGGGGTCCCGGCGGCCAGCGGCGTCTTGGGCGGGGTGCTCGGGCTGGTGCCGGGCCGGGAGTCGTAGACGCGCACTGGGGCGTGGAGCACGTGGAGCGCGCCCGCGGTGGCGGGGCCGGCGAGATTGCGCCACGTCCCGGGCGTCCCGGCGGCTACGCAGAACCACAGGTTGCCTCGCCCCGTGCCGGTGAAGCTGTTCGGTGGGGGACCGTCGGTATCGACCAGTAGGTCGCCGGCGGCGTCGGCGGTCGCGGTCGAAGGTGGTGGCAGGACCTCCACGCCCGCCATGGTGAGCAGGCGCAGATCGGGGCCGCTGACCCGCTTCTCGATCTGGATGCCGGGACCCGACGAAATGATGAAGACGGCGGTCTCGCCCACGCTGTTGCTGATGAACGATGCCGCCGAGCCGCTCGACGACAGCACCGCCAGCGCGAGCCCACTCGACGTGTCGATGGTGACGCCGAACCCGGAGTCCGCGTCGACCTGGAGCCCGGTGGCAGGACCCTCCGCGAGCAGCTGGGCCGCGTTGTTGAACGCCGTCCCCTTGGCGTGCCCGAACAACGCCCCCTTGTTCAGCGCCGCACCGCCGTAGCCGTTGTCGGTGACGCCGAAGCCGTAGGGGATGCCCGTCCCATCCACCTCGGTGCCGGTGGGACTCGTCGCCAGGTTGCCGCTGGTGCCCAGGACCAGGGCCGACCCGCTGGCGGCAGCGGCAGGACGTGCTCCGGCCACGAGACCCGCAGCGCCGGCCGCGGCCGCAGTCGCGCCCCCTGCCAGCAGCCGACGCCGACTCAACCCGCCGCCCCCTCCCGTCGGAGGCGGCTCCGCCGGTCCGGGAGTGGTGGGCTCCTGATCCATCGCGGTGACCGGGGCTGGCACACCCGATGCCCGCAGCTCGCGGTTCTCAGCCTCCAACGCCTCCACGCGTGCCAGCAGGGCGCCCAGCGCGCCCTCGAGTCGCTCGACGGCAGCGTCGGGTGGTGTGGCGTCCATGTCGGCCTCCCGCGTTCTGGGGCACCGACCCGTCGTCGTGACCGCTCGACGCTGCCGACGCCCACGGCATGGCCAAACCCTAGGCACAAGCCGATCGACGTGCGCGAGGACGCGTCAGGTCTGGAGGTCCATCACCGCGTCGGCCACCGCGGCCAGCTCGGCGTGCCAGTCGGCGGGCTCGTCGATGGGCAGCACGACGAACTTCGAGGCGCCGACCTTCGTGAACGCCTCCAGGCGGGCGCGCAGGCCGTCGAGCCCGACGGGGATCACGAGGGCGGCGTCGAGCTCGGGGCGGCGGGCCGCGATCACGGCGCGGACCGCGTCCGGGATCTCGCCGTGGGTGTACGCGACCAGCGCGCCGAGGTGCTCGGGGTCGATGGTGCGGCCGTGCTCGGCCGCGGTGGCGGTGATCGACTCCCAGCCCGCGGCGACGTCGTCGACCGTGCAGAAGCTCGGCAGCCAGCCGTCGCCGAGCCTGCCGACCCGCCGCAGCTCGGACGGCGCCTGGCCGCCGAGCCACACGTCCAGCGGCTCCTGCACCGGACGGGGCCGCAGCGTCACGTCCTCGACCTGGAAGCGGGCGCCATCGTGGGTCACGCGGTCCTCGGTCCACAGCCGGCGCATGAGGCCGAGCGCCTCGTCGAACCAGGCGGCGCGCTCCTTGCGGTCGATGCCGAACGCCCGGTGCTCGACCGGCACGGGCGCCCCGAGCCCCACCGCGGGCAGGAACCGGCCGTCCGAGAGCCGATCGAGGCTGGCCATCTCCTTGGCCAGCACGACGGGGTTCCGGCCGGGCACCACGAGCACGCTGGTGCCGAGCTTCAGTTTGCGGGTGCGACCGGCCGCGAACGACAGCGCCACCAGCGGATCGGGCGCCTCGCCGGTCAGCCGCTCGGACAACCACAGCGAGTCGAAGCTCAGCCCCTCGAGCGCGTCGACGAACGCGCCGAAGGGACCGCCCTCGTTCGTCAGCGTGCGGGTCCCCAAGCCGAATCCGATGCGCACCTTCATGATCCGTGGACTCTACGGGGCGACTCCCGGAGAAGCTCCCGCCGCCAGCATCTACGTTGCGCAGCCATGACCGATCTCGATGTTCTCGCTCCGTTCCGCCTCGATGGGAAGGTCGCCGTCGTGACCGGCGCGTCGGCGGGCCTGGGCCAGCGGTTCGCCCGCGTGCTGCACAGCGCGGGTGCCACGGTGGTGGCCGCGGCCCGGCGGCTCGATCGGCTGGATGCCCTCGCAGACGAGTGCGGCGACCGCATGCACGCCGTGGCCTGCGACGTGGCCGTCGACGCCGACTGCGAGCGGCTGATCGCGCGAGCCGTCGAGCTCGGCGGCGGGCGCCTCGACGTGCTGGTCAACAACGCCGGGACCACGCTGACCAGGCCGGCCGAAGACGAGACGATGGCCGAGTTCCGGCGGGTCGTCGACGTGAACCTCAACGGGCTGTTCCTGCTCTGCCAAGAGGCGTACCGGGCCATGACGGCGTCGGGCGGGGGCGCGATCGTCAACATCGCATCGATGCTGGGGTCGGTGGCCGGCGCGCCGATCAAGCAGGCCTCGTACTGCGCGTCGAAGGGGGCGGTGGTCAACCTCACCCGGGAGCTGGGCTGTCAGTGGGCGCGGCGAGGCGTGCGGGTCAACGCCATCGCGCCCGGCTGGTTCCCGAGCGAGATGACCGAGGAGATGTGGTCCGACGGCCCGTCGTCCGCCTTCGTCGAGCGCAACACCCCGCTCGCCCGGGCCGGCGCCGAGCACGAGCTGGACGGCGCGTTGCTGTTCCTGGCCTCGGAGGCCAGCTCGTTCGTGATCGGCCAGATCCTGACCGTCGACGGCGGGTGGACCGCCCGTTGAGCCACCGCCAGCTGAGCGACGGTACGCCAGAACGGTCCCGCAACCTCAGGGTGTGCGCGTCACCGCGACCGGGGTGGTCGGCTCGGCACCGACGCCCGCGAGCGACGGCGGTCTCCACGCCACGACCTGGTCGCGGCCGCCGGCCTTGGCCACCCGCAGCGCGGCATCGGCGCGGCCGACGGCCTCGGCGAAGCTCAGGCTTCCTCCGCCTTCCGCTACGCCGACGCTCGCGGTGACCGACACGGTGAGGCCGTCGATCGCGTCCGAGAGGAGCCGGGTCCGCACGCGCTCCATGGCGTCGGCGGCGCGGCGGTCGTCGCAGCCCGGGAAGACGATCACGAACTCCTCGCCTCCCCATCGGCAGGCGAGATCCTCGGGGCGGAGGCTGTTGGCCACGGTGTGCGCGAACGCTCGCAAGGCCCGGTCACCGGCCTCGTGACCGTGCACATCGTTCAGGCGCTTGAACTGATCGAGGTCGGCGAAGGCCACCGCGTAGGGCGTGTCGGTCAGGTGGAGCCGCGCGACCGCGGCTTCGAGGCTCCGTCGGTTGTAGAGGCCGGTCAGGGGGTCACGAGATGCTTGGAGCTCGAATCGAGCGAACGCCCGCAGCATCGTGACGCGCTCGCCCGTGCGCCGCACGACGAGTCCGACGGCCGCGCCCATCTCGGGAGCGGCGCCGACGGGCCCGGTGAGTTGGACCACGGCCGCGTCGCGGCCGGCGACCGACACCGGCATGCAGGTGACCGAGCATGCCGTCGTGGCCGTGTCGGCCAGGACCGGGCAGGCATCGAGAGAGGTGCTGTCGTGGAACTTCAAGGGCGCCCCAGCCTGGATGGCCGGACACCGATCGGGGTTCTTGACGCCGCAGGAGGCCACGCCCACGACGGGCCTGAAGGTCGCCCCGCTGGCGTCGGAGACGACCACCGATGCGAGCGCATCGGGCAGCACCTCGGTCAGCGCCTTGGTCGCCACCCGGAACGAGTGGCCGTCGTCGTCAGCCAGCTCGAGCGCGCGGATGAGCCGGGACTCGAACTCTGCGAGGTGCGCCGCGGCGGCTCGCGCCTTGCGGTCGTCGACGACGCGGAACGCGGATCGCAGCGCGGCCACGGCACAGATGATCCCGGCCGCCGCGAGCGCGACGGCGCCGACCTCGATGCTGTTCTTGACCACCAAGAGGCGGTGATCGAGCGCCTGGAGCGTGCTGGCATCCTGGCGCTCGTACATGGCGCGCAGCTGGTTCAGGTCGGCCCGATCCTGCTCGCCCGCCAACAGCTGCCGGGCCGGCAGGTTCGCCGGCTGGTTCGACTGGAGGATCGGGACCATCACTGATCCGCCCACCGCTGCCTGCGCGGCGTAGTCGCGCTCGTACTGGGTGGCCAGCTGCGCCTCCCCCTTCAGGTGCAGCGCGGTGCCGCGATAGCTCGTCCACGCCTTCGCGGAGCTCTCGCCCGCAGCGATCGACTTGGACAGCAGCGTGTTGCGTTCCTCGCCGATCGAGGCGGCGGCCCGGACCAGGAACGCCTCGGCCGCGGTGTTGGCCTCGAGCGCATCGGAAAGGTGGCCGAGCGGGACCTCGATCGAGGTCGTCATGTAGGCCACCGACGAGCGGCTCTCGCGGGTCGGCACGATCAGCAGCGCGGTGAGCCCGACCAAGGCGGCCAGGGCGGCGATGGTTCCCCCGACCACGAGCCGACGAGGATCCATCCCGGCGCGATATGCGTTCGCGGGTGCTGCTCGACAGCCTCTGGTGGGGGTCATGACGCTCACTTGCTGGGGGGCGAAGAGGCGGCGTCGAGCCCGCACGGGACGCGATCACGAGATCGTCCGACCCAAACCAGGCGTCCCTCACGGGTTGCACTCCTTCCATCGGCAGCATCGACGCGGAAGTGGAGGGGAACCCCGCCCGCCGACCCTTCAGACGAACGACTTGAGCACGTCGCGGGTGGCCGTGCGGATCGGGTCGTCGCCGAAGAACTCGACGGCCACGAAGTCGGTGGCGCCGGCATCGGCCACCCGCTGGATCTCGGCCCGGACCTCCTGGGCCGTTCCGGCGATGACCACGTCGGCCGGGCCGGCCGCACCCTCGCGGTCGAGCATGGCCCGGTACGACGGCAACCCGCCGTAGATCTGGAACACCTTGGCCGCCTTGGCGCGCGCCGCGTCCGGGTCGTCGGTCACGGCCACCGGCAGGGCGGACACGATCCGGGGATCCCCGGTGCCGGCGGCCTCGGCCGCGGCGCGGATCGTGGGCACGGTGTGCTCGGCCAGCGTCTTGGGTCCGGTCATCCAGGTGATCGTGCCGTCGGCCATGGCGGCGGCCAGCTTGAGCATCTGCTCGCCGAGGGCGGCCACGAGGATGGGGCAGGGCGTGGCGCCTTCGACCGCCACGCCGGCCTCGACCTTGAGCGTCTCCCCCTCGAACTTCACGGCGCCCTCGCGGATGAGCGGTACCAGCACCGAGAGGTACTCACGCATGTGGCGCACCGGCTTCTCGAAGGAGTAGCCGAACATGCTCTCGATGACCCACTCGTGCGAGAGCCCGATGCCGAGCGCGAACCGGCCGCCCGACGCCGACTGGACGGTGAGCGCTTGCGACGCCATCACCACCGGGTGGCGGGGATAGGTGGGCACCACCGCCGTGCCGAGCTCGATGCGGGGCACATGGACGCCGATCGCGGTGTGCACCGCCATGGCGTCGGCGCCGAAGATCTGCGGGATCCAGTACGAGTCGAAGCCGTCGGCCTCGGTCTGTGCGGCCGCGTGCAGGTGGTGGGCGACCGAGCCGTCGCCGCCGAAGATCCCGATGCGCATGGCACGTCCCCTTGCTGTCGTCGCCCGCTCGTCGCACCCTACGGGCCCACCAGGCGGCCCGCCCGCACGCACATGGCACGTACTCTTTGCCCCGGCAGCGTTCACCCCGACTGGAGGTCGTCCATGAAGGTCCCGCTCACGTTGCGCGACTTCCTCGACCGGGCCGAGACGGTCTACGGCGATCGCGTGGCCGTGGTCGACGAGCCCGAGCAGCCGGCGCCGTCGTGGGGCGAGCTCACGTTCCGCCAGCTGGGGGCGCGGGCCCGGGCGCAGGCCGCGGGCCTCGACGCGCTGGGCGTGGGCCCGGGTGAGCGGGTGGCGATGGTGTCGCAGAACGCGGCCCGCCTGCTCACCTCGTTCTGGGGCGTGGCCGGCCACGGCCGCGTGTTCGTGCCGATCAACTTCCGCCTGACCGCGGAAGAGGTCGGCTACATCGTCGAGCACTCGGGCGCCTCGGTGCTGCTGGTCGATCCCGAGCTTGACGAGATCCTGGCCGGCGTCGACGCCAAGCACCGGTTCGTCATCGGCGCCGAGAGTGATGCCGAGCTGTACGTCGACGGTGTCGACCCCGAGCCGTGGGCGCCGGACGAGGATGCCATCGGCACCATCAACTACACGAGCGGCACCACGGCGCGACCCAAGGGCGTGGCCATGACCCACCGCAGCCTGTGGCTGAACGCCACGACGTTCGGCTGGCAAGCCGGCGTCAACGATCGCGACGTCTACCTGCACACGCTGCCGATGTTCCACTGCAACGGCTGGGGCATGCCGTTCGCAACGTGCGGCATGGGCGTCAAGCAGGTCGTGATCCGCAAGATCGACGGCGCTGAGATCTTGCGCCGGGTCGAGCGCCACGGCGTCACCCTCCTGTGCGCCGCGCCGGCGGTGGTGGCGATGGTCCTCGAGGCCGCCGCCACCTGGGAGGGCGAGATCCCCGGGCGCGACCGCGTGCGCATCGTGGTGGCCGGCGCCCCGCCGCCGACCCGGACGATCGAGCGGGTGGAGTCCGAGCTCGGCTGGGAGTTCGTGCAGATCTACGGCCTGACCGAGACCGCACCGCTCATCACGATCAACCGCGCCCGCACCGAGTGGGACGACCTCTCGCCCGGCGAGCGGGCCACCCGCCTCGTGCGAGCCGGCGCGCCGGGGCTCGGGATGCAGGTGCGCATCGACGCCCAGGGCGAGATCCTCACCCGCGGCAACCACGTGCTCGACCACTACTGGGAGCAGCCGGAGGCCACGGCGGACGCGATCGTCGACGGCTGGTTCCACACCGGCGACGGCGGCACGCTCGACGACGGCTACGTCACCATCTCCGACCGCAAGAAAGACGTGATCATCTCGGGCGGCGAGAACGTGTCGTCGATCGAGGTCGAGGACGCCCTGTTCGGACACCCGGCGGTGGCCGAGGTGGCGGTGATCGGCGTGCCCGACGACCGCTGGGGCGAGCTCGTCTGCGCGCTCGTGGTCCTGGCGCCGGGCGCCGAAGCCACCGAGGACGACCTGCGGGAGCACTGCCGGTCCCGCCTCGCTGGCTACAAGGTCCCCAAGCGCGTCGAGTTCCGCGACGAGCTGGCCCGCACCGCCACGGGCAAGCTCCAGAAGTTCAAGCTGCGCGCCCCGTTCTGGGAAGGCCGCGACCGCCAGGTGAACTGACCCGGCTCAGTGGGCGAGCACGCCGCCCGCGAGCAGCGCGACCTGCGTGGCGATCACGCGCTCGAGGGGCGGCCAGGGTGCGTCGCCCTTGGTGATGAGCAGGGACGTGATGCCGTGCACGGCCGCCCACATCTGCAGCGCGAGGCCGAGCGTGCCGTCGACCAGCAGCTCGGGGCGGACCCGGCCGGTGGCGACCATCGCCTCGGTCGTCTGCACCAGCCGGCCGAACGCCGAGTCCTCCTGCATCATCTCGGCCATGTACTGCTCGGGCGCCAACCCGATCCGGTCCATGAACATGATGCGGTAGTGCTCGGGATGGTCGAGCCCGAACCGCACGTACGCCTCGGCGAGCTGGGCCATCGCCTCGAACGGATCGCCGTCTACGGGGACCTCGGCGATCGCGTCGGCGAGCCGCGCGAACGAGCGGGTGCAGACCTCGAACAGCAGGTGGGTCTTGTCGGGGAAGTGGCGGTAGATCGACGGCGCCGTGACCCCCACGGCGTCGGCGACGGCCCGGATCGACACCGCCTCGGAGGACGCGGTCTGCACGAGCAGGCGCTCGGTCGCGTCGAGGATCTCGGCCCGCAGCAGGTCACCCTCGCCGCGGCGCGATCGGCGCCGGACGTCGGCCGGCGTCATCGCACCCCGACCGGCTCGCCCGCCGGCTGCTCGTCGTCGGCGTCCCCGG
>JAODBM010000021.1 GCA_025463985.1 Acidimicrobiales bacterium
GTGCGCGGCGGGCAGCGAGGCCACCCCGACGGCGAGGACGACGGCCGCCGCGATGGCAGGACGAGCGGCGCGGGAACGACGGGCGGGGGGTGTGGGCATGGAGTGACCTCCGGAATGACGGGTGGACCCCCCGACGGGTGCATGGGGTACCCCGGGTGTCCGCCGACCAAACGGTTGACGGCGCTCGCTGATTGACCCGCCGGTCAATCAGGTGCTGGGCTGGGGCCATGACCGAGGATCGGCAGCTGACCGCCCAAGGGCAGGAGCGCAAGCAGCAGCTGCTCGACTGTGCTGCCGAGCTGTTCGCCGAGCGGGGCTACCGGGAGACGCGGGTGCTCGACATCGTGCGCCGCGCCGGCGTCGCCAAGGGATTGTTCTACTGGTACTTCGAGAACAAGGAAGCGCTGTTCCGCGAGCTCGTCGAGCACATCAGGCTCCGGCTTCGCCAGGCGCAAGCGCAGGCGATCGACCCGACCGCCGAGCCGCTGCTGCGGATCCGCCAGGGTGCCGAGGCCTCGGTCCAGTTCATGGCCGTCAACGCCCACTTCTTCGCGCTCTTGGAGGTCGAGAACCTCGAGAAGCAGTTCGCCGACGAGCTGCGCAAGGGCACCGAGATCCACACCGCGGACGTCGCCGCCATCCTGCGTGAAGGCATCGCTGACGGCACGGTGCGCGACGAGGACCCGCTCCACCTGGCCTTCGGTGTCGTGGGGGCCGTGGGCTACTACGGCCACTTCCACCGCACGGGCCGCTTTGCCATCAGCATCGAGGAGTTGGCTCCCGTCGTGGGGCGCTTCGTGGTGTGCGCGCTGGCCGCCGACGAAGGCATCGCCCGCCGGGTCCTCACGGCGCAGCTGGCGACCACCGCACCCCCCGCCTGAGCACGCCGCGAAGATTTTGCAGGGGTGCTGCAGGTACGCACACCCTCGCGGTGACCGCCCGGTAGTGTGCGCCACCGCATCCACGACACATGAAAGGGGAGCCCGTGCCCAAGTTCCTGAGCGAGAGCTGGCTGGAGCAGGCGAAGGCCATCCGCGAGGAGTACCAAGGCCAAGGCGGCACGCCGCCCCACCAGATCCGCATGAACCTGGTGATCACCGACGTCCCCGACGACGTCTCGGCCGGCCCGATCGATGCCCACATGGACACCAGCTCGGGCGACATGGAGATGGACCTCGGGCACCTCGAGAACCCCGAGCTCACCGTCACCCTCGACTACGACACCGCCGAAGCGATCCTCGTGGAAGGCAACCCGCAGGCCGGGATGCAGGCGTTCATGGCCGGCAAGATCAAGGTGCAGGGCGACATGACCAAGCTCATGGCCATGCAGCAGGGCGCCCCGGATCCGACCGCCCAGCAGGTTGCGGCCAAGATCAAAGAGATCACGGACTGACGAGCCAGCCCGGTGGCTGACCAGCTGCCGACAGCAGGCCCGCCCCGCCCCGAGCCGCTCGGCTATCAACCGGCCCTCGACGGCGTCAGGGCCGTCGCCATCGGAGCCGTGCTCCTCTTCCACATCGAGCCGCACCCGGGTCGACCGGCGCTGCATGGGGGCTTCCTCGGCGTCGACGTCTTCTTCGTCCTGTCGGGGTTCCTCATCACCTCGCTGGTCCTCGACGAGCGAGCGGCGACCGGCCATGTGCGACTCAGCGCCTTCTGGGGGCGCCGGGTCGCCCGGCTCATCCCGCTCCTGCTCGCGCTGCTCGGCCTCGCGCTCGTGGTGCGGCAGACGGGCTGGCCCTCATCGATCCGTCCACCGTCGCCCCTCGGGTTCCTCGCCGTGCTCGGCTACGTCGGCAACTGGGTGCCCTCGGCGCACCACCGCAGCCTCGGCAGCTTCCAGTACGTGTGGTCCCTCGGCATCGAGGAGCAGTTCTACGTCGTCTGGCCGATCGTGCTCGCGGCGGTGCTGGCCTCGGGCCGCCTCATCACGCGGACGGACGAGGGACGACGACGAGCGGTCGTGGCCCTCGTCGCGATCGCCGGTGCGGCCGTCGCTGCCGGCTGGCGCGCCGTCTTCTGGCGCGACGTCATGACCTGGAACCAGCACAACGTGTACATGGTGGCGGCCGTGGGCGAGCACCGGGTGCGGGGCTGGGACACGTGGTACTTCCACACCGGCTTGCGGGCCGATGGGCTGCTCATCGGCGCCGCGCTGGCGGCCAGCCGCCACCTCTGGCAGCCGCGGCTCCGCCGTGGGGGCGCGACGCTGGTCGCGGTGGCGGGGGGCGCGGTCGGCACCTGGATCCTCCTCACCTCGCACATCCGCCAGAACCGCCTGCCGTACTGGGGCCTGCTCGCGCTCGAGCTGAGCGTCGCGGCGCTGACGGCGGGGCTCGTCGCCGAGCGGCGGAGCCGTGCCTCGCGGACGCTGGCCGTGGCGCCGCTGGTGTGGCTTGGCCGGCGCTCGTACGCCGCCTACCTGCTGCACCTGCCGATCATCCTGGTCGTCGACCGGCGGCTGCACGGTCAGTCGCCCGCGGTGCGCGCCGTCGTGGCGCTGGTCGTCGTGCTCGCGAGCGCCCACCTGGCCCACGTGCTCGTCGAGCTGCCCGCGCAGCGGCGCCTCCGGCGGGTGCTGCACGCCGAGCACGTCGCCGCCGATCCTGCCCCGGCCGCGATCCAGGGCTGAGCTGCGTCAGTCGGTGACGAGGTCGTGCGGCCGCCGCCTCGCCGGCCCGGCTGGCGCGGCGTCCTCGTCCTGATCGATCGCGGCCGTGTCCGGCAGGCCAGGACCAATGGGCACCTCGATGCTGGGATCGGACGTCCGGACGACGGGCGCGCTGCGCTCGGTCCGGACGATGCGGCGCACGAACGACGCCGTGATGAGCCCGAGGACGGCGATGACCCCACCTGCGAGATACGCCTGGTGGTAGCTGCCGGTGAGGCCGGCCGGACCGAGCCGGGTCTGCTGCACCGTCTGCATGATCTGGATCCCGAACACGATGCCGACCTGGGTCATCATCTGCTGCGCGGCGCCGGCAATGCCGAGGTCGCGCTCGTCGACGGAGTTGGTGATGCTGGAGGCGAGCGACGGCATGGCGGTACCCATGCCGACGCCGGCGAGCGCCAGCGCTCCCATGATCACGAGGTCGCTCGACGAGCGCCCGAGCGTGGACATCCAGAGCATCGCGACGACCACCGTGGTCGCGCCCGAGACGGCCGAGGCTCGCTCGCCGATCCGCACGGCGAGGAACCCGGCCAGCGGGCCCACGATGGAGAAGGCCAGGGGTCGGGCGATCGACACCCGGCCGGCGTGGCCCTCGCTATAGCCGAGGACGTGGTTCAACAGGAGCGGCGTGAGGATGAACGACCCCATGTACGCCGCGTTCATCAGCGCCTGCGTGAGGATCGGGAACGTGAAGTTGCGGCGCCCGAAGTAGCGCAGCGGCAGGAGCGGATGCTCGGCGCGCCGCTCGACCGCCACGAACCCCGCGAGCGAGGCGACCGAGACCGCGAGGCAGATCAGCACGGCCGGCGACGTCCAGCCGAGGCGGACCGACTCGTTCAGCGCGAAGAGCAGCGGCGTGACCGACAGGGCCACGAGCGCGGCCCCGGCCACGTCGAACGAGCCACCGCGGTGCTTGGGTGTCTCGGGCAGCACGCGCCAGGCCACGAACAGGCCGAGCAAGGTCAGCGGGACCTGCCCGACGAACAGGGCCCGCCACCCGAACGCCTCGACGAGCGGCCCGCCGATGACCACGCCGATCACGGGCGCGCCCGCCGCGATCATCGACCAGAACCCGAGCGCCTTCACCCGCTGCTCACGCGGGAAGACCCGGCTGATGATGGCGAACGATGCCGGTCCGGTCGCCGCACCCTCGATGGCGCCGAGGGTGCGGAACGTGATCAGCGAGGGGGCGTTCCACGCCAGCGCCGAGAGGCTGGCCATGCACGCCGCGCCGAAGAGCCCCCAGAGGTACACCCGCCGCTGGCCGATGCGGTCGCCGAGCTTGCCGACGATCGGCCCGACCACCCCGAAGGCCAGGACCGGGCCGGTCACGACCCAGGTCATGGTGGCGTCGCTGCTGTGCAGCTCGCGGGCGATCCGGGGGATCGAGATCGTGAGGATGGTGAACGTGACGTTCACCGCGAACAGCCCGTAGAGGACGATGGCCAGCACGAACCACGGCGACCGCGTGCCGCTCGCTGGGGCGCTCAGTTCGTCCTCGCCGGGGGAGCTCATCGGCGGGCAGGATACTTGACCCGCGGGTCAAGGAAGCCAGCCGGAGGACGTCCGGGCCGGCGGGCGATCAGCCCAGGACGATGTCCACGGCCGTCCCCCGGCGCACCTTGGTGCCGGCCGCGGGCGTGGTTCTGATGGGGTGGCCCGTGGCCTTGCCGCTGACGTTGCCGGCGCTGAGGCCCGCCGCCTGCAGGAGCGCGATGGCGTTCGCGATCGACCCGGCGCCACGGATGCTTGGGACGGCCACGAGGTCGGGCCCCTTCGACACCACGAGCTGGACCGTGGTGTCGCGCGGCACGGTGGCGCCGCTGCCGGGCGTGGCCTGCATCACCGCGCCGGCGGGCACCGTGTCGCTGAACCGCTGGGTGTCGGACACCTTGCCGACCAGCTGCACCGCCGCCAACCGGTCGATCGCCGCTTGGGGGCTGGCGCCGACGAGCCCGTCGGGCACGGTCCGCGGGCGCGGACCGGCCGACACCACGAGCCCGACCGAGGCGCCCTTCGGGAGGTGGGGCGGGGTGCCGGCCACGAGGGCGGTGACGGTGTCCTTCGGCTTCGCCTCGTCGAACGGACGCTGCGCGACGCTCGAGCCGAGCCCCAGCCGCAGGAGGCGGGCCTGGACCTCCGACAACGGGCGGCCGACGAGATCGGGCGGTACGGATGCCAGGGTGTTGCCGTCCGAGACGACGATCGTGAGCGTGCGGCCCGCCGCCAGCCCCGCGGCGGCCGCTGGCTCGGTGCGGAGCACCTGGCCGACGGTCGAGCCGTCCTCGCGGGTGTGCACGATCGCCACCCGCCAGCCCAGCGCCGTCGCCAGCACCTCGGCCCGCGCGCCCGGCAGGCCGCGCATCTGGGGCACGGGC
>JAODBM010000036.1 GCA_025463985.1 Acidimicrobiales bacterium
GCCCGTCTCGCCGCTGTCCGACGAGGACCGTCGCCGGGTCGACGAGGCCCGCGAGCAGCAGGCCAAGGGCCCCGACGACCCGAGCGACGCCGCCCGGGCCGACGGGGGCAGCGACGGCGGCGCAGGCGGCGGGCCGGCTCCGCCCCGACGGCGGTGACCGCCACGCGGCGGTCGGGGTCCCGCCTCGATCCCGACCTGCTCGCCGCCCTCGAGGAGCAGCGCGACTTCCTCCTGCGCAGCCTCGACGACCTCCAGCGCGAGCACGACGCCGGCGACCTCGACGACGTCGACTACCAGACCCTCCATGACGACTACACGAGCCGCGCCGCGGAGGTCCTGCGGGCCATCGAGGACGAGCGGGCCGCGTACGCCGACGCTCGCCGGCCTCCGCAGCGCCGACGCAGCGCGCTGATCGCGCTCGGCATCGTGGCCTTCGCCGTCGTCGCCGGCCTGCTGGTCGCGCGCACGATCGGCGCCCGCGAGCCCGGCCAGACCGCGGCGGGCGGCATCCAGGTCCGCCAGACGCCGACGCAGCAGGCGGTCGCGTGCCTGCCAGCCGGTGCCGGCGGCACCCCGAGCGGCCTGGTCGACGCCCTCAAGTGCCTCGACAAGGTGCTGACCGACGACCCCGGCAACCCGACGGCGCTGACCTACAAGGGCTGGTTGCTGCACCTCACGTCGCAGATCCCCGACCTGCCCGCAACCGTGGCGCAGACCTACCGCCGCCAGTCCGTCGCGTTCGTCGAGCGGGCCGTGCGGGCCGACCCGAGGCTGCCCGACGCTCGTGCCTTCCGCACCGTGCTGGCCGTGACCGACGGCCGCTACGCCGACGCCAAGCGCTATCTCGCGGACCTCGACGCGCTGAACCCTCCGGCCCAGATCCGCCAGCTGATCGACCAGATGGACGTGCCGGGTCAGATCACCCGCGGCCTGGCCGCAGCCGGCCGGCCGACCACCACCACCACCGCTCCGCACTGACCCCGCTCGTCGGCGGCGCCGCGGCTCGGGCGCGGACGTGTCTGGCAGCATGACGGCCATGACGGTGCGCATCGGAGGGGGCCAAGGGTTCTACGGCGACGGGCACGATCCGGTCGAGGCCCTGCTCGAGTCGGGCGTCGACTACCTGGTGTGCGAGGCGCTCGCCGAGCTCACGCTGGCCATCCTCCAGAAGGACCGCCAGCGCGACGAGTCGCTCGGCTGGACGCGCGATCTCCCGCTGTACGTCGCTCAGGCGCTCCCGCGCCTGGTCGCCGGGCGCACGCGGCTGATCACGAACGCTGGGGGGATCAACCCGCTGGCCGCCGGCCGGGCGGTCGTCGGGGCGCTGCGCGACCTGGGCGCCACCGGCCTGAAGGTGGCCACGGTCGTGGGCGACGACTTGCGCCCGCGGGCGGCCGACCTCGGGTTGCCCGACGATGTGCTGTTCGCCAACGCCTACCTGGGCGCCCGGCCGGTCGTCGCCGCGCTCGAGGCCGGGGCCGACATCGTGATCACCGGCCGGGTCGCCGACGCCGCGCTGTTCCTCGCCCCGCTCGTGTTCGAGCACGGCTGGACGTGGGACGACTGGGACCGACTTGCCGCCGGCGTGGTGGTCGGTCACCTCCTGGAGTGCAGCGGGCAGGTCACCGGCGGCAACTTCTCGGGCGCCTGGTGGGAGAACCCCGACCCGCTGCGCGTCGGCTTCCCGATCGCGGAGGTCGAGGCCGATGGCAGCGCGGTCATCACCAAGCCGGCCGGCACGGGCGGCTTCGTCACGTTCGACACCGTGCGCGAACAGCTGCTGTACGAGGTCCATGACCCGCGCGCGTACCTCTCGCCCGACGTCACCGCCGACTTCACGTCGGTCGAGGTGCGCGACCTCGGCGGCGACCGCGTCTCGGTCTCGGGGGCGTCCGGCGCGCCGGCGCCGGCGACCTACAAGGCGCTGGTCTGCACCCCCGCCGGCTGGTCGGGTGAGGCGCGGTTCGCCTACCCGTGGCCCGACGCCGAGGCCAAGGCCCGCGCCGCGATGTCGTGGGTGCGGCGCCGCGCCGAGGCCAACGGCGTCGCGGTCGAGGAATGGCACACCGAGCTGTTTGGGGTCGACGCGTTCGGTGGCCCGACGGTGGACCTGGGCGCAGCCGATGCCGCCGCTTGGGAGCCACCAGAGGTGATCGGCCGGCTGGCCTGGCGGGCCGCCGATCCCGGCACCGTCAGCCAGGTCGCCAGCGGCGTGGGCGTGCTCGGCCTGTCGGGGCCGCCGACGATCGCGGCGGCCGGCCGAGCCCGCGACGGCAAGCCCAGCCAGCTGCTGTCGGTCGACGCCACCGCGGTCGACCGTGAGCTGGTCGACGCCCAGGTCGTCGTCGACGTCACCGAGGCGTAGCGCGCTCGTCTACGGGCGGCCCGCGCCGCTGCCAGGCGCTCAGCCTGCGGGTGCCGGGTGCGCGCGGGCGCGCACCACGGTGCCGCCGCGGAGGTCGAGCGTGACCCGACCTCCCTTCGGAAGGTTCGTCCCGCCCTCGACGTCCACGCCCTGCCTCGCAAGGAGCTCCAGCACGCGGGGGATCACATCGCCGTGGCTGCAGGCGGCCAGCTCAGGGCTGGTCGCAGCCATGGCCATCAGCGCCTCCAGGGCGCCTTCGCCCGATGCGCCTTCGGCCAACGCCGCGTCGACGGCGACCTCTCGGCCCAGCCGCCGGCCCAGCGGCTCGAGCGTCTGCCGACAGCGCAGCGCCGGGCTGGCGACGAGCATGGTCACGCCGGAGCCCGACAGCTGCTCGGCGACCTGCTCGGCCTGCGCCGCGCCCGCGGTCGACAGCGGACGCTTCTCGTCGGGCTGGTCCCAGCGCTGGCGGCTACCGGCCTTCGCGTGCCGAATCAGGTGGATGGCCACGCCCGAACGTTACGACCCGATCCGCTCCACCCGCGTTCCCGCCCCAGCGCGCACGCGTCCCACGTCCGCAGCGGGCGCCTACGATCCGGTGATGCCGACGATCCAGCTGCGCGACCTGTGCGGCGTGCGCTCGGGCGACAAGGGTGACATCTCGGATCTCTCGCTGTTCGCCGACGACGACGATGCGTTCGCGGCCATCAGCGCGGTCGTCACCGCCGACGTCGTGAAGGCCCACTTCGGCGACCTCGTGCGGGGGCCGGTCGAGCGCTACGAGGCGCCGAACGTCCTGGCCCTCAAGTTCGTGATGCACGACGCCCTTGGCGGTGGCGCCCCCCGCTCGCTACGGGCCGACAACCTCGGCAAGACGCTCGGCGCGTCGCTCCTGCGGTTGCGGGTCGACGTTCCGGCTGCAGTCGCGGCGGGGGCCCGGCGTCGCCGGGCCCCCCTCGACCGCTCCGCGCCGTAGCGCGGCTCGACGCCGTCAGATGCCGGCGTCGGTCAGCTTCGTGTCGGCCTTCTTGGCCAGGTCGGTGACAGCGGTGAGATCGACGGGGCCGCCGTCGAGGTTCTTGCTCGGCACCTTCGTGGACAGCTGGGCCACGCTCGAGACGACCGAGCCGTGGAGCACGTAGACGTCGTAGCCGGTGACCTCGACGTCGACGCCCTGCGACAGGCCCTTGACCGTGAGCTTGACTCCGACCGAGTCATCACCGATGCCGGAGGCGTCGACCGCCTCGAGGGTGCCGGTCAGGCCGCCCGTCAGCGTCAGCTGCACGGTGCCCTTGCAGTCCTTGGCGAGGATGTCCTTGAACGCCTTCCACTTGGTCGCGGCGTCGGTCTCGGCGCCCACCGACTGCTCGATGTTGACCGCCTGATCGGCGCTGTCGAAGGCCACCTTCTGGTCGTTCTTGGTCGTGCTGCTCGAGAACGCGTTGATCGCATCGCCACAGGACGCCGGCACGGTCGTGACCTTGCTGTTGTCGCTGGGGCTGGGCGTGCCGTCGACGAACCCGGCGGGCAGGTCGGCCTTCGTGAGCAGCGCGGCCTTGAGCGCCGCCGCGGTGGGCGCCTCGCCGCTGCCGGCGGTGGTCGGTGCCTCCGTCGTCGCGGACGAGTCCGCGGTCGTGGTCGCGACGGTCGTGGTGGACGCGTCTTTGGACTTGCTGCTCGAGCACGCGCCGGCGAAGAGCGCGAGCGCCACGAGTCCGATGGCGAGAGGATGACGGGAACGCATGGTGGTGATGCTCCGGATGCGGTTGATGATGCGGAGCACGGACGATAGGGGACAGAGGCCGCGAAACGCACGATGCTCCGGGGCCCCCGCTCGCCCATCGGTGCGTCGGGCGGGCTGCCCCGCGGGGCCCTCAGGGGGTGGCGCTCAGGGCCCGCAACCCCGCGATCACGCGCGGCAGCGCGTCGAGCAGCTGGTCGATGTCGTGATCGCTCGAGGACCAGCCCACCGAGATCCGCAGCGAGTGGTGCGCATCCACGCCCATGGCCTCCAGCACCGGCGACGGCTCGAGCGACGCCGAGGCGCAGGCGCTACCGGCGTGCGCGGCGACGCCGGCGCGGTCGAGCCCGAGCAGCACCGCTTGCGGTTCGATCCCGAGCACGCCGAGGCAGACGAGGTGCGGGAGGCGGTCGTCCGGGTCGCCGTAGACGACCACGCCGTCGAGGTCGGGCACGGCCGCCAGCACGCGATCGGTTCGCCGGCGGGCGTCGGCGGCTTCTGCGGCCAGCCGTCCGTCGTCTGCGAGCACCTCGGCGGCGGCGCCGAACCCGGCCAGGGCGGGGACGTCCTCCAAGCCGGCCCGCCGAGCCCGTTCCTGGTCGCCGCCGAGCAGCAGCGGGCGGAGGCGCAGGCCGCGCCGAACGAGCAGCG
>JAODBM010000076.1 GCA_025463985.1 Acidimicrobiales bacterium
TCGCTGCTCGCCCTGTTTGCTCGGCGGTTGACCGATCAGCAGCTTGCCCCCGTTGTCTACGGGCGGTGCGACGAGCTGGCCGTACCGCTCCAGCCGTTCCGCACGATCGTCGGCACCTACGTGGAGCACGCCCCGCTCGAGCTGCTCCGGGAACACGTTGCCGCGTGCGGCGGGGAGCTGCTGCGGATCGCTCCGCAGCTGGGCTACCGGGTCGACGCGCCGGCGCCGACCGACACGGATCACGCAACGGAGCGATACCTGCTGTTCGAAGCGGTCGCCGACCTCCTCCGTCGGCTGGCGGCCCGGCGAGCGCTGGTCGTGCTGCTGGACGATATGCACTGGGCCGAGGCCACGGCCTTGCAGCTCCTCCGGCACCTGGCCAACGCCCTCGTCGGAGCCCCGCTCCTCGCCGTGCTGAGCTGCCGGGACAGCGGCGAGTCCGACGCCGAGGAACTACGGCTGGCGCTTGCCGACGTGGAGCGGGCCGGCGCGCTCCGCCTCGAGCTGGTCGGCCTGGACGAAGCGGCGCTGACCGAGCTCGTCCGTGAGGGGCATCCCCAGCCGCTTGCGGACAACGCCCCCGCTCCCGATCCGACCGACCTCGCGGCGCGGCTCGCCCGGGCGACGGCCGGCCACCCGCTGTACGCGACCCAGCTGCTGCGCCATTGGGCCGAAACCGCGCCGTCGACCGCGCCAACTGATCGCGCCATCCCTCGAACACTGAGGGACGTGGTGTGGAGTCGGGTCGACGCTCTGGGTCCCGACGCCACCGAGGTCTTGATGGCCGCGGCGGTTCTGGGCCAGGAGTTCGACGAGTGGGTCCTCGTCCAGATGGTCGACGTGGGCGAAGCGGTGGTCGTGGCCTCGCTCGATGGCGCTGTCCGCGGCGGCCTGTTGACCGAACGAGAGCCGCCGGCCCAGAGGCTGCGGTTCGTTCACGCGCTGGTGGCCAACGCGCTCTACTCGGACATCGGCGCCGCGCGTCGCACCCGGCTCCATGCTCGCGCCGCCGATGTGCTCACCGGTCGCCGCAACGCCGTCGGTTCGAGCGGACTGGTCGCGCTGGCGCGCCACTGCGCGCTCGGCGGCCTGCCCGACGAGGCCCAGCACTGGTTCACGGTTGCCGGCGATGTCGCCTTCGACGACCTGGCCCCGATGGAGGCGATCCAGCACTATCGAGCCGCGCTCGACCTGGCCGAGAGCCGAGCCCGGCCTGACGACGAGCGGGCCGACCTGCTTGTGCGACTCGGCGAGGCGCAGGAGCGGGCGGGCGATCCCGACGCCTTCGCCACCCTCGAAGCGGGGGCGGCCCTGGCGCAGCGCAGTCGCGCGCCCGCCGTCCTGGCCCGGGCCGCGCTGGCCACTGATCGGGGCACCGCTCGGGTGGAGGTCGGGATGTCCGAGCAGCGGGCGATGGTCGAAGCGGCCTTTGCGATGGCGGACCGGACTGACCGGGCGACCTGCGCCGAGCTCGGCGCCCTCCTCGCCCAGAGCTTGACGTACGCCGGCGAGACCGATCGACGGATCATGTTGGCGCGGGAGGCGCTCGGCATCGCCGAAACCATCGACGATCCGGCGCTCTACGTACGGGTCGCGGTGCCGGCGATCAACGCGCTCTCGGGGCCGACGCACTCGCTCGAGCGGGCCGAGCTCACCCAGCGAGCCATCGACGCCGCCGAGGTCTCGGGCGATCCGATGCTGCTGTTTCGAGCGCACTACCTGGCGCACACGATCGCCGTCGTTCGAGCCGACCAGCCGACGGTCGGGCGCAGCCTGGCGCGGCTCCGGGCGACGACCAAGCGCTACGAGACGCCACGCATGCGGTGGCTGCTCGGCGTGATCGACACCTTCCACGCCACCATGCAGTCCCGGCTCGTCGAGGCCGAGGCGCTGGCCACCACCACGTTCGAGGCCGGGATGGCGGTCTCGGAGCCGGACGCCTTCCGGGTCTTCGCCAACCAGTACTTCGTCCTGGCGACGTTCGCCGGTCGCCATACCGAGCTCCTCCCGCTCATCGAGCAGGCGATGCACGAGAGTCCTGGACTCCTCACGGCCCGGCTGGGCTTTGGGATCGTGTGCAGCGCCGTCGGCCGACACGACGACTCGCTCGCCATCCTCGAGGAGGGCCTGGCCACGCGGTTCGCGGCAGTACCCAACGACGCGTTGCGCAGCACGAACCTCGTCGGGTTCGCCATCCTGGCGATCGAGCTCCAGCACCTGGATGCCGCCCAGGTCTTGCTGCCGCTCCTCGAACCGCTCAGCGGCGAAGTCGCCTTCAACGGGGCGGGCAGCCAGGGCCCGATCGCCGCATACAGCGGGAAGCTGGCTTCGCTCGTCGGGGAGCACGACCTGGCGGACGAACGGCTCCTCGACGCCCTCCGGATCACCGAGGTGTTCGGCTGGATCTACCACGAGGCGACCACCCGCTTCTCGATGGCCGAGGCGCGGTTCCGGCGCCTCGGCCGGCTCGATGCCCAAGGGCGTACCTGGCTCGATGAGGCGACGAAGCTCTGCACCACCGGTGGCTACGCGATCTGGCTGGCGAAGGCCGAAGCCCTCGAAGACGCCGTGGCGCGAGTCGGCGCGTCGGCCGCCCCCGACGCGCCGACCCTCGATCTCGGAGACGACTAACGGAGGACGTTGACGGTGTCGAACGCCCGCTCTTCGGGCGGACCGGTCACGCCGCCGTCGACTCCCGCGCCGAGCGTGGGCAGCAGGGTGGAGTCGCGAAACGACTCCCAGCTCTCCTTGCTGTCGTGCACGGCGACGATGGTGATGCCTCCGTCTTCTTCGCCGGCGACGTGAACGAGCTGACCCGCGGGCAGGACGTCGAGTCCGCCGTGAACAGCCGTGACGGTTGCTTCGTACTGAGCCTTCGTGGCGCCAGGGAACCGGTGGATGATCGCGTAGGCCATGGTGGGTGCGCTCCTCGTGAGGCGGTGCCGACCTCGGGCTTCGAAGTCAATCCGATCGTCGAGATCGGGCGCGTCACTTGCGCGCCAGCGGGCCGGCGCGGCCGTCCGATCACGTGCGCCGCGGTTTCCGACGCGCAACTGACGCGCAGGACAGTCCATCGTGACTTGGACCACCCAGACCAGCGCCTCAGAAAGCAGGACCCATGACGACCCTGATCGCCCACCACGACGTCAAGGACGTGGCCTTGTGGCTCGCGTCGCCCAAGCGGGCGGAAGCGTTCGGCTCCATCGGCATCACCGACGTGCGCACCTTCGTCAGCCCCGATCAGCCCAACAGGGTGGGTCTGCTGTTGGAGGTCCCCGACCTGGACGCCTTCAACGCCGCCATGCAGAGCCCGCAGTTCGCTGAGGCCATGGCCCACGACGGCGTGCTTCCCGAGACGCTCGTCATCCTGCTGGAGTCGTAGTGGTCGAAGCCGTCTTGCCCCAGACCAAGGAGCTCTCGCCATGACCACGAACAAAGAACTCGTCGAGACCGCCTACGCAAACTTCGCTCAGGGCAACGTCCCGGCGGCGCTCGGTGCCATGGCTGACGACATCCGCTGGGTCGAGGCCGACGGCTTTCCGCTGGCCGGTACCTACATCGGCCCGCAGAACGTGCTGGAAGGCGTCTTCATGAGGCTCGGCGAGATCGGCGACGACTTCGCAGTGGTGCCCGACCATTTCGTCACCGAGGGCGACACCGTGGTGGCGCTCGGGAGCTACACCTGGAAGAACAAGACCTCAGGCGAACCCGCCTCGGTCAAGATGGTTCACGTGTGGACCGTGGCCGGGGGCAAAGCGATCGCCTTCCAACAGCACGTCGACACCCTCAGGGTCCGCGAGCTCAGCTGACCAGGAGCGACTCAGGGCCGTTCGACTGGGAGGATGGCGGGGTGAACGTCTCGATCACCGCGCCGGCGGGCCGAGGACGGCCGCGTGATGGGCGCTGTGTCGGGCGTGATGGGGGGGCCTTCGGGCCGTTCACGGCGCCCGATCCGTGCAATCATCTGCCTCTCGGGCGAGGGGGAAGCGCATGGCGGCGTTCGCTGACGTGGTTGGGCCTCTTCGTCGAGCAACGGCGTGGCTTGCCTCACTCGGGCTGTTGGCCGGGTTGCTGGCGGGGCCGGTGGGTCCGGCGGCGGCGTCCGAGCAGAGCCGGAACTTCACGAGGGCCGGCACCTTCACGGTCCCCAAGGGCGTGACCTCGATCCGGGTTCGTCTCGTCGGCGGGGCAGGCGAGTCGATGGCGAACCGGTGGGATCCGCATGCGCCCAACAATCCGGGTGGGAAGCCGGCGGGCGTGGGCGGCACGCTGCGGGTCACGCCGGGGGAGAACCTCAAGGTCGACTTCGCCCCGGGCGGTCTCGGCGGGAGCGGGTTCGGCCCCACCGGTGGGCAGGGTGGTTTCAGCTCGGACGTGCGCCGCGCGCCGTACGGGGTGGCGGATCGACTGGCGGTCGCCGGCGGAGGTGGCGGTGCCGGAGAGTTCGGCAACCAGGGCTACCCGGGAGCGGGAGGCGACGCCGGCGCCCGCGGTGAGGCCGCCGCCGGGTTGACCGCCGGGGGTGGGGGCGGCGGTGCCAGCTCGACCGCTCCGGGCACGGGAGCCACTGGCGGGGTCGCCCCCAGCGGTTACGACACCACCGGGAAGGACGGCACGTTCGGCGCCGGCGGGTTCGGCGGCAACAACGTGAGCCCCTACAGCGGTGGGGGTGGTGGTGGGGGCGGCGGCTACTACGGCGGCGGCGGTGGGGGCGGCGGCAGCTCCAGCGGGTTCGACGCGGGTGCCGGCGGCGGGGGTGGAGGTGGCGGCAGCTACGTCCCCGCTGGCGGGTCGATGTTCACTCCAGGCCCGGCGGACTATGGCGTCACCATCTACTGGTCCTCGTCGTCGGCCCCGAGCTTCACCAGCGCCGACGCCACGTCGTTCACGGCCGGGGTGCCCGGCTCGTTCACGGTGGCCGCGGATGGCGACCCGGCCCCGACGCTGTCCAAGTCGGGCTCTCTCCCGAACGGTCTGACGTTCAGGGCCGCGACCGGAGTGTTGAGCGGAACCCCGGCCGCAGGTAGCGGAGGCACGTACCCGATCACATTCCGCGCCAAGAACGGCGTGTCGCCCGAAGCGGCCCAGAGCTTCACCTTGACCGTCCGAGAACGCATCGCGTTCATGAGCCCGGACACGGCGACGTTCACGGTTGGCAAGGCCGGCTCGTTCACCGTCAAGGCGAGGGGCTTCCCGGCGCCGACCTTCATGGAGGTGGGCACGCTGCCGCGGGGGGTCACCTTCGACGAAGCCACCGCCACGCTGGCCGGCACCCCTCTGGATGGCGCCGGCGGCCTTTACACGATCTCGTTCAAGGCCACGAACGCCGTGTCGGGCACCGAGTCGCAGGCCTTCACGCTGAAGGTCGACGAGCCTCCGAGGATCCGCAGCGCTGCGTCGACCTCCTTCGCCACGGGCGCACAAGGCTCGTTCACCATGGACGTGACCGGGTTCCCCAAGCCGGCCATCAGCCTGTCGGGCACGTTGCCCGGGGGGGTGACGTTCAACCCGTCGACGGCCGTGTTGAGCGGCAAGCCGGTCTCAGGCACCCAGGGCAGCTATCCGCTCACGGTCAGGGCCACGAACGGAGTGGCCCCCGAAGGAGTGCAGGCCTTCACGCTCACGGTCACCGGATCCGGCGGCGGTCAGCTCCCGACGCTGGCCATCAGCGATGTGCGCCTGATCGAAAGCTCGACCGGCACGACCACGGCGACGTTCACCGTCACCCGGTCAGGCAAGCTCACAGCTCAGAGCGCCGTCAGCTTCCGGACCGCCGACGGCTCGGCAACGGCACCCGAGGACTACGTCGGCGTCTCGTCGACGTTGACGTACGCGGCCGGTGAGAGCGCCAAGTCGATCCCGATCACCGTGAACGGCGACACCATCATGTCGGGCGACGAGACCTTCAGGGTCCTGCTGTCGGGCGCGATCGGCTCGACGATCAGCAAGGGCAGCGGGCTTGGCACGGTCGTGAGCCCCGACACCGCCAACCGGCGATTCGTGCGGGCGGCATTCGCCGACTTCCTGAACCGCCCGCCCAGCGCTGACGAGCTGCTTGCCCAGCCCTCGGCACCCGCGGCCGACGGCCCGGCCCGTCGCCATACGGTCGACGGCCTCGCCAGCTCGGCGGAGTGGGTCTCGGCCATCGTGAACAACCTGTACCAGAACACCCTCGGGCGGCCGGGCGACCCCGGTGGCGTCAAGTTCTGGACCGAGGCCATCCGTGCGGGACGCGAGACGGTGGCCTCCGCCTCGGCCAACTTCTACGCGTCCGACGAGTACTACCGCGGCATCGGCGGCGGCAGCGACCGCTCGTGGATCACGGACCTCTACCACAAGCTCCTGAAGCGAAGCCCCGACCAGAGCGGGCTCACCTATTGGGGTTCGGAGACGGCGAGCAAGGGACGGGTCAGCGTGGCCAGCCGGTTCTTCGAGTCTGGGGAATCGCGGTACACCCGGGTCGCCGCGCTCTACCAGAAGCTGCTCGGCCGGGGCACCGACCCGGGCGGCCAGGCGTACTGGGCCAAGCGGATCCTCACCGAAGGCGACATCGCGCTCGCCGCCAACCTCGCTGCGAGCGACGAGTACTTCAACCGGGCCCAGACCCGGTTCTCCTGACCCGACTTCTCAGCAACCTTGCACGCGGCTGCCGCACACGTTGCCGCGTAACTCCAGCGACCGGGCCGTGTCAGGACCGCCTTGGCCGAAGGTCCTCTCGAGATCCTCGAGATACGTGCCGAAGGCCTCTGCCCCGCGGCGTCGTGACCTTCGCATAGTGAAGGTCAGCCGGCCCATGCGGCGGCCGCAGGCGAGCACGACGAGCTGAAGCGCCGCCGGTGCCGTCCGAGAAGGAGTCCCCGATGACCGTTCTGGTAGCCGACAACGAGATCGTGGCGGAACCGACGGCCGCGGCCGCGGCGCGGACGGTCGACGCGACGAAGGTGTATGGCGAGGGCCCGACCGAGGTGCGGGCGCTCGATCGGGTGACCGTGCAGTTCGGTCGCGGGGGTTTCACGGCAATCATGGGACCATCGGGCTCGGGGAAGTCGACCCTCCTGCACTGCGTCGCCGGGCTCGACACGCTGACGTCGGGTCAGGCGTTCATCGGCGACGCCGATCTGAGCGTGCTCAGCGACAACGCGCTCACCCTGCTGCGCCGAGATCACGTCGGGTTCGTCTTCCAGGCCTACAACCTGGTCACGACATTGACCGCCGACGAGAACATCCGCCTTCCGCTCTTGCTCGCCGGCAAGAAGGGCGATGGAGCGTGGATCGCGAAGGTGATCGACACGTTGGGCATCGCCGACCGGCTCGAGCACCACCCCTCTGAGCTGTCGGGCGGCCAGCAACAGCGAGTCGCAGTTGCTCGGGCCCTGGCGAGCCGCCCCGAGATCATCTTCGCCGACGAGCCGACCGGCAACCTCGACTCCCACGCCAGCGCGGAGGTGCTCGGCTTCATGCGTCGCGCCGTCGACGACATGTCCCAGACGATCGTCATGGTGACCCACGACCCGATCGCAGCCGGCTACGCGGATCGGATCGTGTTCCTGGCCGATGGCCGCGTCGTCGATGAGATGTACGACCCGACGGCCGAACGGATCCTGGAACGCATGAAGCGGTTCGGGGACTGATCACGATGCTGCGCACCGCGTTCAAGAGCCTTCTCGCCCACCGGACCCGCCTGTTCGCCACCGCCCTGGCCGTGACGCTCGGCGTCTCGTTCATGGCCGGCACACTGGTCCTCACCGACACCGTCAGCAAGACGTTCAACGGGCTCTATGCAGACGTCTACCGCGGGACCTCGGGTGTGGTCAGGGCCAAAGCTGCGTTCAACGGCCCCGGCAGCACCGGTCAGCAGCGTGGACGGGTCGACGCGTCACTCGTGACGGCGCTGCGGCGCGTCGACGGAGTCGCCGTGGCCGAAGGCAGCGTGCTCGGGTTCGCCCGGCTCGTCGGCAAGGACGGACACGCGATCGGCAACCCCACCACGGGGGCGCCCACCTACGGGACCAACTGGACCGACACCGCCGAGCTCAACCCGTTCACGCTCGCGTCGGGTCGGGCACCGCGCGCTGACAACGAGATGGTCATCGACAAGCGCAGCGCGCACACCGGCCACCTCGCCCTGGGCGACACCACGACCGTGCTCGTGCAGGGACCGCCCCAACGGATGCTGATCACGGGGATCGTGCGCTTCGGCAGCTCCGACAGCCCCGCCGGTGCCTCCTTCGCGCTGTTCACGACGAGAACCGCGCAGCGGTTCGTCTCTGAACCCGGGAAGTTCGATGCAATCTCATTGGTGGCGAAGTCTGGTGTCAGCCAACTGCAGCTCGTCCAGAACATGCACGGCCACCTCCCGGCCGGCGTCGAGGCCGTGACCGGCAGGCAGGTCATCAAGGAGGCTCAGACCCAGGTCGGCAAGATGGTCGGAACGTTCACCACGTTCATGGTGGTCTTCGCGGTCGTTGCCCTGCTGGTCGGTTCGTTCATGATCTTCAACGCCTTCTCGATCACCGTCGCCCAACGAACTCGCGAGACCGGCCTGATGCGGGCGCTGGGCGCGACGCGACGCCAAGTTCTGTTCTCGGTGCTCCTCGAAGCACTCGCGGTCGGACTGGTCTCGTCGCTGGTCGGGCTCGCCCTCGGCGTCGTCGTCGCCGTCGGCCTCAAGTCCCTCATCGGGGCCATCGGCATCGACATCCCCACAGGAGGGATCGTCTTCGGTGTCCGCACCGTGATCGTCGCCCTCGGGGCCGGCATCGGCGTCACGGTGGTGGCGGCGGTCTCGCCAGCACGGAAGGCCGCAAGGGTCGCCCCCATCGCCGCGATGCAGGGCACCGTTGCCACCGGAACCGGCTACGGGTCCAAGCAGCGGGTGCTCGTCGGCATGGGGCTGCTCGGCGGCGGCATCGCCGTGCTCTTCCTCGGCCTCCTCGGCCATTCCAGCAGTCCGGTGCTGATCGTGGGGCTCGGTGCCGTCGTCGTGTTCTTCGGTGTCGCGGTGCTCGGCCGAACGATCTCGTTGCCGTTGAGCCGCCTCCTCGGCGCGCCGCTGCCACGATTGCGCGGCGCCGCCGGTGTCATCGCCCGCCAGAACGCCATGCGCAACCCGAAGCGAACGGCCGCGACTGCCTCCGCGCTGATGATCTGCGTCGGCCTGGTCGGGTTCATCACCATCTTCGCCTCGTCCGCGAGGGCGTCGATCAGCTCGGTCGTCGACCGGTCGTTCACGGGCGACTACATCGTCAACTCCGGGTCAGGAGTGTCCGGCGGCGTCGACCCCGGACTGGCCCGGCGGCTCAACCAGCTCCCACAAGTCGCATCGGCCAGCGGCCTGCGCATCGGCACCGCCAGCGTCGACGGCCGCGTCGTCCAGCTCGGCGGGTTCGACCCGCGCCTCGCCTTCGACATCATCGACGTCAAGCCGATCAGCGGAAGCCGATCCGACCTCGGCGCCGACGCGATCGCAATCGATCAAACCGTGGCCACCGCCAAGCACCTCGCGATCGGCGACCATCTCTCGGTCGTGTTCAAGGACACCGGCCGCCAGTCGCTGCGGATCGCGCTGATCTACGGCCCCAACCAGCTCGCCGGCAAGTACTACCTCGGCATGAGCGCCTACGCCGCCAACTTCCACACCCGGTACGACGTGTTCGTCTTCGTCAAGAAGGCACCCCGCGTGTCATCGGCAGCGACGCTCACCGCGGTCAAGCGGGTCGTGGCCGACTACCCGGGCGCGACCGTGATGGACCAGACCCAGTTCAAGGCCCAGACCGCCCAGCCGATCAACCAGCTTCTCGGCCTCGTCTACGCCCTGCTGCTGCTCGCGGTGATCATCGCTCTGCTCGGCATCGGCAACACGCTTGCCCTCGGCATCTTCGAACGGATCCAGGAGCTCGGCCTGCTTCGAGCCGTCGGCATGACCCGGCGTCAGCTCCGATCGACCATCCGATGGGAGTCGGTCATCATCGCCCTCCAAGGCACGTTCCTCGGGCTGCTCATTGGCGTCTTCTTCGGATGGGCCCTCGTCACCGCCCTGAACAAGCAAGCCGCCAGCGTATTCAGCATCCCCTACGCAACCCTCGGCGTCGTCGTCGTCCTGGCCGCCATCGCCGGGATCGCCGCCGCCGTCCTCCCCGCCCGTCGAGCCGCGAAGCTCAACGTGCTCCGAGCCATCGTCGCCACGTGATTCGACGATCGGGGGCCGTTGCGTTGATCGACCGAGCGGCTCCAGATGACCTGGTGGCACTGGCCACCGATGTCCCGTCAGCTCCCATGCAGGTGGGTGCCGTCCTGGTGCTCGACGGCGTGCCGCCTCTCGACCCGGAACAGGCCGTTGCCGCCATCGCCGAGCGAGTTCGCGCCGTTCCACGGCTGCGACAGCGCCTGGTACCGACGCCGATCGGTTGCGGCCGGCCGGTTTGGGTCGATGACGGCGCGTTCGATGTTCGACACCACGTCACATCGGTCAGATGTCCTCCACCTGGCGACGAGGAGGCGGTGCTTGCGATCGCCGCCGAGCTGGCCAGAAGCCGCCTCCCCGCTGATCGTCCCCTCTGGCGACTGACCATCGTCTCCGACCTCCGCGACGGCAGGACCGGGCTCGTCATCGTCTTCCACCACGTGCTCGCCGATGGGATCGGGGGCCTGGCCGTGCTCGCCAACCTGGTCGACGGGGCCCCGCCCGAGGCCACTGACCACTTTCCAACGCCGACACCGTCGTCTGCAGACCTGGCCCGCAGCGCCGCCTCTGGCCGTCTCGCCGCGCTTGCCACCTTGCGTGGGTCGACCCGACGGATACGCGAAGCGCTCGCCCAGCTCAGACCCGCTGTCGGCCGGCACGCCCAACGCTGTTCGCTCAACTCGGCAACCGGGCCGCGGCGGCAGCTCGCCGTCGTCCATGCCGACCTCGAAAGCATCCGTCGAATCGCCCATGAGCACGCGGCAACCGTGAACGACGTCGCCCTCACCGTCGTCACTGGCGGGTTGCACAGGCTGCTGCTTGCACGCGGCGAGTCGATCGACCGGTTCGTCATCTCGGTTCCCATGTCGGCGCGTGGAAGCGCGAGCGCCACCGAGCTCGGCAACCGCGTCGGCGTGATCCCGATCGACCTTCCTGCCACCGGCGAGCCGCTCTCCCGGCTCACGACGATCGCCGACGCTACGCGAGCCGCCAAGCGCACAGCACCAGCCGCGTCGACCGCTGTCCTGGGACCGTTCTTTCGGCTGCTTGCCTTCCTCGGGATCCTCCGCTGGTTCATCGACCGGCAGCGCTCGGTGCACACCTTCGTCACCAACGTCCGCGGCCCCGACACCCAGCTGTCATTCCTGGGCTCAACGATCGTCGACCTCATCCCCATCGCCATGATCACCGGCAACGTCACGGTGTCGTTCGCCGTGCTGTCGTACGCGGGAGCGCTCAACATCACCGTGATCGCTGACCCCGACGCCTGCCCTGACCTTCCGGCGCTCAGGCAGACCCTCGACGACGAGCTCCGACGCCTGGGAACTGCCACCGGCTGGCCATCCAGCGCGGGACCCTCGGCGACCGCTGAGGGACCTTCGGCTCTAGTCGTCACATGAGGCGACGCCCATCGTTTCAGTCGACGGCACCGCCTCGACGGCGGCCGTGACGTTCTACCGAACCGAAGGGCAAACCCATGGCCACCGTGCTCATCCCGCCACGGCCCGAAGCGGCCGACCGCCCGCCCGACCCTCAGGTGTCGACAGACACCGACGTCGCGGACACCGGTCACCTGATCGGCCTGCCGACGGCCACGGCTCTGGTGATGGGATCGATCATCGGCACGGGCGTGTTCGCGCTGCCCTCGGCTCTCGCGGCGTTCGGGCCGATCAGCCTGGTGGCCTTCGTCGTCGTCACGATCGGCGCCGTGGCCCTCGCCAAGGTCTACGGGTCGTTGTCCAAGCGGGTGCCCGGGTCGGGTGGCCCGTACCTGTACGCCCGGGACGCGTTCGGTGACTTCGCCGGGTTCCTCAACGCGTGGTCGTACTGGATCACCGCGTGGGCGGGCAACGCCGCCATCGCCGTGGCCTGGGTCGGCTACGTCGAGGTCTTCGTCAACAAGGGCCACCACACGGCCGGCGCCATCGTCATCGCCCTGGTCGGCCTGTGGCTACCGGCGATGGTCAACCTCACGGGCATCCGCAACATGGGCGCCTTCCAGATCGTCACCACGGTGATCAAGTTCGTGCCCTTGCTGTTCATGGCGACGGTCGGACTGGTGTTCATGAAGACGGCCAACTTCGGCGCCTTCAACGTGTCGGGGCTCTCGGCCCGCGGCGCCATCTCGGCTGCGGCCGCCATCGCCCTGTTCAGCTTCCTCGGCCTCGAGACCGCCTCGGTCGCCGCCGGCAGGGTTCGCGACCCCGGCCGCAACGTGCGCCGCGCCACGGTCTACGGCACCACCGCATCGGCGTTCGTGTACATCCTCGGCACCCTCGCCGTGTTCGGCCTGGTGGCCAACGCCGCCCTCCAGAAGTCGGTCGCCCCGTTCAGCGACGCCGCCAACGCCATCTTCCACGGCGGCTGGGCCGGCAACGTCATGGCGGTCGCCGCCATCATCTCGGGCATCGGCTGCCTCAACGGCTGGACGATGATCTGCGCCGAGATGCCGTATGCCGCCGCGAAGGACGGCCTGTTCCCGAAGAGCTTCGGCCGCACCCGGCGCGGCGTGCCGGCCTTCGGCATCCTCGCCGGGGCCGTGTTCGCCTCGATCATCACGATCTTCAGCTACACCCACTTCAAGAACGTGTTCACGACCATCGTGCTGCTGAGCGTGCTCACCGCAGTCATCCCCTACCTGTTCTCGGCCGCCGCCCAGATCTACTGGCTGGTCATCCCCGGCCGGGACCTGCGTTGGAAGCACCTCGTCCGCGACCTCGTGGTCGCCACCCTCGGCCTGGGGTTCTCGTTCTGGACCCTGGCTGGCAGCGGCTACCAGGCCGTCTATTACGGCGTGTTCGTCCTGTTGCTCGGCGTGCCCGTCTACATCTGGCTCAAGGCCGCACGTCACGAGTACGGCGAAAGCCCCGTGGTCCCCGTCGCCTACACACCCTCCGCCGACGAAGTCCACGGGAGCCTCTGATGGCCGAACTCCCGGTCGAGGTGCTCGGGGTCCACTCCGAGGTCGGCCAGCTCCGCCAAGCGATCCTTCACCGTCCTGGGATCGAGCTGGCCCGCCTCACCCCGGACAACGTCAACGAGCTGCTGTTCGACGACATCCTCTGGGCCAAGCGCGCCAGAGAGGAGCACGACGCCTTCGCCGACGCACTCCGCGAGAAGGGCGTCCGTGTCCACTACTTCGAGCAGCTCCTCGCCGAGAGCCTCGACCAACCCGACGGCCGCAGCTACGTGCTCGACCGCCTCTGCACACCTGAGGCAGTCGGGCCCGGCCTCGTCGACCCGTTGCGAGAGATGTTCGACGACCTCGACGGTGCAACGCTCGCCACCAAGCTGATCGGCGGTGTGCTGCGCCGCGAGCTGCAGCCCCAGAGGAGCAGCCTGCGCTGGTCGACCCTGGCCCCCGACGACTTCGTGCTCACCCCGCTGCCCAACCACCTGTTCCCCCGCGACAACTCGTGCTGGGTGTACGGCGGCCTCACCGTGAACCCGATGGCCAAGCCGGCCCGCCAGCGTGAGACGCTCCACTGCCGGGCGATCTACCGCTTCCACCCGATGTTCACCGCCGCCGCCTTCGACGTCCTCTACGGCGGCGACGACCTCGACCACCTGCCCGCCAGCATCGAAGGCGGCGACGTGCACGTGATCGGCCACGGCGCTGCACTCGTCGGCATGGGGGAGCGCACGACGCCGATGGCGGTCGAGATCCTGGCCCAACGTCTGTTCCGCACCGGCCAGGCCTCGACGGTGATCGCCGTGAGCCTCCCGAAGTCGCACGCCATGATGCACCTCGACACCGTCATGACCATGCTCGACACCAGCACGTTCGTCGTCTACCCCTACCTCGACCCCGACCTCCGCTCCTGGACCATCACGCCCGGGGAGACCGCCGACGGGCTCGTGGTCACGGCCAACGGTGACCTTTGGGCGACGTTGGCCGAGACGCTCGACGTCGACAAGGTCACCGTGCTGCGCGCCGACGAGGACGTGCGGGCCGCGGAGCGCGAGCAATGGGACGACGGGACCAACTTCCTCGCCGTCGCTCCCGGGGTCGTGTTCGGCTACGACCGCAACGTCACGACCAACACCATGCTGCGTCGTCACGGCATCGAGGTGGTCTCGGTGGCCGGCAGCGAGCTGGGCCGGGGTCGCGGCGGTCCTCGATGCATGACCTGCCCCATCCAACGCGACCCCGACTGACCCGAACGGACCCACGATGACCGGCAGCCTCCGCAATCGAAGCTTCCTCAAGGAGCTCGACTTCACCGCCGACGAGCTGCGGTCGCTGCTCGAGCTCTCGGCCAAGCTCAAGGCCGAGAAGCACGGCGGCCACGAACAGCAGCGGCTCGTCGGACGCAACATCGCGCTGATCTTCGCCAAGACCTCGACCCGCACGCGATGCGCGTTCGAGGTCGCCGCCCACGACCAGGGCGCCCACGTCACCACGCTCAGCCCCGACGACTCGCAGCTAGGCCACAAGGAATCGATCAAAGACACCGCCCGAGTGCTCGGCCGCATGTTCGACGGCATCGAGTACCGCGGCTTCGCCCAAGCCGACATCGAGACCCTCGGCCGCTACGCCGGCGTCCCGGTGTGGAACGGTCTCACCACCGAGTGGCACCCCACCCAGATGCTCGCCGACGTGTTGACCATGAGCGAGCACACCACCAAGCCGCTCGCCGAGATCTCGTTCTGCTACCTAGGCGACGCCCGCAACAACACCGCCCGGTCGCTGCTCGTCACCGGCGCCATGCTCGGCATGGACGTGCGTCTCACCGCCCCGCAGAGCTTCCTGCCTGACGCCGAGCTCGAGCGGACCGCCACCCAGCTTGCGGCCGCCAGCGGTGGCCGGGTCCACGTCGGCAGCGATGTCGAGCTGGCCGTCGACGGGGTCGACTTCCTCTACACCGATGTCTGGGTGTCGATGGGCGAACCGGCCGCAACGTGGTCGGACCGCGTGGAGCAGCTGCTGCCGTATCAGGTGAACGCCGGTGTCGTTGCTGCCACCGCCAACCCCGACGTGGCGTTCATGCACTGCCTCCCTGCCCTCCACGACCGCAACACGGATCTGGGCGACAGCCTGTTCCGCGTCACTGGGCTCGATGCCTTCGAGGTCACCGACGACGTGTTCGAGTCGCCGCGCTCGATCGTGTTCGACCAGGCCGAGAACCGGCTCCACACGATCAAGGCGATCATGGTCGCCACTCTGGCCGGCTGACGTGCGCATCCTCGTCGCGCTGGGCGGCAACGCCCTGCTGCAACGTCACGAACGCCCCGACGCTGACATCCAGCAGCACCACATCGACGCCGCAGCTGCGGCGCTCGCGCCCCTCGCCACGACGCACGAGCTGGTCATCACCCACGGCAACGGGCCCCAGGTCGGGCTCCTGGCCCTCGAGAGCGCGAAGGACCCCGCTCTCACCAGGCCGTACCCGCTCGACGTTCTCGGTGCTCAGACGCAGGGGATGATCGGCTACTGGCTGGTCCAGGCCCTACGGAACACCCTCCCGGATCGCGAGGTCGCGGGCGTCATCACCCAAACCGTCGTTGCCGCCGACGACCGGGCCTTCGACCACCCGACCAAGTTCGTCGGCCCGACCTACGACGAGGCCGACGCCCGGGACCTGGCTGCCGCCCGAGGATGGAGCGTCGCCCGCGACGGCACCGCGTGGCGACGCGTCGTGCCGTCGCCCGAGCCGCGCGACATCGTCGAGAGAGCCCTCATCGGCCGGCTGGTCGCCGACGGCACCCTCGTCGTGTGCGCCGGCGGCGGTGGCGTCCCCGTCACGCGCGGCTCAGACGGCAGACTCACCGGCGTCGAGGCCGTCATCGACAAAGACCTGACCTCCGCTCTGCTCGCCGAGGCCATCGGCGCCGACGCGCTGCTGCTGCTCACCGACGTCGACGCCGTCGATGCCGGCTACGGCACGTCGCACCCGCGACCGATCGGACGTGCCACGCCGGCGGAGATGCGATCGATCCCGTTCCCCGACGGTTCGATGGCACCCAAGGTCGAAGCTGCCTGCCGCTTCGTCGACGCCACCGGCGGAACCGCAGCAATCGGCTCCCTCCTTGGAGCGTCGGCGCTCCTCGCCGGAACCAGCGGAACCACCATCTCCCCGGGTCGCGGACGTGCGCAAGGGAGGGCCGGGACGGTCATCTGGCCACCTGAGCGGGCACGACAACCTCGGGTGATTGAGGACCAAGGGCCCTATCGGATGGCGCGGCGATGGCGCAGCCTGGACGGAGGCACGACTTCGAGCCCTCCGAGGGCCTACCTCTGATCAGGACCCAGAACCGGCGCGTACCAACGAGATCACCATGACCGCCAAGGACATCCCCAAAGCAACGAACGAGGACCTGGACCGGACATCGGTGAGCCAGGTGGTGCTCGACCGCGGTTCGTGCCTGGCGCTGCTCGCACCCGGCGGCCACGGCCGCATCGCCGCCACCACCCGAGCCCTTCCGATCAACGTCCCTGTTCTGTTCGAGATGAGCGGCGAGGACGTCATGTTCACCCTGAGCGCCGACCAGGCGATCGCTCGCTCGGTGGGTGGCTCGGTCGTCGCCTTTGCGACGGGCGAGGCGGGGGTTGACGGGCACCGCGCCTGGGACGTTCAGATCACCGGAGTGGCTGCACCGCTCGGCCATGTGTCGAGGCGGCGCAAGTTCCGACTCTCCTCGGCCGTTGTCTCCGGCTGGCGGTCGACCGAGGCGCCGGTCAGCTAGCCGGCCCGATCGGGACCCGCCAACGAACGGTCGTGCCCCGGCCGTTCGCCCCCGACGCGAGCACGAGGGTGCCGTCCAGCACTTCGGCGCGGTGGCGCAGGCTGGCGATGCCGTTGCCGCCCGGGCGCTCCCCGGCGCCGGCGCCGACCCCGTCGTCGACGACCGTGGCCACGAGCTCGTACGCGGTGACCTCGACGCTTACCATCACCGTCGACGCCCCTGCGTGGCGCACGACGTTCGACAGCGCCTCACGCACCACCGCCAACAGCTGCACTCCTGTCGGCCGGTCGACCCCGTGGTCGATCAGACCATCGAAGCGCACCCCCGGCTCGAAGCCCAGACCATCGGCCGCTTCGGTGACCAGGGTCAAGATCTCGTCGCGCAGGCCACGGCCGGCGGCCCGCGGAGCCTGCAACGCGAAGATCGTGGAGCGAATCTGGTGGATCGTCGCGTCGAGGGCATCGACCGCCTCCCGGACCCGCTCCCCCGCCCCTGCATCGTCGATCGCCCCCAGGGCGCCCTGCAAGCCGAGACCCGTGGCGAACAGCCGTTGGATCACGGTGTCGTGCAGATCCGCGGCGATCCGCTCCCGATCCGCCATCAGTGACAGCTCGCGGACCCGGTCGAGGAGACGGGACTTCTCGATCGCGACGCCGGCGGCGGCCGCCAGGGCGACCACCAGGATCTCGTCCTCCTCGGAGAACTCGACGGCGTCGTTCTTGTCGGTCAGGTACAGGTTGCCGAACACCTGGCCTCGCACCCGGATGGGCACGCCCAGGAACGATCCCATCGGCGGGTGGTGCTCCGGGAACCCGAAGCTGTCGGGATGGTCGCCCAGCACCGCCAAGCGCAACGGCTCGGGCTCCACGATCAGCAGGCCGAGGATGCCGTGGCCCTCCGGCAGATGGCCGATCGACGCGATCTCGCCGAAATCCATGCCGACGTTGACGAACTCCGACAGCCCAACCCCCGCCGAGTCGAGGACACCCAGCGCCCCGTAACGGGCATCGACCAGCACCACGGCCGATTCGACGATGTGGCGCAGCACCACCGGTAGATCGAGATCGGAGCCCACCGCCTGGATGGCGGCGATCAGCGTCCGTAGGCGGTCAGGGTCGTCGACCCCGCGCAGCGGGCTCACGGCTCAGCCCGGACGATGTGCTTCTCCGAAGTCACCAGCTCTCCCATGCCACGCGCACCAGCTCGTCGTCATCAGCAGAAACACCCGGCCGCCGCACCCCACATCGTGCCAGCCATGCAACGCTGCAGCCGGACCGGAATGGTCCGCGGCGGTCCGTGCATCTCGAAGCCGAGGTGTTCGAGCTCATGACGAGATGGATCGAGCGGTACCGCCGCGAGGCGGAGCAACGCTACCGGCGACTCGACTCGGTCCTCGCCGAGGTGAGCGTGCTGCGGTAGACGTGCACGCTGCAAAGGCGCCGCGGGACCGTGCGGGCACTCAGTTCGGCGCCGCAGCGCCGCGGCGGCCGTGGCCGGTCGGCGGCGCTTGACGTCGCGGCTGCCGCGTACGTTGCCGCGTAACTCCACTGACTCGGGTCGATTCGGGGCGCCGCAGGAGACGGGTGTCAGCGGACAATGCGAGGTCCGGGACCTGCAGTCGACGTAAGCGATGTTTGTCGTCGGCCTCCTAATCCGCAGGTTCCGGGCTCGAATCCCGGGGGGCGCACTCGGCGAAGCCCATCTGGTACAAGAGCTCGGGTCGTTTCGGGAAGGCGACGAGCGGCGCGGGGCACAGGCCAGATCAAGATCGACGGCCGGCCAGTCACTGAGACGCCCCGGCATTCGTGGAGGCTCTACAGAGTCGGGTCGGTTCAGACCTCGGTCAGACATGGATTCTGCGTTGACATCGCAGGTCTCATCGAGGTCGGTGCCCCAGAACGTGATGGTGGTCTCTCGCACTCGTGTTTGCCAGCCGGCGATGAACTGGTGACCGTCGATGCGGATGAGCGCTCCTTCGGGCGAAAGTCGTCTCCAGCAGGCCCGTACAGAGTGAGCGATCGGTGAGTTCTCGACTGTCGTATCGTCGAAACTCCCATGAGTGGATTCGACTCTCAACGTCTGGCGCACCTCGCCGGGGCGATGCAGCTCCACGTCGAGGAGGACCGGGTTGGCGGTGTGGCCTGGCTGCTAGCCGCAGGCGATCAAGTGGAGGTCGGCGTCGCCGGCCAGCTCACTCGGGGCGAACCGACGCCTGTCGGCCGGGACAGCATCTTTCGCATCTCCTCGATGACCAAGCCGATCGTGGCGGTGGGGGCGCTGATCCTCCTCGAGGAGTACAAGCTGCGGCTCGACGATCCCGTCGACGCGCTGCTTCCCGAACTGGCCGACCGGCGCGTGCTGGTCAACGCCCGCGGCCAGGTCGACGGGGAGACGGTGCCCGCGCAGCGATCGATCACGCTCCACGACGTGTTGACGTTCCGGCTCGGCCTCGGCATGGACTTCGCGGCACCTTGGCCGCAACCGTTCCTCGACGCGCTGGCCGAACTGGAGCTCGGCGCCGGTCCGCCCGAGCCGCAAATACCGCCGCCGCCCGACGAGTGGATGCGCCGGCTCGCGACACTGCCACTCCTCTACCAGCCCGGCGAGCGCTGGCTCTACAACACCGGGGCGGACGTGCTCGGCGTGCTCATCGCACGGGCCGCCGGCAAACCGCTCGACGAGTTCCTGCGCGAGCGTGTGTTCGAGCCGCTGGGCATGGTCGACACTTCCTTCTCCGTTGCCGATGTCGACCGGCTCGGCACCTGTTACGGCACCACTCCGACCGGCGAACGTTTCGTCGTTGACCATCCGGACGGCCAATGGGCGAAGCCGCCCCCGTTTCCGTCGGGCGCGGCCGGCCTGGTGTCGACCCTGGACGACCTGCACGCGTTCGGGCGGATGCTGCTGGCGGGCGGGCGCCTGCCAGATCGCTCTCGCCTCCTGTCACGCGCCGCCGTCGACGCGATGACCACCGACCAGATCGGTGTCGCACGCGGCGCGCCTGGCCCGCTGGCCGATGGCTCGCAGGGCTGGGGCTTCGGCGTCGGGGTGCAGGTGCGCCGCACCGGTCTCGCCCTCGCCATCGGGTCCTACGGCTGGGCCGGCGGCATGGGGAGCATGTGGTCGAACGACCCCACCAACGCCCTCGTCGGCGTCATGCTCAGCACTGACGCCTTCGCCGGCCCATTCCCCCCGCCGACGGTCATCCAGGACTTCTGGACCGGCGCGTACACCTCCCTCGACAACTGACCGCGGAGGGTCGTGATGTCATCGCCTGCTCCGACACCTGACTTGCACACCGGCTTCAGCGCTCCGGGCGTCACGCCGACGCCGTGGGAGGAGGTCCTGGACGTCCTCGAATCCGCGGAGCTGTTCTGGATCTCGACGGTGCGCACCGGTGGGCGTCCGCACGTCACTCCACTACCGGCCGTGTGGCGCGACGGCGCGCTCTACTTCTGCACTGGCCCCGGCGAGCAGAAGGCCGTCAACCTGCGCGCCAACGACAAGTGCGCGCTCACGACGGGCGACAACCACTGGAAGGCCGGCCTCGACGTCGTCGTCGAGGGACGGGCGGCGCGCGTCACCGACGATGTGCTCCTGGGTGCACTCGCGGCCATGTGGGAGGTGAAGTATGACGGCGACTGGAAGTACGACGTGCGCGACGGCGCCTTCCACCACCAAGCCGGAGTCGCCCACGTCTTCGAGGTCCGCCCCCGCAAGGTGCTCTCCTTCGCCAAGGGCGAATTTGCCCAGACCCGGTTCCGCTTCGACGGCTGACCCACAGAGCTCGCCTACGCGGACAGCTCAGACGACCGACCATCCCAGCGGAGTAGTCCGCCATCGTCATCGCTCCTTCGTCAGGGATACTGGCGAGCGCCATCCGCCAGCATTTGCCGACGGGCCGCAGAGTGAACGGCTGATGGATGCGCTTGATGCAGGGCCGTGGTCAGTCTGCGCGAGATTTCTCAAGAGATTCGACACCCTCACGGGCTGCGAAGATGCCGATTCCGAGTGCAGCCGTCGCGTCGGCCCACCACCATCCGAACACGATGTTGACGGCCAGGGCGGTCAGGATGCCGATGCAGAGGCATCCGTCAAGGAAGGTCATCGCCGCCTCGGCTTCCAGCGGTCCACTGTCCATCGCCCTCGCTGTGCGTCGCTTGATCCCTGCAAGCGTGAACATCACCGTCGCGGTCAGTGCCAGGTACGCGATGCCAACGGGTGACTCGCCAGGGTGCAAGCCGAGGACGAGGCTCCGCACAGAGGTGACGGCCAGGAACAGCGCCAGGGCACCAAACGCCGTCGCAATCAGTCTGAACGCGAGTCTGGTGCGGTGTGGCGCGGGGTCGCGTCCCTCACGTAGGTGCCAGATGACAACGGTGGAGGCGAAGACTTCGATCATCGAACTCAGCCCGAAGGCGACCAGGGCGAGCGATCTTGCGGCAACGCCAAGGCTGATGGTGACGAACACCTCCATGAGGTTCCATCCGGTGGTCGCCCATTCGAGGCGAATACCCCGTCGCTGGAAGCGGTCGTGGTCTGCCTGTGTGATCGTCATCGGGTCCTTTCGGTCTGCGGGACCGAAGGACCGGGGATGGCTGCCTTCGACCAGGCAGACATGTGCCTTGGGTCGAAGGTCTTGCCCGCCTGGCTCGGCCAGGCCCGCTCACCGGGGACCTGTAGGTCCCAGCGTGTCGATGGAGCGATTGGGGGCTACTCCCCTTCGCGCGACAGCGTACCTTGAACGGCAGTTAGCTCCGCTTGCCTCGATGGTGGCCGGCGTCACCATCCGCTCATGGATTGAACTGCGACAGGATCGCGGTCCTGACGCTGGAGCCGGTGATGGAGCCCCGGACGCTGGGCACCGATGTATGCACGCCCGCTCGCAAGGCCACCCGAAGCGAGTAGGTCGTCGGCACGGCGTGGGCGGAGAAGTCGTTGGCGTCGCCGCTGAGGCGGAGCTCGGACCAGTAGGCGTTGAGCATGACGAGTCCGGCGTTCACGGTCACGCCGGGGATGGCGACGATGCGGGCGTCGCGTCCGCCTCCCGGTGCGAGGATGTCGCAGATCTCGCCTGCGTCGGTGTCTTTGAGCGGCGTGCCGGATGGGAGCGTGAAACCGGATCCTTGGGGATCGGTGACTGCTTCGGCGACCTCGTGCACGAAGATGCTCGGGGCGCCGCAGGACGTCGCCCAGGCGTCGAAGGCCGTGCGAGCCGACCAGTTCAGGGTCGTGCCGTAGATGAGGGTGGTCCCCTTCGACTGGAAGGCGGAGTGGTATCCGCACGCGTTGTTCTGCTCGGCATAGACCGGCAGCGGGTCAGCGCTGACCAGGACCATGTAGAGCGTCTGCTCCCCGGCAGGGGCCGGGCGGGCGTTGACGGCGTCGATGACCGCTTGTCGAACCTCGCTGTCGCTGACCAGCGTGACCTTGGAGAGGATGTGTCGGGGATCGTCGGTCACCGTGCCGATGCTGGATGTGTCCACGCGTGTGGACACGATCACGGGACGGCGGATGCCGCGGTATTGGACGAGGTCCGACATGAACGGGGACGCCAAGATCTGGCCGAACACGGTGCTGGCGGCCGAGGAGGACGGGGTGCCGGAGATCCAGCCCGGGCCACGGAAGATCAGCACGATCTTGGCCCGGTCGAGGACGCGGCCGCCGTTGTCTTTGATCACCATGTCATCGCTCCTTGGAATCGCGAACGGGCCGCAAGGCGGGGGCGGTCATTGCAGCGCTACAAGGATCGGGACGAGGGCCTGGCCCTCGTCGAGGTTGGCCATGGCCTTGCCGATCATCGCCCCGCTCCGCCGCTGGTGGTCGCGCCCGACCATGGCGTGTCCCTGCGTGGGGGAGGTCACCAGGAGGTCCCCCACGCGGACCGGGCCATAGCTGGCATCGACCTTGCAGAAGACCTTTCCCATCAGTGCGACCGGGACCCGTGACGGGTCTTCACC
>JAODBM010000092.1 GCA_025463985.1 Acidimicrobiales bacterium
GCGCTGCGGCCTCGCCGCCTGCGGCCGCCCCGCCCGCAGCTGCGGCCACTGGCCTGCCCGCGTCCGGCCCCCCTCGGGTGGTCGCACCCGTCGCGCGGCTGCCGCTGCCGCCGGGGTCGACGTTCACCAGCTTCAGGATGTGGTCGACGATGTCGGCCTTCTTGGCGCGCGAGGGCGGCTTCTCGCCGAGCGACTCGGCGATGGCGATCAGCTCGGTGCGCTCCTTGCGTTCGAGCAGCGACCGGTCGAAGTCTTGGCCCACGCTCATGCGGTCCTCTTTCAGGGGGATGAAGCGGAGGGGTGTCCCGCTGGTGCACCCGGAGAGCCCGCGGATGGAGCGCCCGGGCCCCCAGCAGCGGGGCACCTCGGAAGAAGGAGATCCCACCCGCCACGGACCCGCCGCGCACTGGATGGGGAAGCCCGGCACGACGTGCTACGGACGGCGGCCATCGTACCCACAACGCCATGCCGGCCGCCCACCCGACGAGCCGGGTTGGGCTCCCGTCGCCCCGACAACGGGGACACAACCGGTTGAGGGGCAGGTCAGGCGGGCGCGATGAGGCGGGACATGAGCTCGTGGCCGGGCACGGGCGCGGCGCCGGCCGTGGCGGGCTCGGAGTAGGTCCCGCCGGGGCCGTCGCTGGCCGAGTCCACGAGGAGGTAGGGGACGGAGTCGGTGGTGTGGGTCTTGAGGCGCAGGGGCGTGGGGTGGTCGGGCAGCAGCAGGAGCCGCCACGGGCCCATGGCATCGAGCGCGGGGATGAGGTCGGCAAGGATCCGCCGGTCCCAGTTCTCCAGCGCCCGGACCTTCTCCTCGACGTTGCCGGCGTGGCCGGCCTCATCGGTGGCCTCCACGTGGATCACGAACAGGTCGGCGCCGGCGGCCAAGCCGGCCAGGGCCGCGTCCCGCTTGCCTTCGTAGTCGGTGTCGTACCAGCCGGTGGCGCCGGGCACGTCCACGATCTGCATGTCGGTCAGCACCCCGAGGCCGCGCACGAGATCGACGGCGGTGACCATGCCGGCCTCGACGCCGTGGGTGGCGCGGAACGACGGGAGCTGAGGCTGAGGTCCCTGCCCCCACAGCCAGATCTGGTTGGCGGCCAGCGGCGAGGCGCCGACGATCGCCCGAGAGGCGTCCATCAGCGCCTGCAGCTTCGCGGCGGCCGGCCCGGTGGGCCAGACGGCTGGCTTGTCGCTGAGGTCGTGTGGCGGCGCGCAGTCGGCGTCGGACCACGAGGCCGGCGTCACGAGGATGTGCCGGTACTGCACGCCGGCGTGGAACGTGACCTCGGCGCCCGCTCCCGACCCGAGCTCAGCGTCGAGCTGCGCGATGACCGCAGCTGCGTCCTCGGTGGACGGGTGGCCACCGGCGAAGTCGACCATCGTGCCGTCGTCGCCGATGGTGACGAGGTTGCAGCGATAGGCGATCTCGTCGGGCGTCAGCCGCAGGCCGAGGGCCGCCGCTTCGATCGGCGCCCGGCCGGTGTGGTGGGCCGCCGGGTCGTAGCCGAGGATGCTCATGTTGCCGACGTCGCTGCCGGGAGCCATCCCAGGCGGGATGACCGCCGCCCGGCCCACCTCGCCGCGGGCCGCGAGGGCGGCCAGGTTGGGCAGGTGGGCCGCCTCGAGCGGCGTGCGCCCGCCGAGCTCGGCCACCGGCTCGTCGGCACATCCGTCGGGAACGCAGACCACGTACTTCACGGGTGGCGAGTGTATGGGCCGGTGGGCGCCGGCCAGGTCGTCGCCAGGTCGTTGATCTGCGAACCATCGGTACCCTGCTGACGGTGACCGCCCGCCGCACCATCGCTCCTCGCGCCTCGCACTGCCGCTCGTGACCGCAGACGACGACGTCCTGCCACCGACCGAGACGTCCTCGGGCTGGTTGCGCGACCTGGGGCGGATCCTGCGGCCACATCGGCGCAACGTGCTCGTGGCGCTCGGTGCCGCAGGTGTCGGACAGCTCGTCGCCGCGGCCACGCCGCTGATCGAGCGGTACCTCGTCGACAACGCGGTCGTGGCCCGGCGGGCCCCGGTGGCGCCCTGGGTCGCGCTGCTCGTGCTGGCCGGGCTGGCCCGCTTCGCCGCCGCCTACGTCCGTCGGTACTGGGCCGGCCGCGTGAGCCTCGAGGTGCAGAACGACCTCCGCACGCAGGTGTACGACAACCTGCAGCGGCTCGACGTCGCCCGCCACGACCAGATGGCCACGGGCCAGCTGGTGAGCCGGGCGATCTCCGACATCGGGCTCATCCAAGGGCTGCTCGCGTTCCTGCCGATGGTGCTGTCGAACCTGCTGTTCTTCGTCGTGGCGCTCGTCATCATGTTCACGCTCAGCCCGCTGCTGACGCTGGTGGCCCTCGCGATCACGCCGCTCCTGCTGATCAGCTCGCTGAAGCTGCGGACCAGCGTCTTCCCCGCGACCTGGGACTCCCAGCAGCAGGCCGGCGTCGTCGCCGGCGTGGTCGAGGAGGCCGTGACCGGCGTGCGCGTCGTGAAGGGCTTCGGCCAGGAGGAGCGCGAGGTGGCGCGGCTGGCGGCCGCCGCCGAGCGGCTCTATGGCAGCCGCGTGCGGGCCGTGCGGCTGCAGGCCCGCTACCAGCCGTTGATGCTGGCGCTGCCCGCCCTGGGCCAGGTCGCCGTGCTCGGCCTGGGCGGCTGGCTGGCGATCCACGGGCGCATCAGCCTGGGCACGTTCCTCGCCTTCTCGTCGTACGTGGCCCAGCTGCAGGCGCCGGCTCGGATGCTGGCCGGGCTGGTCACGATCGGCCAGCAGGCGCGGGCGGGCGTCGAGCGAGTCCTCGAGCTGCTGACGTCCACGCCGAGCGTGGTGGAAGCGCCCGACGCTCCCGCGCTGGCGGTGTCGCGGGGCGCGCTCACGTTCGAGGACGTGAGCTTCGGTTACCTGCGCTCCGAGCCGGTGCTCGCCGGGTTCACCCTGCAGGTCGAGCCAGGTGAGACCCTGGCCGTGGTCGGGACGTCCGGGTCGGGCAAGTCGACGATCTCCCTGCTCCTGCCGCGCTTCTACGACGTGCAGCAGGGCACGATCCGCATCGACGGCACCGACGTCTCGACCGTGTCGCTCGACTCGCTGCGTCGCAACGTCGGCCTCGTGTTCGAGGACTCGTTCCTGTTCTCCGACACCTTGCGCGCCAACATCGCCTACGGCGTGCCCGACGCCACCGACGCCGCGGTCGAGGCCGCGGCGCGCGTGGCCGGCGCCCACGGCTTCATCGCCGAGCTGCCCGACGGCTACGACACGCCGGTGGGCGAGCGGGGGCTCACGCTGTCGGGCGGACAGCGCCAGCGCGTCGCGCTCGCCCGCGCCGTCATCACCGACCCGCGGCTGCTCGTGCTCGACGACGCCACGTCAGCCGTCGACAGCCGGGTCGAGGCCGAGATCCACCACACCCTGCGCCAGGTCCTGGCCGGTCGCACGACCATCCTCATCGCCCACCGGCGCTCGACGCTGCTGCTCGCCGACCGCATCGCGGTGCTCGACGCCGGCCGGGTGGTCGACGTCGGCACGCATGCCGAGCTCGAAGCGCGCTGCCCGCTGTACCGGATGCTGCTGTCGGGTCCCGGCGACGACCCCGATCTCGACGAAGCCATCGTCGACGTCGAGAGCGGCCTCGACGACACCGGCTTCGATCCTGCGCTCGGGATCACCCCGGCCCTCTGGCCCCGCCCAGCGTCTGTCGGCTCCGCTGGCCCCAAGGCCGCGGAGGGCGACGCCCGTGACGACGCCGACGAGCGGGCGGCGCTGGTCCTCGCGGCCAGCGGCCAGCGCGCCACCGCGGCGCCCAACCTGGGCGTCGGCATGGGCGGCGGCGGGGGTGGCGGCGGCGGTGCCGGGTGGATGGGGGCGCTGGCCCCGACGCCCGAGATGATGGCCGGCGTCGCCGCGCTGCCGCCGATCCGGGACGTGCCCGACATCGCCATCGGCGAGGCCGCGGGAGCCGACCCCGGCTTCACGTTCGTCCGCTTCATGCGCCGCTGGCGACGGCAGCTCGCGGTGGGCCTCGGCCTCGTGGCCCTCGACGGGCTGGCGACCCTGGCCGGCCCCGCGCTCATCCGGCGTGGCATCGACGCCGGCGTCACCCCAGGCGTGACGCGTGCCCTGTGGTGGGCCACGGCCGCGTACCTGCTGATCGTCGCCATCGACTGGCTCATCGTGATCGGCCAGACGTTCGTCACCGGTCGCACCGCCGAGCGGGTGCTGTACGGGTTGCGCGTGCGCATCTTCGCCCACCTCCAACGGCTCGGCCTCGACTACTACGACCGCGAGATGGGCGGGCGCATCATGACCCGCATGACCTCGGACCTCGAGGCGCTGACGCAGCTGCTCCAGACCGGTCTCGTGGGCGCGATCGTCAGCTTGCTCACCTGCCTCGGCGTCGGCGTCGCGCTGCTGTTGATGGACTGGCGCCTCGCCCTGCTCGCGATGCTCGTGGTGCCGCCGCTGGTGGTCGCCACCCTCTGGTTCCGCCGCTCCTCCGCGCGCGCCTACGACGAGGCCCGCGACCGCGTGGCGATCGTCAACGCCGACTTCCAGGAGAGCCTCTCGGGCGTCCGGGTCGCGCAGGCGTATGTGCGCGAGGACCGCAACACCGAGCGCTTCGCCGGCCTGTCGGGGGCCTACGTCGCGTCGCGCTTGCGCGCGCAGCGGTTGGTCGCAACGTACTTCCCGTTCGTGGAGATGCTGTCCGAGGTGGCGGCCGCGCTCGTGCTGGCCGGCGGCGCCGCCTTCGTCCACCAGGGCTCGCTGACCCGGGGCGAGCTCATCGCGTTCCTGCTCTACCTCGACCTGTTCTTCTCGCCCATCCAGCAGCTCTCGCAGGTGTTCGACACCTATCAGCAGGCGCGGGTGGCGTTGTCGCGCATCGGCGAGCTGCTGGCCACGCCGAGCCTCACGCCCGAGGCCGCGCACCCGGTCGACCCGGGGACGCTCAGCGGTCGCGTCACCTTCGAGGCGGTTCGCTTCGCCTACCCGTCGACCGGCACCGAGGTGCTCCGCGGCATCAACCTCGAGATCGAGCCGGGCCAGACGGTCGCCATCGTCGGCGAGACGGGCGCCGGCAAGTCCACGCTCGAGAAGCTCGTGGCCCGCTACTACGACGTGACCGGTGGCCGCGTGCTGGTCGACGGCCACGACGTGCGCGACCTCGACCTCGCGGCCTACCGCCGCCAGCTCGGCGTGGTGCCCCAGGAGCCGTTCCTGTTCGCCGGAACGATCCGCGACAACGTCGCCTACGGCCGACCTGACGCCGACGACCGCTCGGTCGAGGCGGCAGCACGCGCCGTCGGTGCCCACGACGTGATCGCCGCCCTGCCCGGCGGCTACCTGCACGTGGTCGGCGAGCAGGGCCGCTCCCTGTCCTCCGGCCAGCGCCAGCTGCTCGCCCTCGCCCGCGCCCGCCTCGTGGACCCGGCCATCCTCCTGCTCGACGAGGCCACCTCGAACCTCGACCTCGCCACGGAGGCCCGGGTCGCCCGGGCGATGGGCGTCGCCGCGCATGGCCGCACGACGCTCGTGATCGCCCATCGCCTGTCGACCGCGGTCACCGCCGACGTGATCGTGGTGATGGACGCCGGCCGCGTGGTCGAGGTCGGCACCCACGCCGACCTCCTCGGTCGCGGCGGCCGCTACGCAGATCTGTGGTCTGCCTTCGAGGGTGAACCCACCGCGGCCTGACTCGCACGGCGCCGCGCAACCGTCGATCAGCGGTCGACGGCGACGCCGTGCACGCGGCGGTAGCGGGTGATGGGGTCCAGGTGCCGGAACGGCGCGGCCCGGGGATCGGGCGGTGTGCGATCGAGGATCGCCGCGACGCGTGACAGTGCGTCGCCCTCCAGCCGCGGCACCAGCGGGTTCGCCTCCGAGGCACCCTCGACGAGAGCTCGACCGGCCACCACCGGGACGGCCCCGTCGACCAGTGCTCCCCACCCCTCCCGGAACCTCACCAGCGGCACGACGTAGCGCTGGCCGACCTCCAACCAGCGGCCGTCCTCGAAGACCAGCGGCTGCCGGTGCGGGCCGCTGAAGAACCAGCCGTTGGTCGGGAACGCCAGGTCGACCGGTGGGCTGGGGGCGCCCGGCCGGTGCCACAGCGGCTGCACGCGCACAGTGATCCGCCGACCGATGATGCCCTCACCCCGCCGCGCATCGTCGGGCTCGGGCGCGATGTCCTCCTGGCTGCGGACCGAGATCACGGCCACGAGGTCGGCATAGGTCACCCAGTCCTGCAGGTGCGCCGCGGAGAGCGCCACCTGAGCTTCCGCGGTGACGGGAAACGCGTATCGGTGGCGCGCCAGGCGGCGCGGCAGCGCGCCATGGTCGGGCGGGTGGCCGGCGTGCTCCGCGCCGACCAGCACCGCGCCGGCGAGAACGATCAAGACCAGGGCTGTGCGTGCGTACTTCATGTGGCTCCTCAGAAGGGTCGCTGCGGGTTCGGGAGGTCGGCTGACCACGCCGCTCAGTAGGTGCGGTTGATCTCGTCGACGTTGTGGGTGCGCAGCAACGAGTCGCCGCTGTCGGGGGTGCGCATGCACCCGAGCCGGGGGTCGGAGCTGCTGATGCGCGGCGCCGCTTCGTGGCCGTGGGTCAGGCCGACGGCGTGACCGGTCTCGTGGCACGCCACCGCGGTGGTGATCGCTCCGGCTTGGAACCGGACGATGTGCTGGTCGCAGCGCCGGGGGCTGCGGGCCCGGGCACACCAGGTCATGCCGAGAACCTGGACCGGGAGGAGACGGCCCGCCTGGTACACGATGTCGGTGCGGTTCGGCCCGGACATGACCGGCCGCTCGCCGTGCACCGTCAGCCGCGTGCCACGCATCTGACCGAGGGCCCGCACGATCGTGACGGCGTCACGCCCACCGATCGAACGGTCGAAGCCGACCGACAGCGCGGCGTGGTCCGCCCGGCAGAACACCAGCGCCCCCGCGCTCGGATCGTGGCAGCGCCAGCGGGCGTTGGCCGTGGGATACATGTTCGAGTAGCCGCCTCGGGGCGTCGGGCGCGGTCGCGTCGCGGCGACGCGGGCCGCGGGAGCGACGGGGATCAGCACGGCGAGCAGCGCGGCCGCCAGGTGCCGCGGGTGGTGGAGTGCAGGCATGGTCGTCCTCTCATTGCGGGGCAATGGGAGGGCGCTCTCAGCCGGAGGCATGCGGGCCGATCGGCATCGATCACGGCCCGGCGGTGCCGGTGGCTCTCGCTCTCGAACCGTGGCGCCCGGCGGGTGCCACGGTGACCGTCCGAGGGTGTCCCCTCACGCCCGCGGCCAAACCGCGGGTGCCGTCGATCGGTGGGTGGCGGGCCGCCGCGACCTCGCCGCCGTCAGCGAGGTGCCGGCACCAGCTGGTCGACGATGCGAGCGGGGAGGTCGGGGTCGGCCGGGTGCGAGTGGACCAGCAGGCGGTGGGCCAGGATGGCCGGGCCGGTCTCGGCCAGCAGCTCGACGTCGGTCGACGGCGGCAGCTCGCCACGGCGTAGGGCGGCGCCGATGATCTCCTGCAGGTGGATGCGCCGGCGCTGCACGAAGACGCGGTCGAACTCCTCGCGCAGCTCGGGATGCCGCTGCTTCTCGGCGATGAACGCGGCCATGATCGGCCCGTCGGTCCCGGCCATG
>JAODBM010000120.1 GCA_025463985.1 Acidimicrobiales bacterium
GCCCGGTGACGCCACGGCCCAGGCGGTCACCCGCGTCGCGGACGCCGCGCCGGCCTGGGGACCGGGCGACGTTCCCACCACGCCGGTGCACTCGCCGGGCCCCTACACGCGGCCGCAGCCGATGCCAGAGCTCGATCCCTTCGCCGAAGGCGATCCGTTCGCCGATCTCCAGGTGCCGCCCAACCCCGACGATCCCACGCAACCGGTCACCCGCCAGCCCCCGCCGCGCCGGCGCCGGCGGGGACGACCGAGATCGTGACCGCGCGCCGGCACGGCGACGGGCTCCGGGTCGTGGTGCTGGCCGACACGCACGTCGCACCCCGCTCGTCGCGCCGGCTGCCCGACGCCGCGTACACCCACCTCCATGAGGCCGACGTCGTGCTCCACGCCGGCGACCTCGTCACAGCGGACCTGCTCGACGAGCTGGCCGGGTTCGCTCCCGTCCATGCCGTGCTCGGCAACAACGACCACGAGCTGCTCGGCGTGCTCCCCGAGGCGCTCGAGCTCGAGCTGGCCGGCGTGAGGGTGGCGATGGTCCACGACAGCGGTCCGACCAGCGGCCGCCCGCGGCGGATGCGCCGCCGGTTCCCGGACGCCGACATCGTCGTGTTCGGGCACAGCCATCTCCCCACAGACGACGAGGGCGACGGCGGTCAGCGCCTCTTCAACCCCGGCTCGGCCACGTGGAAGCGCACCGCGCCGCACCACACGCTCGGACGCCTGCACCTGAGCCACGGCGAGATCCGGGATCACCGCGTGGTCGCGCTCGACTGACCGAGCAGCGACCTGCGCGCCGGGGGTCAGTCAGCGAGGTCGATGCGGGCCAGCCAGAGGCCCGGAGCGTCGACCTCGGCGGGCGTCGGCAGCTCGCGCTCGGACTTCCAGAGGCGGGCCAGGCCCTCGTCGCCGGCCCGCTCGACGACGCCGTCGACGAACGCGGCGCCGCGGTCGAAGCGCTCCTGGGTGAGCTCGAGCCCGAACAGCCGCTCGACGAACCGGTCGCTGCTCGAGGCCTCGACCCGCCGCCGGCGCATGGCCTCGGTGACCATGCCGTAGGAGCCGATGAGGGTGCCGCCGATGCGGTCCATCAGGTGGTCGACGTAGCCGCCGATGACCGTGACGAGCGCGTCGAGGCGGGGGAGCAGCTCGCGCTGGCGATCGGACTGGATGGCGCCGAGCAGCACCTCCGGGTCACCGAAGAGGTCTTGCATGCCCTGCATGCTCTCCATCGAGCTCGGATCGAGCTCGCCGAGCTTGTGCTCGAGGGCGTTGGGGTCGGACTGGAAGGCTTCGGAATAGCCGGCGAGGAGCTCTTCGAGGCGAGCCCGCACGTGCGGCACCCCCAGCACGGCGTGGTGCGCGACCTCCTGGACGCAGACCCACAGCCGCAGGTCGTCGCCGTCGAGCGACCACTCGCGAGCGAACGGCTCGATGTTGGACACGAGCACGGGCAGCTCGTCCGACGGCGGGCGCGGGATCGGCAGGTCGTACTGGCCGAAGCTGCGGGTGGCGAGGTGACCGACGAGCGAGCCGGCGGTCATGCCCAACATCATCGGGCTGAGCACGGCCATCAGCTGGGCCATCCATGCGTCCTCGGGATGGTCGTCGTCGCCGGGCTCGATCGCCTGCCCGCCGGCGGCCGGATGCTGGCTGGAGATGGTTGGTCCGGCGGTGGGCTCGTCTCGATGGCCGAGCGCACCGGCCAGGCGCTCGAACAGCGGCCGGTAGTCGTCGACGGTTCGCAGCACCCACTGCGTGCGCGTGACGGGGGTGATGGCGACCGGACGACCCGCCACCGACGTGGGCAGGCCGCTGGCGTTGGCCACCTGCAGGTCGGCCACGCGCGCCAGCTGCTCGAAGCGGATGCGCTCGAGCGGATCGACGTTGGGTTCGCTCTCGCCTTCGGTCGCGATCGACAGGGCGAGCTGGCGGGCGCCGTCCCAGGAGACTGGTCCTTGCTGACCCAGCATCTTGAGCAGGTCGCCGAAGAACGGCATGCCTTCGAACGGGTTGCTCATGGCCGTGCATCGTACGACGCCTCGGCCGGACCCCCACCTCCACCGCCTGGAGTGGATCCGCGGCGGCGCGCCGGGCACACTCGGCGGATGACGACGGTCGTGGTCACGGGCGGTGCCGGCGTGCTCGGGCGACGGGTGTGCCAGCTCGCGGCAGCGGACCCGACGGTCGACCAGGTGGTGGCGCTCGACCTCCGGCCCGTCGAGCCTCCGATCACGGGTGTCCGTTCGGTGCAGCTCGACCTGGCCACCGCCGACCTCAAGCCGCACGTCGAGGGCGCCGCGGCGGTGCTGCACCTCGCGTCCGTGTTCGGGCCCGACCTCGACGGCGCTGAGATCGCCGACGGCACCGAGATCCGCATGGCGCGGCAGGTGCTGGACGCCGCCGGCGCCACCGGCGTCGGCTCGGTCGTGGTGCTCTCCACCGCGAGCGTCTACGGCGCCTGGCCGAACAACCCCGTGCCGTTGACCGAGGAGGCACCCGTCCGCCCGCAGCCCGAGCTCACCTACGCCGTGCACAAGGCCGAGGTCGAGCGCAACGCCGCCGACTGGCGCGACGACCACCCGGGCACCTCGGTCGCGGTGCTGCGGCCGGCGACGCTCGTGGGTGACGGGTGGGCCGGTTGGCTGGCGCGCTGCCTGGATGCCGCGAACGTGCTCCCGGCCGGCGAGGACGACCCTCCCGCCCAGTACCTCCACGTGGACGACCTCGCCTCGGCCGTCGACATCGCCCGCCGCCGCCGGCTCGACGGCCCCCACAACGTGGCGCCCGACGGTTGGCTCACCGCCACCGAGCGTCGCGCCCTGGCCCCGACCCCCCGCATCCGGCTGCCCGAGCGGGTCGTGGTCGAGCTCGCCACCTGGCGCTGGCGGTTGCACCTCGCGCCGTTGCCGCCCGGCATCCTCCCGTATGCCCGCCATCCCTGGGTCGTCGCGTCTGATCGGTTGAAGGCCGCGGGGTGGACGGCGTCCCAGAGCAACGAAGAGGCTTACGTCGCCGGCCACGCGCCCGGCCCGCTCGAGAGCATCAGCCCGCGGCGCCGACAAGAGCTGGCGTTGGGTGCGGTAGGTGGCGGTGTCGCCGGCCTCGCCTTCGGTGCCGCCGCCCTGGTCCGTCGGCGTCGCCGCCGGCGCTAGCGCGCGCGGTCGGTCAGCTGCCGCCGAGTTCGGCGGACAGCTGGATCTTGCGGTCGCTGCGCCAGGCCGTGACGCGGGCGACGTGGCCCGCCGGGAGCTCGCGCAGCGCCACGACGATGTCGGACGAGGACCCGATCGGGTGGTCGTCGATCTCGACGATCACATCGCCGACCTCGAGGCCGCTCCGGTCGGCCGGGCCTCCGGCGGTGACCTGGGTGAGGCGGGCGCCGCCCGCGATTTTGAGCCGGGCGGCCTCAGGCGGGTCGAGGTCGTTGGCCTGCACCCCGAGCTGCGAGCGGTGCACGGTGCCCTCGGCGGCCAGGGAGCGGGCCACCTGCTGGGCCACGTCGCCGGGCACGACGTAGCCGACGCCGTCGCCGTGCCCGTCGGTGACCGCGATGCCGAGGACGTTGCCCTGCCAGTCGGCGACCACGCCGCCGATGCTGTCGGGGAGGACGTCGCGGTCGATCTCGAACATGTCGTGGAGCACGTGACCGGGCTGGACCACGCGCCGGCCCGACGCCCGCACGATCGCGGTGGAGACCGTGCTGCGGCCCGTACGGATCGCGCTCGCGGTGGGGCCCCCGACCAACGCGACCGCCTGGCCGACCTGCGCCCGACCCGCGGCGAACGTGATCGGGTGGCGGCCTTGCGCCGTCGAGCGCACCACCCCCAATCCGGTGAGCGCATCGATGCCGACGATCGTGGCCGGGTGGGCCTGGCCGTCGTCGAACGTGACGATGGCCGCGCCGGCCCCGGTGAGCAGGTCGGCGCTCGTGAGCAGCGTGCCTCGCTCGTCGATGAGGACGCCGGCTCCGGTGATCCAGGCGCTGCCGCGGTGCACGTCGAGCCGGGCCATCGAGGGGCCGACCTTGCCGGCGACGTCCTGCGCGGGCACCGTCCGGCCGAACGCCACCGACGCGCGCGTGGGCGGCGTGGTGATCTGCGCGACGGGCCGCTCGATGATCGTGCGCGGCCGCGCGACCATGGTGACGCCGAACGCCACCACCGCCCCGGCCAGGCAGGACACCACGACGACGGTGGCCATGGCACCCCGCCGCGACCCCGACAGCGGGGGGCTGTCGACCCGTAGCGCTCGGAGCGGCAACGGCGGCCAGGCGTCTTCCAGGGGCTCGATGCCCTGGCTCGGCGCCCCCGGACCATGCGGCCCGAGCTCGGAGGGATGTCGCCACAGCCGATCCTCCGGGGGGAGGGGTACGCCGAAGCCCGACGGCTCGTCGTCGGACTCGGGGTCGGTGGGCATCAGAGCGAGAATACCGACGTCTTCTGCGGGCGCGTCCGCGCCCCGCTTGTGCTGGGCCCCGGGCCACAGCCTGTCCGCACGGGCACCTGGCCTCTACGATGAGCGCGATGTCCGCCGCCGAGCACGCCGTGAGGCCCGCCGCGCCCACGCTCGGCGCCCCGGTGGGCGACACGTGGACCGGCCTCACCGACGCGCCGCTGCCCCTCGCCGAGGTGCAGGAGTGGGTGGTCGTGCCCAGCTGCGGTGGCGTGGTCACGTTCTGCGGCACGGCTCGCGACCATGCAGAGGGTCGGCCTGGCGTCACGCTCCTCGAGTACGAGGCGTACGAGGAGGCGGTGGAGCCCCGCTTGCGGCTCGTGGCCGCCGAAGCCCGACAGCGGTTCGGAGGTCTGGGCCGCATCGCGCTACTGCACCGGGTCGGCCCGCTCGAGCTGACCGAGGCGGCCGTCATCGTCGCCGTCTCGGCCCCGCACCGCGCCGAAGCCTTCGAGGCCGCCCGCTGGTGCATCGACGAGGTCAAGGCGACGGCGCCGATCTGGAAGCGCGAGCACTGGTCGGGTGGCGTCGGCTGGGGCCGCTGCGATCACGACGGGCCGAGGCCGGACCGGTGAAGGTCCTCGTCTACCTCGTGGTGCCGGTGCTCATCGTCGCGGTGTGGTCCACGGCCATGTGGGCCCGAAACCGCAAGCCGACGTCGCTGCAGTCGGGCGTCGACGACTTCCGGCGCGAGATGAACGCGCTCTCACCCGACCCGCTCCCTGACGCGCGCCGCAGCGCGGCGGGGCGTCCGCCGTCGCGCCCGCGTGGGCAGGGGCCCGGCCCCAGCCCCGCGCCGCGCAAGGCCCCGCCATCGGCGAAGGGCCACTGACGCATGGCCCGCGACCTCGCCATCGACCTCGGCACCGCCAACACCCTCGTCTACGCCCGCGGACGCGGCATCGTCCTCAACGAGCCGTCGGTGATCGCCCTCAACCAGCACACCGGCGACGTGCTGGCCATGGGCCACGAGGCCTGGCAGATGATCGGGCGCACCCCCGGTTACATCATCGCCGTCCGGCCCCTGCGCCAGGGTGCCATCACCGACTTCGACATCACGCAGCGCATGATCCGCCTGCTGCTCCAGCGCGCCGGCGTCACGAAGTTCAATCGGCCGCGGGTCGTGATCTGCGTGCCGTCAGCCATCACCGAGGTCGAGCGGCGCGCCGTGACCGAGGCGGCTCGGCGCGCTGGTGCCGCAGAGGCGCAGCTCATCGAGCAGCCGATGGCCGCCGCGATCGGCGCCGGGCTCGCGATCAACGAACCGGTCTCCAACATGGTCGTCGACGTCGGTGGCGGCACGTCAGAGACGGCGCTGATCAGCCTCGGCGGGGTCGTGGCCCTGCAGGCGGTGCGGGTCGGCTCGTTCGACATCGACGCCGCCATCCAGACCTACATCCGCCGCGAGTACGGCATCGCCGTCGGCGAGCGCACGGCCGAGGAGATCAAGGTCTCCATCGGCTCGGCCTGGCCGATCCGCGACGAGGTCAAGGCCGAGGTGCGCGGTCGTGAGCTCATGAGCGGCCTGCCGAAGACCGTGATCCTGTCGCCCGCGGAGGTCCGCAACGCGATCGACGAGCCGGTGAGCGCCATCGTCGACTCGGTCGTCGCCTGCCTCGGCGAGGCGCCGCCCGAGTTGGCCCACGACCTCATCGTGCGGGGCCTGCACCTCGTCGGCGGCGGGGGCATGCTGCGCGGGCTCGCCAACCGGCTGGCTGAGGTCACCGAGGTGCCGGTCACGCTCGTCGATGCTCCCCTCGAGTGCGTGGTGCTCGGCGCCGGACGCTGCATCGAGGCCTACGACGAGCTCAAGGTGATGTTCATGGGAGCCCGCTCGTAGAGCTGCTCCGAGCCGGGCAAGCTTCGTGACATCTGGCACCATGACGTGGCTATGGTGACGCCCGCGAGGGCGAAGCACCGACACGGCTGAGGGGGATCACGCTCGTGCCACTGCTCACGGTGAACGAGGTCGGCGTCCGGTTCGGCGGCGTCACCGCCCTCGACCGGCTCAGCTTCACGATCGAGGAAGCGCAGATCTGTGCGCTGATCGGTCCCAACGGCGCCGGCAAGACCACGCTCTTCAACTGCTTGAGCCGCCTCTACGAGGTCGACGAGGGCACGATCATGTTCAACGGCGTCGATCTCCTCCAACTGTCGCCGCACCGCGTCGCCCGCATCGGCGTGGCCCGGACGTTCCAGAACCTCGCGCTGTTCCCCGCGCTGACCGTGCTCGAGAACGTGATGGTCGGAGCCCACACGCAGGGCCACATCGGCTTCGGCCGGGCCATGCTGCGCTTGGGCGCCGGCCGCGAGGAGCGGCAGCTGCGGGCCAAGTGCAGCGACATCCTGGAACGGCTCGAGCTGGCTCACGTGGCGGCCCGACCGGCGGCGGGACTGCCCTTCGGCACGCTGAAGCGCATCGAGTTCGCCCGCGCGCTGGCTTCGTCACCGCGCCTGCTGCTGCTCGACGAACCGGCCAACGGCCTGACCCACGGCGAGGTCGACGAGCTCGGCGTGGCCATCCGCGACATCCGCGAGCGCTTCGACCTCACCGTCCTGCTCGTCGAGCACCACATGGCCATGGTGATGTCGATCTCCGACCATGTGGTCGTGCTCGACTTCGGCCGCAAGATCGCGGAGGGCCCGCCCGCGATGGTGCGCGACGATCCTGCGGTCATCGAGGCGTACCTGGGCGCGCCCGCATGACCGAGCACGGCGCGGCTCCTGACCTGATGCTGGAGCTGCAAGGGGTGCAGGGGGGCTACGGGCCGTCCCGCGTGCTCCACGGCCTCGACCTGACCGTGGCCAAGGGCGAGGTGGCGGTGATCCTCGGTGCCAACGGCGCGGGCAAGACCACGACCCTGCGGGCCATCTGCTCGATGATCCGGACCGAGGGCACGATCCGCCTCGACGGCGAAGACATCTCGGGCTGGCGCACCCAAGCGGTGGCGCGGGCCGGCGTGGCGCACGTGCCGCAGGGACGGGGCACCTTCATCGACCTGACCGTCGAGGAGAACCTGCGGCTGGGCGCCATCTCCCGCAAGGGCGACCTCGGGCCGGACCTGGACCGCTGGTACGGCGTGTTCCCGCGGCTCGCCGAGCGCAAGGACCAGGCAGCCGGGTCGATGTCCGGCGGCGAGCAGCAGATGCTGGCCATCGCCCGCGCGCTCATGGCCCGGCCGCGCCTGCTGCTGCTCGACGAGCCATCGCTGGGGCTGGCACCGCTGGTCACCCGCGAGCTGTTCGAGCGGCTCGGCCAGATCAACCGCGAGGAGGGCCTCACCATGCTGGTGGTCGAGCAGAACGCATCGCTGGCCCTGCAGATCGGCCACCGGGGCTACGTGCTTGAGACGGGGCGGATCGTCACCTCCGGATCTGCCGAGCAGCTGGCCGCCGATGCCGACGTCCGCAAGGCGTACCTGGGGTTCTGATGTCGCTGTTCTTCTCGCAGGTCTTCAACGGGGTCGGCAACGGGGTGGTCTACGCCTCGGTGGCGCTCGCGCTCGTCCTCATCTTCCGCACCACCGGCCTGCTCAACTTCGCCCAGGGCGAGATGGCCCTGTTCTCGACCTACTTCACGTGGAAGCTCACGGCGCAGGGCCTGCCGATCGCCGCCGCCATCGGGGTGTCGATGGTGGTGTCGTTCGTCGCCGGCGCGCTGATCGAGCGGGTGCTGATCCGACCGGTCGAGGCGGCCCGCAACCCGCTCAACGTCGTGATCGTCACGCTTGGCATGTTCCTCGCGTTCAACTCGCTGGCGCAGCTCGTCTTCGGCACGAACCCGCAGCAGATGCCGTCGCTGTTCCCGGCCGGGAAGCTGGGCAGCCTGAACATCCAGAAGTCGACGGTCGGGCTGGGCGTCGTGCTGGTCATCGAGTGCGTGCTGCTCTGGCTGCTGCTGCAGAAGACCCGGATCGGGCTGGCGCTGCGGGCGGTGTCGTCGAACCCCGAGTCGAGCCGCCTCGTGGGGATCAACACCGGGAACATGCTCATGCTCGGCTGGGGGCTGGCCGCCGCGCTCGGTGCCGTGGCCGGGTCGCTCGTGGCGGCCAAGGGCACCGGCTTCGACGCCAGCCTGATGCAGCAGGTGCTGCTCTACTCGTTCGCCGGGGCCGCGCTCGGCGGGTTCGACAGCCCGTTGGGTGCGGTGGTCGGCGGGCTCGTGGTCGGGATCGCCGAGGCCCTGACCGTCCAGTACGTGCACGCGCTGCAGGGCATCACGATCATCGTGCCGCTCGTGCTGATCCTGGTCGTGCTGCTGGTGCGGCCCAACGGCCTGTTCGGCCGCAAGATCGTGGAGCGGGTCTAGTGGTCGTCCCCACCGCGCCCGTGGCCACGACGAAGCTGCCCGAGCCGGGCGGTCAGCGCGTGCCGTGGGCGCGGCTGGCGGCGGGCGTGGCCGTGCTCGGCGTGGCCGTCTACCTGCCCTTCTACTTCACGCCCGAGGTCAACACGACGCTCTCGCAGGTGCTGTACCTGGCGGTGGCGGCCGTCGGACTGAACCTGCTCACCGGCTACAACGGCCAGGTCTCGATCGGGCACGGCGCGTTCTTCGGGATCGGCGCGTTCACCAGTGCGGTGCTCGTCGTGAACCACGGCTGGCAGTTCGAGTACACGATCCCGGTGGCCGCGCTGCTGGCGGCGGGGCTCGGCGTGATGGTCGGCTTCCCGGCGCTCCGCGTGCGGGGGCTCTACCTCGCGCTGATCACTCTCGGGCTCGCCGTCGTGTTCCCGCGCGTCACGGCGAAGGTGGTGAAGGGAACGGGCGGCGTCGCTCTGGTGCGCCCGTCCCGTGCCGACCTGACGTCGCTGCTCAGCGGCCTGGCCGACGACCAGTACCAGTACCTGCTCTGCCTGCTGCTGCTGTGCATCGTGCTGCTGCTGACGTGGAACCTCATGCGCAGCCGCGCCGGGCGCGCCATCATCGCCACCCGCGACCACGAGGTCGCGGCCGAGGCCGTCGGCATCAACGTCGCCGCGGTCAAGGTCGGCACGTTCGCCCTCAGCGCGGCGTTCGCGGGCGTCGCCGGGTCGATGTCGGTGCTGGTCGACCACCTGGCCGACGCCACCAACCCGATCACCTACTTCCAGCTGTCGATCGAGTTCCTGATCGCCGTCGTGATCGGCGGGTCGGCCACCATCATCGGGCCGGTGGTCGGTGCCGCCCTGCTCGTCCTGCTGCGCAAGCAGACAGCGGGTCTCATCACGGGTAAGGAGATCCTTGCGCCGGCCGTGCTGGGCGGCGCACTGATCCTCATCGTCTACGTCCTGCCCGACGGTGCCGTCGGTGGCTTCCGCCGTCTCGTCGCCCGCCTGGGCCGCGGCCGTCGCCGTCCGAGCAGCACGCCCGACCCGCCTCCCGACGCTCCCGCGTCCCTCACCAACCGCACCACCTAGGAGGAACCATGCACCGATCTCGTTCGATGCGCCTGCTCCTGTTGATCCTCGCCGTCGCCCTCGTGGCCGCGTCGTGCAGCAGCCGGCGCAGCAGCTCGACATCCAGCGGAACGACCGCGCCCGGCGGGTCCGGGGGCACCGGCACGGCCGCCCCGGGTGCGATCGACACCTCGAAGTGTCCGGGCAACGACGCCGCCGGCATCGGCGGCGACACGATCACGCTGGCGTCCTCGTTCCCGCAGTCCGGCCTCACCGCCGCGTTCTCCGAGATCTCGAAGGGCTACAAGGCCTACTTCTCGTACATCAACGCGCAGGGCGCGGTCTCGGACGCCGGCAAGAAGTACAAGATCGTGGTCAAGGACAAGGACGACGAGTACAACGCGGCCAAGACGATCACCAACATCGACTCGCTGGTGGGCGCCGACGGCAGCAAGGCGTTCGCGGTGTTCAACGTGGTCGGCACGTCGAACAACATCGCCATCCGGCAGAGCCTCAACGACAACTGCGTGCCGAACACGTTCACGGCCACCGGCTCACCGGCAATGGGCAACCCCAAGTACCAGTGGACGATCGGCTCGACCCTGTCGCCCTACTCCCTCGAGAGCAAGGCGTTCGCCGACTTCCTCAAGCGGACCAAGCCCAACGCCACCGTCGCCATGCTGGTGCAGGACGACGACTACGGCATGGACTACGAGCAGGGCTTCCGCCAAGCGATCCAGGGCACCAACATCAAGGTGGTCAAGGTCGAGAAGTACCCGGTCGGCGCGAACGAGGTGACGGCGCAGATCACCTCGTTGGCCGCCACCCACGCCGACGCCTTCTTCGACGGCGGCACCTTGCTGGCGTGCCCGAACGCGCTCCAGCAGCAGAAGGCGGCGAACTGGAACGCCATCACCTACGTCTCGGGCACCTGCATCGCCAAGACGCTCATGGGCATCGCCGGCAACAACGCCGACAAGGCCTACAGCGTCACGAACATCAAGGACCCCATCAACCCGCAGTTCGCCAGCGAGCCGGCCATGAAGCTGTACCGGGCGCAGGTCACCAAGTACCAGCCGAAGGCCGACATCGACAACGGCATCGTGGCCTACGGCTGGACCCAGGGCGCCCTGTTCGTCGAGGCGCTCAAGGCCTCCAAGGCGGCGACGCGGTCGGCGCTGATGGAGTCGCTGCGATCGATGAAGGCCGTGAAGGGCGTCGGCCTCATGATCGACGGCTTCTCGATCACCACGAACGGCGACAAGGATCCGTTCATGGGAGAGCAGATGCAGTTCGTGCAGTACGACGCCGCGAAGAAGTACTTCCACGACGTCGGGACGATGCTCGACTTCGAGGGCCAGACGGCGAAGCTGACGCCGCCCGCGCTCATCAACGGCTGATCACCAGGCGGGATTCAATCCTGGGTGATCAGCGCGGCAAGGGCCTCGGGGTCGACCACGACCTCGAGGCCCTGCCGCGTCGTGAGCCAGTCGCGGTTGCGGCGGTGCAGGTCGTCGTCGGGCGCGAACCGGTTGAGCAGCACGACCGTGCGGTGACCGGCGAAGGGGGTGAGCGACAGGAGCACGGCGTTGATGGTGCCGAGGCCGGCATCGGCCACGAGCACCACGAGGTCGGGGTCGAGGCGGTTGGCGAACGTGACGGCATCGCCGTCGGCGGCGATGGGGGAGCGGGGGCCGCCCACGGTCTCGACCCAGCCGACGTCGACCGCCGGGGTCGGCCACCGGAGCTCGGCCAGCAGGTCGGCGGTGGAGGGGACCGGACGGCCGAGGGCCTCGGCGGCCATCGGCGGCGCCATGGGCACCTCGTACCAGCGGTGCCGCGGGCAGACGGTCTCGGCCGGTTCGCCGGTGGCGGCCCCGAGCACGTCGGCGTCGGTCGGCCCCACGTCGTCGGGCGCGAACGACTGGGCCGGCTTGCGGGCCGCGACCGTGCGGCCCGCGGCGACGAGGGCCTCGAGCGTGCGGGCGCCGATCCAGGTCTTGCCGATCTCGGTCGCCGTGCCCACGACCAGCGCGAGGTGGTCGGGCCGGGGGCCAGCCGGGCGGGCGCCCACCGGTGACGGGCCGGGATCAGCGCTCATCGCCGTCACCCCGCGCTCGGTCCGGGGCCTGGAGCGCGGCGAGCGCGGCGACGAGGGCCGTGACCTGCTCGTCGTCGTGCGCCGCGGACAACGTGACGCGCAGGCGGCTCGTGCCGACCGGCACCGTCGGCGGCCGGATGGCGGGCACGAGGAGTCCCTGGTCGAGGAGGGCGGCCGCGGCGGCCACGGCGCGGTGCTCGTCACCCAGCACGACCGGAACGATCGGCGATGGGTGGCCGGGCACGAGGCGGTCGACGTGGCGCCGCAGGGTGGCCCGCAGCCGGTCGCCCTCCGGGGAGCGCACGATGCGCAGCGCGGCGAGGGCGGCCGCGGTGTCGGCCGGCGTGGACGAGGTGGTGAAGATCGACGACCGTGCGGTGTTCACGAGCAGGTCGGCGAGCGGGGCCCGGCACGCCGCGAAGCCGCCGAGCGAGCCGAGCGTCTTCGACAGGGTGCCGACGCGGACGACCTCGACGCCGGCCAGGTCGGCCTCGGACGGACCGGGTCCGAGCACGGCGTGCGCCTCGTCGAGCACGAGCAGCGCGTCGTGGCGACGGCAGGCGGCGCCGATCGCGCCGAGGGGCGCCACGTCGCCGTCCATCGAGAACACGCTGTCGGTCACGACGAGGGCTCGACCGGGTGCGGACGCGAGCAGCCGCTCGAGCGCCTCGACGTCGGCGTGCGGGTACACCGCGACCTCGGCGCGGGCCAGGCGGGCACCGTCGATGATCGACGCGTGGTTGACCGCGTCGCTGACGATGCGCACGCCCGCGCCGCCGAACGTGGTGAGCACGCCGAGGTTGGCGGCGTAGCCGGTCGGGAACAGGACCGCTCGCTCGGTGTGCTTCCAGGCCGCGAGCTCGGCCTCCAGCTCGGCGTGCACCGGTCGGGCGCCGGTGACGATGCGCGATGCGCCCGACCCCGCGCCCCAGCGATCGAGGGCCTCGTGAGCCGCGGCGATCACGCCGGGATGCGCGGTGAGCCCGAGGTAGTCGTTGGAGGCGAACGACACGACCGGGCGGCCGTCGGCGGTCATGGTGCCGGTGAGGCCGAGCGCGTCGAGCTCGCGGGGCGCCCGCCAGCGGCCCACGGCGCGGATGTCGTCCAGCCGCTGCTCGACCCACGCGCCCCACCGACCGTCGGCGGCGTGCAGCTCGAGCCCGAACAACGGGCCCGCCGCGGCGTCGGGCGTGAGCTCGAGGGCCGGCTCGACCTCCGGCGGCACGGTCATCGGTCGTCCTGCCCGGTGATCTCGACCACCTCGGCAATGGATGCGGCGAGCACATCGACGATGCGATCGATCTCGGCTGGCGTGCTCGTGAGCAGCGGGACCAGCACGATCACGTCACCCAGCGGGCGGATGAGCACGCCGCGGTCGACGCACGCGGCCGACACCCGCCGGCCCCAGCGCAGCCCGTCGGTCGGCGGCGCCAGCTCGATGCCGGCCATCAGCCCGAGCTGGCGCACCTCGGCCACGCCGTCCAGCGGCGCGACGCGCTCGGCCAGCGCGGCCCGCAGCTGCTCGGCCCGAGCCCGCACGTTGGCCAGCACGTCCCACTCGTCGACGAGCTGGAGGTGGCGGAGCGCGACGGCGGCGGCCAGGGCGTTCCCGCTGTAGGAGTGCCCGTGGTAGAAGGTCCGCTCCGACAGGTCGGGCCCGAGGAACGCCTCGTACACCCGGTCGTTCGCGACCGTCACCGCCATCGGGAGGTAGCCGCCGGTGAGGCCCTTGCCGAGCACCAGCAGGTCGGGACGCACGCCGCACTGCTCGCTGGCGAAGAGCGTGCCGGTGCGCCCGAAGCCCACGGCGACCTCGTCGTGGATCAGCAGCACGTCGTGCTCCCGGCAGGCGTCGGCCACGGCCCGCACGGCCTCGGGTGACGACAACCGCATGCCGGCCGCGCCCTGCACGAGCGGCTCGAGCACCACCGCGGCCAACCGGTGGCCGTGCTCCGCGACGAGTGCGAGCGCGGCCTCGGGCCCACCCGGCTCGTCGAGGCCGGGGCTGCGCAGCACGGGGAACCGCAGGGGGTCGAACACGTCGGTGCCGAACCCACCG
>JAODBM010000129.1 GCA_025463985.1 Acidimicrobiales bacterium
GGCGCGGACCGGGCGAGCCGCACGCGGCTGTCCGGCGCCGTGTCGTCGACCCTGCCCGTGGCGGCGGCGACGGGCGTCCGCTTCGCCCTGCAGCCCGGTTACGGCCGCAACCGGCTGTCGGTGCGCCCCGCCATCGTCGGCACCGCGTTGGCGATCACCGTCCTGGTCACCACCACCATCTTCGCCAGCAGCCTGCGCACGCTGGTCGCCCGCCCGGCGCTCTACGGCTGGAACTGGGACGCCATGCTCCGTTCGGGCTACGGGGGCTACTCGAACATCGCGGAGGGGCGGGCGCGACCCCTGCTGGACCACGATCCGGACGTGGCCGCCTGGACCGGTGTGTCGTTCCTGAGCACGCGCATCGACGGCCAGGCGGTGCCCGGCCTCGCGCTGGACGTTCACGCGCCGTTCGGCCCGCCGGTCCTGGCCGGCCACGCGTTGACCGCGCCGGACCAGGTCGTGCTCGGGGCGGTGACGTTGGCCGCCCTCCACAAGCACGTGGGCGACATGGTCGCCGTGGCGGTCGCGACCGGTCCGCCGAGGCCACTGCGGATCGTCGGGACGGCGACGCTGCCGGCCATCGGCGTGCCGACCAGCGTCCACCTCGAGATCGGCATCGGTGCGGTCATGGCGGCCACGCTGGCGCCACCCGACACCGGCTTCGGCGCGCACGACGGGCCCGAGGCCATCCTGGTCCGGTTCAAGCCGGGCCGTGATCGGGCGGGCGCGCTGCAGCGGCTGCAAGGCGTGGGCACGCGATCGTCGACGCCGGCCGACGGGCCGGCGACGGTCGTCTCTGTGCTGCGGCCCGCCGAGATCGTCAACTACCAGACGCTCGGCACGACGCCGCTGCTCCTCGGCGCGGGACTGGCCGCGGGGTCGACCGTGGCCCTCGCGCTGACGCTGCTGGCGTCGGTCCGCCACCGTCGACGCGACCTCGCGCTGCTCAAGTCGCTCGGCTTCACTCGGCGACAGCTCGGCGCCGTCGTGTCGTGGCAGTCGACGGTCGCGGTGTCCATCGGCACGGTGCTGGCCGTGCCCTTGGGGATCATGCTCGGGCGCTGGGCCTGGGTGCTGTTCGCCCGCCAGGCGCACGTCGTGCCGTCTGCTCACGTGCCCGTGGCCGCGCTCGCGCTCATCGCGGTCGGCGCCGTCGTTCTGGCGAACGTCATCGCCCTCGTCCCCGGCGCCCGGGCGGCCCGCACGCCGACGGCCGGGCTGCTCCGCAACGAGTGAGCGGGAGCGCCCGCGCCGGTCCGCATCGCGCACCCGCGCCGATACGCTCGGCCGGCGCGCCGCGACCCGCCGCGACCGCATCCCCCCGGCAGATGTGAGATAGCTCCATGGTCCACATCCAGGTCATCCTCGGCAGCACGCGTGAGGGCCGCTTCGGAGTCCGCGCCGCCACCTGGGTCGTCGAGCGCCTGAGCACGCGAGAGGACCTGGAGGTGGAGCTGGTCGACATGCGCGACCACCAGCTGCCGTACTTCGACGCCAAGCCGCCCGCGTTCACCCTCCGCGACTATCCGACCCCCGAGGTCGCGCGGCTCGGCCAGACGCTCGATCGCGCCGACGGGTACGTGATCGTGACCCCCGAGTACAACCACGGCTATCCCGCCGCGCTCAAGAACGCGATCGACCTCACGTTCATCGAGTGGACGCGCAAGCCGGTCTCGTTCGTGAGCTGGGGCGGCGTCGGCGGGGCTCGCGCCGTCGAGCAGCTGCGCCTCGTGTGCATCGAGCTGGAGATGGCACCGCTGCGCCATGCGGTCCACATCCTCCCCGACGTGCTGGTACCCGCCATCCAGGCCCCCGAGCCGTTCGACCTCACACTGCTCGACGCCCTCCAGCCGCGCCTGACCAAGCTGGCGGACGACCTGGTGTGGTGGGCGGGCGCGCTGGCGGCGGCCCGTGCCGCGACGCCCGCCTGACGGGTGCCAGCACCACCGGACGGACAGCGGTGAGCACCCTCGTCCGCCGCGGCGTCGGGTCGTAGCGTCTCCAGCGTGAACGGTGGCATCCGGGCGGCGCGCCTGTGGGCCGGCAGCGACCTGCGGCGCCGCTGGCTCTCGTTGGTCATGCTGGGCGTGCTCGCCGGAGCGACCGCCGCCAGCGCGTTCGGCGCGCTCGCGGGCGCGCGCCGCACGGCTAGCGCGCTGCCGCGCCTGGAGCGCACCGTCAACGCCCCGAGCGCGATCGTCTTCGCCAGCCAGGCGGGCAGCTTCAACCCGGACTTCGCCCGCCTGGCCCGCCAGCCCGAGGTGGCCTCGCTGGCCATCTGGGACCTGTTGTTCGGCGATGTCGACGGCACGCCGGGCGGCGTGCTGTTCGGCTCGCACGACGGCCGCTGGGGTGGGCAGATCGACCGCCCGGTCGTGCTGCGCGGCCGCATGTGGAACCCCCATGCACCCGACGAGATCGTCGTCGACGAGAACCTGGCCCGACAGCTGCCGTTGGGTGCGACCCTCGCCTTCAAGCCGTTCCGGCCCGAGCAGAACGTGCGTGACCCGTCGCTGAAGCCGTCGGGTCCGGTCGTCAAGCTGCGCGTCGTGGGCGTGGTGCGCGAGATCCGCCAGTTCCTGTTCGTGCCCGACGGCCAGGCCCTGGTCGGTCCCGGGTTCCTCGAGCACCACCGCAAGGACGCGGTCGGCCATCCGAACGCCGACGTGATCCTGCGGCGGGGTGCCGCCGACATCGGGGTGCTGCAGCAGGACGCCAACCGCATCGTCGGGCCCGGAACGCCGCTGCTCGACATGCACGCCATCACCCGGCGGGTCAACACGACCCTGGCCGTCGAGCGCACGGCCCTCGTCGCGCTGGCGGCCAGCGTCGCCATCGCCGGCACGCTCCTGCTGGTCCAAGCGCTGTCGCGGTCGGCGGCCGTCGTCGGCGACGACGCGCTCGTGCTGCGCGCCATGGGCATGGAGCGCCGCTACCTGGCGCTGGCCGCGGTCCTGTCCCACCTCCCCACGGTGCTGGTCGGCGCCGCCGCCGGCTTCGGGGGCGCGGTGCTGGCGTCGGGCCGGTTCCCCGTCGGGCTCGCCCGCCACATCGATCCCGACGTGGGCCTCCACGTCGACTGGACCGTGCTCGCTCCCGGCGCGCTCCTGACGGCGATCCTGCTCGCCGGCGGCGTGGCCCTGAGCGCCCTCCGCAGCCTGCCCAGCGGCGCGGGCGCCCGCCGTCCTCGCTCGACGGTCGCCTCGTGGATCCGGAGCTGGGCCCCGCTCACGTTCGGGCTCGGGGCCACGATGGCCCTCGAGCGGCGGCGGGGCGGCACCCGCGGCTCGGTGCCCGTCGTGCCCGCCCTCGTCGGCGCCGTGGTCGGCGTGGTCGGTGTGGTCGGGGCCCTCACGATCGACCACGGGCTACGCGACGCGCTGACCCACCCGGAGCGGGCCGGCGTCACCTGGGACGTCACCGTCTTCCCACCGCAGGCCGCCTCGGCAGCTGCAGGGGGCATCTCGGCGCGCTACGTGGCCCGCGTGCAGGCCGCGAGCCCGGGAGCGTCGGCCGCCGTGGTCGACCGCGACGTCATCTCGGTGAACGGCGTCGGCGTGCCGACCTTCACCATCCGGCCCGTGGCCCGAGCCGGCGCCGCGCCCATCGAGCTCGCGGTCGTGAAGGGCCACGCCCCGACGCGGGCCGGCGAGGTCGTGATCGGCCCGGCGACGGCGGGGGAGGTCCACGCGGCGATCGGGAGCACGGTGGTCGTCGGGCCCGGGCACAAGCGGCTGACGGTGGTCGGCGAGGGGCTGTTCCCGACCGACGTGCACGCCGAGTTCGATCAGGGGCTTTGGGCGCTGCCCGCCGACTTCGACGCCATCGAGGCCGCGTCGCCCAACAACAACGACGCCGCGGTCGTGGCGCTGCGGCTGCCTTCGGGCCAGCACGCGAAGGCCGCGGTCGACCACCTCAGCGCCGCGCTCGGACCCGACCAGGCCGGCGTGGGTCCGGCCGACGTGCCCGTCGAGCTCGCGAACCTGAGCAACGTGCGCCGGCTGCCCGAGCTGCTCGCCGCGTTCCTCGCCTTCCTGGCCATCGGCGCGCTCAGCCACGTGCTGGTGACCTCGTCGCACCGCAGCCGGCACGACTTCGCGATCCTGCGGGCCCTCGGCATGCGGCGGCGCGGCACCCGGCTCGTGCTCAACGCCCAGGCCAGCGCGATCGGCGTCGTCGGCCTGCTCGTCGGCATCCCGCTGGGTGTTGCCGTGGGGCGCACGGGCTGGCGGCTCGTGACCGAGCGGGTGCCGCTGGCCGACGTCCCACCGTTCGCGGCGCTGACCGTGGCCCTCGTCGTGCCCGCCACCATCCTCCTGGTCAACGCGCTCGCCGTCCTGCCGGGCCGGCGCGTCGCCCGGTTGCGCCCGGCGGAGGTCCTGCGCCGCGAGTAGGTGCGCGTCATGGGCTCGGCGGCGGTCTGGGCGCTCGTGCGTCCCCAGGCCCAGGCGGCTCCGGCAGGTAGCTTCCTTGCGTGGGCATCAAGGTCGTCTTGGCCGAGGACAACGTCCTGCTGCGCGAAGGCGTCGCCCGGCTCATCGAGGCGCAGCCCGACCTCGAGCTGGTCGGCACGTGTGGTGACCTCCCCGAGCTGCTCGCGCTGGTGGCGGCCCACGCTCCCGACGCCGTCGTGACCGACATCCGCATGCCCCCGACCGGCACCGACGAGGGGATCCGCGCCGCCTCGCAGCTGCGGGCCGAGCACCCGGGGACCGGCGTGGTCGTGCTCAGCCAGTACGCCAACCCCGCCTACGCGCTGGAGCTGCTGGCGGGCGGCTCCGAGGGCCGGGCCTACCTGCTCAAGGAGCGCGTCAGCGACGTCGACGAGCTGGCCGACGCCATCCGGACGGTGGCCGCCGGCGGCTCGGTGATCGACCCGAAGGTGGTCGAGGCGCTGGTCGCGGCCAGCGCGCGGCGACCGACGTCCGACCTCGACCGGCTCACGCCCCGCGAGACCGAGATCTTGCGGGAGATGGCCACCGGCAAGTCCAACGCGGCGATCGCCGAGACGCTGATCCTGAGCGAGCGCGCCGTGGAGAAGCACACGAACTCGATCTTCTCGAAGCTCGGCCTCTCCGAGGAGCGCAACGTCAACCGGCGGGTGAAGGCGGTGCTGCTGTACCTGGCCGGTCGACCGGAGACCGGCGGTGCCTGACCGCGGCAGGGGTGGGGCTAGCTGCACCCCCGATCCGCCTGCCGCCATCCTTCCGCCCGCACCCGGCCGCGTGGAAGATGAGACCGATGAACGATGAGTCGCCGGTCCGCGTGCTCGTGGTCGATGATCAGGCGCCGTTCCGGCTGGCCTCGCGCATGGTGCTCATGCGGACCCGGGGCTTCGAGCTGGTGGGCGAGGCGGCGTCCGGGGAAGAGGCGCTGGCGGCGGTCGACGATCTGGCCCCCGACCTCGTGCTCATGGACATCAACATGCCGGGCATCAACGGCATCGAGGCGGCCCGGCAGATCGCCGCGGTGCACCCCGCGGCGGTCGTGTTCCTCTGCTCGACGTACGCGTTGGGCGACCTGCCTGGTGACGCCGCCACGTCCGGGGCCCGCGCCTACATCAACAAGGAGGAGCTGACGCCCGACGTGCTGCGCCGCCTCTGGGACGCGCGCCACGACGGTGAGGGCCTGCTCCTGGCCTAGAGCGGGATCGAGCCGGACACGCAGGCGCCCGCGCCCGGCGTGGACGACCACTCGACGGCACCGCCGATCGCGCCCAGGCGGTCGCTCATGTTGACGTAGCCGTGGCCCGCCGTGGCCGCGTGGACATCGAAGCCCGGCCCGTCGTCGCGCACGCTGAACCGCAGGGTCGCGCCGTCGTCGTCCTCGAACACTCGGACCTGCACGTGGGCGTCGGGCGCGTGCTTCGCCGCGTTCTGCATGGCCTCGAGGCAGCAGAAGTACACAGCGGCCTCGGTCTCGCTGGGGTAGCGGCCGACCTCCGCGTCCACCTCGGTGGACGTGGGGTTGCGGGCCGCCGCCGCGCGCAGGGCCTCGGTCAGGCCGCTGTCCATGAGCAGGGGCGGATAGATCCCGTGCGCGAGGTCGCGCAGCTCCTGGATCGTCTCCTTCACGCTGTCGGCCAGCATGCCGAGCATCTCGGCGGCCGCGTCGGGGCTCTCCAGCACGAGGTCCTTGGCCAGTCGCAGGTTCACCGCGAGGGCGACCAGGTGCTGCTGGGCCCCGTCGTGCAGGTTGCGCTCGATCTTGCGGCGCTCGGCGTCGCCGGTGGCGACGATGCGGGCGCGCGATGCCTGCAGCTCCCCGGCATAGCGCCGCACCTCGTCCAGCGACGCCTGCAGGGCCGAGTCGAGCTGCACGTTGTGCAGGGCCAGTGCCACCTGACGGGCGAGCTCGGCGAGGGCGCGGTCGTCGTCCTCGCCGAACGCGTCCGAGTCCGCAACGCGCTCCAGCACGATCAGCCCGAGCAGCTCGCCGGAGTGGCCGATCGGCACCACCCGGACGCGGGCGTGCTCGCGGCCGGCGAGCAGCTCGGGCAGCCAGACCTCGACCCAGGCTGTGCCCGACACGCCGGCGCGCGCGACCACGGGGAGCGCGGTGTCGCCGATGCGCAGCGGGGCCGACGAACGCTCGGGCACCGAGACCGCCAGCTCGTAGCGACCCTCGCCGCCCGTCCAGACCTCCGCCGACTGCAGGGCGAACGTCTTGCGCAGCGACTCGACGAGCTGGAGCAGCAGCTCGTCCATCGGGATGGCGCGCGACAGCCGGCTGCCGAACGTGCGGATGGCCTCGTCGGGCGCGAAGCGCTCGCCGTACACGAGCCGGTTGGCCTGGTCGGTCAACCGCTCGCGCGCCGGGATGTAGAGCAGCGCGGCGATGCCGGCCGCAGCCATCGAGAGGACCAGGAGCTGGCGGTCGTGGCCGACCGGCGTGCGCCCCAACCCGATGACGACGACCAAGTACACGCCCACGACCACGCCGGTCAGGCCCGCCGTCGACACCGTCGCCACCAGCACGCGGTCGACGCGGCTCACCAGGTGCGTGGCCGACCCGATGAGCGCCGCCGGCACCGCCAGCGCGCCGACCGCGGCGATCAGCGCCGGATACCGGGGCCAGCCGGTGAGCAGGCGCATCGCCACCACGACCAGCGACACCTCCAGCGCGAGGGCCACCGCGCAGCCGATCCACTGCAGCCGCTGGCGGGTGACGCCCGCCGACGAGCGGTACCGCTGGTTGGCCGGCGCCAGCCCGGCCAGGACCGCGAGCCCGGCGCCGAGCGCGAGCGCCCACCCCCAGCCGGCCCGCGGCCCGAGCAGCCAGGCGAGCGCGCCCAGGGCGGCGACCGAGTAGCCGGCCGTCGCCAGCGCCCGGCGCCCGCCGGTGATCAGGTCGCCGTTCGGCAGGCCGATCAGGAGGTGCAGGCCGACGGCCGGCAGTGCGGCCGCACCCACGGCCAGCGCGAGGTCGGCCGGCAGCCCAGCGGCCGGGCGGGAGGCTCGTGCGGCCAGGCCCACAAAGGTGAGGGCGGCCAGGGTCGAGCCCACCAGCGCCAGCCGGCCGAGCGGGCAGGCCTTGCGCAGCAGGGTGAGGCCCGCCGCGGTCCACGCGACGATCGTGAGCCCGGCGACGATCCACCCGATGCCCGCGCCCGTGACCGACCGCTCGACGATCACCGCGGCCCAGGCCACCAGCCCGATGGCGGCGATCCCGGCGAGGGTCCACCAGGGGGCTGTCGTGCGGTTCTCGGGCGCGACGGCCACCTCGAACGCCCGGCCTGCATCGGTCGTGGTCATCGGCCGGCCACGGTCAACCGGCCGGCACGGCCGAGTCGGCGGTGGCGGCGGCGGGCGTGCCGGTCAGCACCCGACCGTCGCGCATGCGCACGATCCGGCTGGCGACGGTGGCCACCTCGTCGTCGTGGGTCACCAACAGGATGGTCTGGCCGCCCTGGTGCAGGCGGCGGAACAGCTCCATGACCTCGTGGCCGCCCTCGGAGTCGAGCGCGCCGGTCGGCTCGTCGGCCAACAGGAGGGTGGGCTCGTTGGCCAGCGCCCGGGCGATCGCGAGCCGCTGGCGCTGGCCGCCCGAGAGCGTGCCGGGCGCGGCCTTGGCCTTGTCGCCCACGCCGAGCAGGTCGAGCAGGTCCCGGGCGCGCGGCTCGGCCCGCTTGCGGGGCGTGCCCGCCACCACCGCGGGCAGCACCACGTTCTCGAGCGCGCTCATGCCCTCGAGCAGGTTGAAGAACTGGAACACGATCCCGATGTGGCGGCGGCGCAGGCGGGCCAGCTCGTCCTCGGTGCGGCCGGTCACCAGCTCGCCGTCGATGGTGATCTCGCCGTCGTCGGCCTGGTCGAGGCCGGCGATCAGGTTGAGCAGCGTGGACTTGCCGCAGCCCGACGGCCCCATCACCGCGGCGAACTCGCCCCGGGCCATCGTCAGGTCGGCACCTCGCAGGGCGCGCACCGGCACGTCCTCGGCCTCGTAGGTCTTGCGCACGCCTCGCACGACCAGCACCTCGCCGGCCGGCACCGTCTCCTCCGCCTCAGCCATGCGTCGCCCTCCTGTGCCCAAGCGCCGATCGTCGATCGGCGCGCCTCCATCCGACCACGGGCGGCCCGCCAGGCCAAGGATGACTGCCTGTGGCGCGGGGTGGTGCTGGCTCCCCATCCTCTCCCGGAGGGTGCGGCCCGCCCATCAACGCGATCAGCTCCGCACGTCGCCGCGGGCCCGCTGGGCCTCGGCGAAGGCGGAGCGTCCGGCCAGGAGGGAGGGGAGCAGCGCGCCGAGGAGCCCGGCCAGCACCACCCCGACGAGCGCCAGGCCGAGCGGCGGCCACGCCACGGTGGGCGCGGGGACCACGCCGAGCCGCTGGGCGAAGAGGCGCCAGAGCTGGCGGCCGAGGACCATGCCGAGGGGCAGGCCCAGCACGCTCGCGGCCACCGCGAACAGCAGGCCCTGGCCGACCACGGTGAGGCGGAGCTGTCCCGGCGTGAAGCCGAGCGTCCGATAGATGGCGAAGTCATGGCGGCGGCGCCGGACCACGGCCACGAGGGTCAGCATCAGGCCCAGCACCGCGACGCCCAGCAACGTCGCGATCAGCGCGTTCTGGCCGCGGCCCGCGCTCGCCGCCGTGCTCACCTCCGATGGGCGGATGACGCCGTACACGTCCGCGTCGGTGCCGGGCGCGAGGAAGGGCCCCTTGTCGGCGTCCCGGTTGAGGACCGCGAGATCGCTCGTGGGGGTGAAGCCGAGGAGCACCACGTTCCACGGCGGCCCGTAGCTCCCCAGGGTGTCGAAGGCCGCCCTGTCGCCCGGCATCACCCACACCCCGTCGTCGGGCCGCGTGCGCACCGCGAACACCGGCCCGAGCGCGGGCAGCACCGCAGTGCCGGTCACGCGCACCCGTCGGGCGCCGGCCCCCGAGCCGAGCGTCACCGCGTCGCCCACGTGCGCGTGCAGCGACTTGAGGGTGGCGGCGCCGGCCACGATCTCACCCGTCGCTCGGGGGGCGCGGCCCGAGATGATCACCGGCAGCATGCCGGCGCCGCGGCCCCGGCTCGGGCCGTAGACCACGCCGGCGGTCTGGCGCCCGTCGAGGCTGGTGCGGTCGGCGCCGACCAGGAGCCAGCCGTCGATGTCGGTCCGGGCGTTCAACCACGGCGTGGTCACCTTCGGATCGAACTGGCCGTAGCCACCGTCGCTCAGCAGCGCGCCGTCCGCGGTCCAGCCGAAACGGGCCGGCTCGTTGGCCAGGGCCCGCAGGTTGCTGCCGAACACGATGGTCGTGATCAGGAACGTGACCGTGACGATGCTCGAGATCAGGACCGACCGCGTCGGCACGTAGGCGCGCCCCCGGCCCGGCTCGACGGTGAGGCGCAGCGACGCGACGAGCGGCGGCCGCGCTCCCGAGCGGGCGACCCAGGCGACGAGACGCGACGGCCGTCGAGCACCGTCGCGCTGGCCGGCGGTGCCAGCGCGGGCCAGCCGCAACGCCACCACGGCGGCCACGGCGACGGGCAGCAGGATCAGCGCGGCCAGGCCGGCCGCGAGCACCAAGGCGTCGACCTGGACCCCGGGCGCGGGCTCGAGGATCCGGTATGGCCCGGCCGGGAAGCGCGACGACAGCCCCACCGCCACGCCGACGGCCACCAGCCCGGCCGTGACCACGGTGGCCACGGGAACCGCGAGGCCCACGAGCGTGGCCTCGCCGCTGGTCAGACCGAGGACCTGCGCGATCGACGTGTCGTCGGCGCCCTGCCGCACCGCCCGACCCATGCCCTGGGCGGCGAGCACGACGGCCGCCACCAGGGCCAGCACGCCGAACGCCCCGAGCGAGGTGACGAGCGGGCGGATGGCGCGGGAGACCGTGCGCTCCTGGTCGGCCGTGCGGTGCACGAACGTGAGCCAGCCGCCCTGATCCTTCGGCAGGGTTCGGTTGTGATCGGCGGCCAGCTGCTTCCAGCGCGTCACCACCTGGTCGACGTCGGCGTCACCGTGCGCAAGCCTCAGCCCGTACCACGAGAAGCCGAACGCGCTCTTCGGGGCCCCCTTCATCAGCGCCGGCGACACGAAGATGCGGGGCACCCGGTCGAGCTGCTCGGAGATCACGTCGTCGTTGAGGGCCATGATGCCGACCACCGTGACCGTCTCGACCCGGGTGGCCTTGCCGAGCGGTGCGCCGTTGTCGGTCGCCGCGAACACGCCCACCTGCTGGCGCGAGCCGAGGTGCAGGTGGGCGATGCGGGCGTAGAGCGCGTTCACCATCACCTCGCCGGGCCGCGTCGGGTCGAGGCGGCGGCCGCCCGCCAGCGAGACGAGGTCGGGGCCCAGGAAGCGGCCGTCCGTCGTGAACGGAAGGGCCGTGCGCAGCGTGTCCACCGGACGCCCGCCCTGCATCGGAAGCGCCTCGACCACGACCCACTCGCTCGCGGCCACCACGTTGGGCAGCGTGCGGATGGCCCGGTCGGCCGCGGGGTCGAGGTTGCCCGGATCGATCTCGACGTCCGACGCGCGCGTGGCCGCCAGGTGCCGGGGGAAGAGGCTGTCGGTGCGGCGGGCGCCAGCGATGCAGGCCATGCCGATGCCGGCGGCCAGACCGATCAGCGCGCCACCGGCCATGACGGCCCGACCACGGCGGCGCAGGTCGGCGCGGGCGAGCGATCCGACGGCGGAGCCCGGCCCGCTCCACCAGGCCATCGATCAGGTGCCGCCGGCCAGGATCGCGGCGCCAAGCTTCCAGGCGGCCACCGGCGCGCTGCGGCCCTTCACCAGCGCCGGCTCGAGCTCGACCGCTCCCTGCGGTGGCTGGGAGAGCCCGGCCCAAGTCGGCAACGACAGCACGGTCTCGCCCTCCGCGGCCCACTGCTGCAGCCGTTGCGAGAGGTTCACGATGTCGCCGACGACCGTGTACTCGAGCCGCTCCTCCGAGCCGAGCAGCGCGGCCGCCGCCTCGCCGGTCGACAGGCCGATGCCAAGCCCGAACGGCGCCCGCGCCTCAGCCTTCCAGCGCACGTTGAGCGCGGCCTGGGCCACGTGCATGGCGCCCGCCGCCGCCAGCGCCCGGTCGCAGTGGTCCGCCAGCGCCACCGGCGCGCCGAAGACCGCCATCACCGCGTCGCCCACGAACTGCATGACCGTGCCGTCCTCGCCGAGGATGGCGCCGTTCATCGCCGCCCGGTGCTCGTTGAGCTGCGTGGCCAGGGCCGTGGGCGACGCGTGCTCGGCGATCGTCGAGTAGCCGCGGATGTCCGACATCAGCACGGTGACCTGCACGACCTCACTCTCGCCGATGTGGCGTCCGTCGCGCCGGAGCTTCTCGGCCAGGCCGCCCGGCAGCAGGCGGCTGAGCGTCTCGCCCTGCTCCTCCCGGTCGACGATGGCCTGGTGCAGCATGCGGAGGCGTTTGAGCGCGCCGCCGCCCCCGCTCGACGCCTCCTTGGCGATGTTGAGGAACAGGCGCTCGACGGCATCGGACACGGCCTCGGGCGTGGTGCGCCGCACGACGGCGATGGCCTTGATCGGCTTGCCCTCGGCCACGAACCGCAACAGCTCCTCGTCCTCAGGCGACAGCCCCGAGTCGCTCGCCACCGGCTGCATGAGCGAGTCGACGATGGCCGGATCGAGCGCGGTGCCCCCGGTGGCCACGGCGCGGATGGCCTGCACGAGCTGGTCGCCCTCGGCGATGCGGTCCTTGAGCAGGTAGGCGCAGCCGGCCGCGCCTTCGCTGAGCAGGGCGATCGCGTATTCGGGGTCGTCGTACTGCGAGAGCACGACGACCCCGGTGCCGGGGTGCCGCCGCCTGATCTCCTTGGCCGCCTCGATGCCCTCACGCTGGAAGTCCGGCGGCATCCGGACGTCGGTCACGAGCACCTGGGGCGCGGCCTCGGTGGCGCCCTTCACCAGCTCGTCGTAGTCGGCGGCCACGCCGATCACCACGAGGTCCGGCTCGCGGTTGACCAGCGCCCGCACGCCCTCCCGCACGATGAGGTTGTCGTCCGCGAGGAACACGCTGATCGAATCGCCCGGTGCCGCATCGGCCATCCGTCCATTGAGCCTCCGAACCGGCCGGCCGGGGCAGGGCACGACCATGCGGACCACGGTGGTGGCAGCCCCACCGGCGCGACGCCGGCTGGCCGTCTGTCGGTCGCACGACCGGCTCTGCATGCTCGGGTCATGCGCATCGATGGATCGGTCACCTCGTTGTCCTGGATCCCCTCGGAAGCGGTCAAGGGCATGACCAAGCTCCCGTTCGAGATGGGGGTGGCCCGCTACGACCCGCCGCCGCCGGAGCAGCTCGACGACGTCGACGCGCTCCAGGCCGCCGGCCGCTTCCGGTTCGCGCAGCGGCTCGACGCGTGGATCGAGGTCGACGACGGCGGCATCGTCGACCACGGATCGTCCGGCCACAGCTGGATCTGCGAGACCCTCGTGGGTCCGGGCGAGCGCACCGTCTCGTTCCGGCCGGTCTCGCTGCCGTCGCTCGAGCCCGATCCCGAGGTGGGCGCGCGCTCGGTGCGGTTCACCCGTACTGCGGGTGGCCGCACCGGCGTGCCCGCGCCCCGCCACGTCCGGCGGCCGCCGTTCGTGCAGATCGCGGCGCCCCTGGCCTGGAGCACGGTCTCGCTCGTGCTGCACGCCGACGGTCGGTGCGAGTCGTCGCTCGCCGGCGCCAGCCCCTTCCCGCGCCACTGGATCTACGGCTCGGACGGCCATCTCGTCGCGAAGACCGGCCTCATCGACTTCACGGAGTGGTACCGGACCGCGTTCGGCTCGCACTCGCCGTGGGGCGACGAGGACTCGCCGGCGCTCGTCACCGCGGTCGAGACCGCGCTCGAGCGCTCGCTGTCCTCGCAGGTCATGCACCACGGCCACAAGCCCACGATCAAGAAGCTGAAGGAGGGCCGCTCGCTGACCGAGCAGGGTGCCGCCGGCGACGAGCTCTACCTGCTGCTCGACGGCGTGCTGCGCGTGGAGGTGGACGGCGAGGCGCTGGCGGAGGTCGGTCCCGGTGCGCTGCTCGGCGAGCGCGCGCTGCTGGAGGGGGGCACCCGGACCTCGACCCTGCGGGCGGTGACGGCCTGCACGGTCGCCGTCGCGAGCGCCGAGAGCGTCGACCGCGCCGCGCTGGCGCAGCTCGCCGAAGGACACCGCCGGGAGGACCAGCGGGCCTGATGGACGTCAGCCTCCTCGGCGTGCGGGGCTCGACCCCCTCGCCCGGTCCAGCCTTCGACCGCTACGGCGGCAACACGTCGTGCGTCGCGGTGAGCCACGACGGCGAGCCGCCGACGCTCCTGCTCGACTGCGGCACCGGCGCCCGTCGCCTCGGGACCGTGCTCGGCGGCGCGCCGTTCCGCGGCGTCGTCCTGCTGACCCACCTGCACTGGGACCACACGCATGGCCTCCCGTTCGCGCCCGCGCTCGACCGGCCCGACGCCGAGGTCGAGCTCTGGCTCCCCGGCCAACCACACGGCGACGCGCTGGCCGTGCTGTCGCGGGCCATGAGCCCACCGCACTTCCCGATCACGCCCGACGAGCTCCGCGGGCGCTGGCAGTTCTGGTCGCTCGAACCGGGCGTCACGAAGCTGGCGGGCTTCGAGGTGACCGCGGCCGAGGTGCCCCACAAGGGCGGGCGGACCTTCGGCTACCGGGTCAGCGACGGCCGCTCGGTCCTCACCTACATCCCCGACCACGGCCCGAGCGCGCTCGGCCCCGGGCCCGACGGCCTCGGCGAGCGCCACCCGGCCGCGCTGGGGCTGGCCGCCGGCGCTGACCTGCTGCTGCACGACGCGCAGCACACCCGGGACGAGCTGCCGGCGCGGGCGTCGTTCGGCCACTCGGCCATCGACTACGCCATCGACCTCGGCGCGCAGGCCGGCGTCACGACCGTGGGCCTGTTCCACCACGACCCCGCCCGCACCGACGACGAGCTCGACGCCATCGCCGCCGCCCACGCCGCCGACGACCGCCCCCGAGTCATCGTGGCCGCCGAGGACCGCATGATCCGCCTCTGACCCGCGGTTGCGAATGTGGAGTAGAAGCGGTCGTGATGGTGACCGCTTCTACTCCACATTCGCTCAGGTGGCGGGCATCGAGAACGTGAACATGCGGTCGGCGTCGATGCGGGCGTACATCGGCCCGGAGTCGATGAACGCCTCCCACTCGGGCCCATAGCGCGGCACGTAGACGTCGAGGAGCGCGCGGCGGAACGGGAGCTGCTCGGCGGCACCGACGTCGATGGGCGCGGCCCGGCCGTGGACGGTCACCGACAGCTCCTCGCCCGGCAGGTGGCTCGCGCTCACCCAGGGCCGCTGCGCGATGTGGCGGAAGCGCACCGACTCCGGCGACGAGCCGAAGTAGAAGTGGCCCCGGAAGAAGATGCTGTCGACCGGCCCGACGATGGGTCGCCCGTCGCGGGTGACGGTGGCGAGCACGAGCAGCCGCATGCCCCTGAGCTGTGCCGCCAGCTCGGTCGCCGTCAGGCGCCGCTCGTCGGTGATGATCCCGCGCAGGTGCGGGCCGGCCGCCGCATGGCTGGTGTCGAGCAGCGCCTGCAGCTCGGCGAGGTCATCGCCCGTCTCGTGCATCGGACGCGACTCTGCCACGCCGCCCGACCTGCCCGCGGCCCCGCAAGTGGGCGGAGTTGCGGTTGTGGAGGCGACCGGGATGCCGCCCAGTTCGGGGGAGGCTCGCAAGTGGGCGGGGTTGCGGTTGTTGGGGCGACCGAGGCTCCGCCCAGTTCGGGGGCGGCCGGCAAGTGGGCGGGGTTGCGGTTGTGGGGGCGACCGAGTTGCCGCCCAGTTCGGGACCCGCCCAGCGATGGATGATATATGATGCCTCGATGGGCGCGCTGGCACGGACCATTCCGACGATCGACCTGACGGGTGCCCGCGACGGCACGCCTGGGGGGCGGCAGCGGGTCGCGGAGGAGATCGACCGGGCCTGCCGCGAGGTCGGGTTCCTGATCGTGGCCGGCCACGGCGTGCCGCCCGAGCTGATCGCCGAGCTGCGGGCCGTCACCTACCGGTTCATGGACCTCCCCGAGGAGGTGAAGGCCCGGACCCCCATGCGGCCCGAGAGCTACCGCGGCTGGGCTGGGCCCGGGGCGCACTCGCTGGCCGCCAGCTACGGGGTGGACGCGCCGCCCGACCTGAAGGAGTCGTTCGCGATGGGCCCGATCGGGGTCACCGACGACCCGTACTACTGGGCGGAGGAGGCGGGACAGTTCTTCGCCGAGAACCGCTGGCCGCCGGAGGTGCCCGAGATGGAGGACGTCTGGGTCCGCTACTACCGCGCGCTGAACCTGCTCGCCACCGACCTCATGCGCCTGTTCGCCATCGCGCTCGGCGCCGACGAGCACTTCTTCGACGACAAGGTCGACCGTCACCTCACCGACCTCGTCGGCATCCGCTACCCGCCGCTCGACGAGCCGCCCGCGCCCGGCCAGCTGCGCGGCGGGCCGCACACCGACTTCGGCAGCCTCACGATCCTGCAGCGCGACGACGCGCCCGGCGGGCTCCAGGTCCAGATCGACGGCGAGTGGGTCGACGCGCCCTTCGTGGCCGACACGTTCGTCGTGAACATCGGCGACCTCATGGCCGAATGGACCAACGACCGCTGGCTCTCCACCATCCACCGGGTGGTCCCGCCTGACGAGCTGGCCGCGGAGCACACCGACCGGCTCTCGTTCGCCTACTTCCACCAGCCCAACTACGACGCGGTCATCACCGTGCTCCCCGAGTGCACGAGCCCGACCGACCCACCGCGCCACGAGCCGATCACCAGCGGCGAGCACTTCGGCCGCAAGCTCGGCGCCGTGCGTGGCCCCGAGCTCGGCGCCGCGGCCGGCGCCTGAACCCGCCCCTCCCGGAGGACCGTGCCTTGGCTACCTGCTCGCTGCTCGTCCGCAACGCGACCGTCGTCACGATGGACCCCGAGCGGCGGGTGATCGACCCCGGCTACGTGGCGATCGACGGCGATCGCATCGTCGGCGTCGGCCTCGATGACTGGTGCCCCTACGACGAGGCCGACATCGTCATCGACGGCACCGGCAAGGCCGTGCTGCCGGGCTTCGTCAACGCGCACACGCACTCGACCGACCTCCTGCTGCGGGGTGGGCTCTGCGACGACCGAGCGCTCTACGACTGGCTCACCAACGTCGTGGACCCCGGGTGCCGCGCGTACCGCCCCGAGGACGTTCGCACCGCGGTGGAGCTCTACGCGCTCGAGGCGTTGCGTTCGGGGATCACGACGGTGGTCGACAGCGTCGAGGCGCCCCTCGACGATTGGGACGAGACCGCCGAGACCGTGATCGGCGTGTACACGCGGGCGGGGCTGCGCACGGTCTACGCCGTGATGTTCTACGACGCCATCGCCCCCGAGCACCTGGCCCAGGTCGCAGCGTGCGACCAGCGACCGCCGGCGGATCGCACGGACTTCGGCGCGCTCATGGACCTCGACCGCGCGCTCGCCGGGATCGAGCGGATCATGGATCGCCACCACGGCAGCGCCGACGGACGCATCTCGGTCTGGCCGTCCCCCGGCGTGGCCATCTTCTGCTCCGACGCCGCGTTCGCCGGCGCGCAGGCGCTGGCCCGCCGCCGCGGGGTCATGACCACCGTGCACGTGTGCGAGTCGCCGGTCGACGCGCACCAGGGCGGGCGCACCGGCGTTGGCCACCTCGCGGCGATCGGCTACCTCGCCCCCGACGTGCTGGCCGGCCACTGCGTGCAGATCTCGATGGACGACGTGGCCATCCTCGCCCGCACCGGAACCCGGGTCGCCACCAATCCCGTGAGCAACATGTTCCTGGGCAACGGCATCGCCCCGGTGTCGGACATGCTCGCCGCCGGCATCAGCGTGGGCATCGGCACCGACGACGCCAACTGCAACGGCACGGTGAACCTGCTCGCCGACCTCAAGCTGGCCGCGCTCGCGCAGAAGGCCCGGACCAAGGACGCCGGGGCCATCACCGCCGAGGAGGTGCTCGAGCTGGCGACGATCGGCGGAGCCGAGGCGATCGGCATGGCCCACGAGATCGGGTCGCTCGAGCCCGGCAAGAAGGCCGACCTCGCGGTGCTCGACCTCACCGCCTCGCACCTGTTCCCGCGCCACAGCGTGGCGTCGGTGCTCGTCTACCAAGCGCTCGGCACCGAGGTCGAGACCGTGGTGATCGACGGCCGGGTCGTCCTGCGCGACCGCCAGGTCCCGTGGCTCGACCGCGACGCCGAGCGGGCGCTCGCGGCCCGGGCGCAAGAGGCGTCCGTCCGCGCCGCCGCCCTCGGCCGCCTCCCCCCACGCACCGACGACCTCTGGCGCAGCCGCACCGTCCGCCCCGTCCGCCCGTCCCCCCACCCCACCCCGCCCCCGTGAATGTGGAGTAGAAGCGGTCGCTATCACGACCGCTTCTACTCCACATTCGCAAGGGGGTGGCTGGCGGGGCCGTCGGGCCAGGCGCCGCTGAGGGCGGCTTGCACGACGTCGAGCGCGGCGGACACGTCGATCGGCGAGCCGACGGCGAGCGCGACCACCGCCGGGCCCTCGGCCGGCAGCACCGTGCAGCAGGTGTCGGACGGGCCGAACGACCGCACGCGCGGCGCACCGGCCGCCCACGCGATCGGGTCGACCACCACCACGGTGCCGACGCAGCGATGCCCGCCGAGCCCACCCGGACCGTCCCAGCCCGGGCCGGCTTGCGGTCCGACCCGCAGCTCGTGGTGCACGAGCGGCCGGTCGTCCAGGACCACGCGCAGCACGCTGGCGATCGATCCTGCCGCCTCAGCGTGCCGGCCGAGGACCATCTCCTCCCGCCAGGCCACCCGCCCGCTCCCGAGCACCGCGACGAGCGTGGACACCTGGTGCCAGGCCAGCGCGGCCACGACCGTCGGCTCCGGCTCCCACCGGAGCACCGCGCCGTCCGCCACCGTGGCCCGGACCCGGAACGTGGACGGCGCCGGCCGCGGACCTGGCAGCACCAGCTGCGCGGCGACGCTGCGCACGGTGGCGGAGGCCCCGACGTCGACGTCGACGTCCAGCGCGAGGTCGTCGCCGCCGAGCGGTCCGGCCGCGCTGCCGACGAGGTGGGCGATGCCCGGGCGGCAGCGCACCGACAGCGGCGGGTCGCTGCGGACGTCGACCCACCCGGTGTCGGCCGCCCGCACGTGCGCGTGCGCCTTCATCGCCCGGTCACCCTGCGACCTGCGACCGGTGTCCGCACGGAGTCCGGGCGCGCCCTCATCGGCTCGTCACTACGCCAGCTGGGCTCGCACCCAGGCCACGACCGGGCCGACGGACAGCTGGTCACTGCGCCAGCTGAGCCCGTACCCAGGCCACGACCGGGGCGACGGACGGGTCGTCGCGCAGCGAGAGCTCGATCACCGCGGCGCCGCCGCGCACCCGGTCGGCGTCGGCCCGCATGACCACGAGGTCGGCGCCGACGTATGGCGCGAGGTCGGTCTTGTTGATCACGAGCAGGTCCGAGCGGGTGACGCCCGGGCCGCCCTTGCGGGGGACCTTGTCGCCCCCGGCGACGTCGACCACGAACACCTGCCGGTGCACGAGCGCCTGGGAGAAGATGGCGGTGAGGTTGTCGCCACCGCTCTCCACCAACACCAGGTCGAGCGGGTCGTGGACCGCCTCCAGCTCCTCGACCGCGTCCAGGTTGGGCGCGATGTCGTCGCGGATCGCGGTGTGCGGGCAGCCGCCGGTCTCGACCGGGACGATGCGGTCGACGGGCAGCACGCCGTGGCGGCGGAGGAAGTCGGCGTCCTCGGTCGTGTAGATGTCGTTGGTCACCACGCCGATGCGCAGCTCGTCGCGCAGCGCGCGGCACAGCGCGGCGATCAGCGCCGTCTTGCCGGAGCCGACCGGACCGCCGATGCCGATGCGCAAGGCCGTGCCCGGCCGCCGGACGAGCGCGCCGAGGTGCGCGGCCGCGTCGACGTGCACGTGCGCGCCGGGCACGCCGGGGCCGGTGCCGTCGCCGATGTCGTGCACGTGCGCGCCG
>JAODBM010000149.1 GCA_025463985.1 Acidimicrobiales bacterium
ACGCGCACGCCGGTGGCCCGATGAGCCCCGGCGCCAAGGGCCTGCCGCCCCTGCACCGGGAGAGCACGGCGGCGCCCGGTCTCGTGCTGCGCGCCCGGCGCTCGCCCCCCGGCCGCCTGGCCACCGAGGCGACGCGCCGCGTCGTGCGGTCGTTCGGGATCGCCACCGCCGATCGCCGGCCCGGCCCCGACCTGCTCGTCGTCGGCTCGAAGCGCGGCGGCACCACCTCGCTGTGGCGCTACCTCGCCGAGCACCCGAGCGTGCTGCCGCTGTTCCCGCGCGCCGAGAACCTGAAAGGCACCTACTTCTTCGACGAGGAGTGGCAGCGGGGCGAACGCTGGTACCGCTCGCACTTCGCCTCGGAGGCGGCGCGTGAGCGGGCGGCCCGCCGGCTCGGCCACCGCCCGGCCACGTTCGAGGCCAGCCCCTACTACCTCTTCCACCCCCTGGCTCCGCAGCGGGCGCAGCAGGTGGCGCCGGACGCGCTCATCGTCGCCGTGCTCCGCGACCCGGTCGAGCGGGCCTACTCGCACTGGAAGGAGCGCCGGCGCCACACCGAGGACCTCGACTTCGAGGCCGCGCTGGCGGCCGAGGACGAGCGCACCCGCGGCGAGGAAGCCCGCCTCGTGGCCGACCCGCGCGCCCACTCCTTCGCCCACCGCCACCAGACCTACCTCGCGCAGGGTCGCTACGCGCCCATGCTCGAGCGCTGGATCGCGGCGTACGGGCGCGAACGGGTGGTGGCCGTGCCCGCCGAGGAGTTCTACGCCGCACCGCAGATCCTCCTCGACGACCTGGCCGCGCGGCTCGGGCTCCCGACCCACCGCATCGTCGATGCCGAACCGTTCAACGCGGCCCCGTCGGCGGGCATGCCGACGGCGGTGCGCGCCGCGCTGCGCGAGCGGCTCGCCCCCGACATCGAGGCGGTCGAACGCCTGCTGGGCCGGGCCATGCCCTGGCCACGCGGCGCTGACGTTCGATGAGGCACGCGGCCACGAACGGTGGCTGCCGCCGCGGATGAGCCGGCCCGGGCCGGAGAATCATCACGCTGCGTAGTTTGCATCTGCCTATTGCCACGCGCAGTGGTGGCAGGTTAGGGTGACTTCCGCCACGAAGCGTGAGCATGTTCCCGCTCTCAGCACGATACGTACGGCTCGGCCGCAAGACCGAGCCAGGAGGCCCCCCGATGCGCACCACCCCCCGCCGAGCCAGCGCCCACCTCTTGGTCGCCGCCGCGATGCTCGTGACCGCCGGCGCCTACGTCGTGGCCAGCCCGCAGCTCGCGGCCGCCGCCACGACGCCGGGCGACGGCACCGCCCAGGGCAGCGCCGGCGCCTCCTGCTGGGGCATCAAGCAGCAGGCCCCCGCGAGCGCCAGCGGCCTCTACTGGCTGCTCACCAGCAAGCTCGAAGCCCCGCAGCAGTTCTACTGCGACATGACCACCGACGGCGGCGGCTGGGTCCTCGTCGCCCGCGGCCGCGAGGGGTGGACGTTCGGCTCGACCGGCCAGGGCAGCCCGCAGATCGTGCGCTCCACCACCACCGGGACCGGGGCCTTCACCCCGGCGGCCCTGTCCAGCCCGCTCATCGACAAGGTGCTCGACGGCCAGTCGGTCGCCGCGCTGCCCGACGGCATCCGCGTCCGCCGGGCCACGAACACCAACGGCTCCTCGTGGCAGGAGCTGCGGCTCAAGGTCGCCACCCAGCAGCAGTGGAGCTGGGCCTTCGGCGGCGGCATCATCCTCTCGAGCACCCGGGTCGACGGCAACACCTACCAGGGCGGCAACACCCGCGACACGTCGATCCTCTGGGGCGGCCAGTCGACCAACCAGCTCGCCGGCCAGGGCGGCACGCTGCGCCTGTGGACCTACCCGTGGGCGAACCACGGCTGGGCCGCCGGGTTCGCGTACGGCTCGGGCGTGCAGGGCAGCAGCAACAGCTCGTCCTACCTCTGGCAGAGCTCCAACGAGGGCTATCCGATCGGCTTCGCCCAGGTCTGGCTGCGCCCGCAGATCGCCAACAGCGCGCTGCCGTCCACGCCGGTGCCCGACGCGGGGTTCGCCCCCAAGACCGTCCCGGCCGAGCTCAAGACCCACGCCGAGCCCAACCCGTGGGGCGTCTCGGGCATCGACAAGACCAACGACCAGTCCGAGCCCGCGAGCTCGAAGGTCAACGTCATGGTCGTCAAGCCGATCGGCGACACGGTCTACGTCGGCGGCCGCTTCACGACCGTGCGCAACGCCGCCGGCACGCAGGCCGCCGGCCAGAAGTTCCTCGCCGCCTTCGACCGCGCGACCGGCAACTGGATCCCCACGTTCAACCCGGTGCTCGACGGCCGGGTCTTCGGGATCGACTCGACGCCTGACGGCAAGCTGATCGTCGGCGGCGACTTCACCAACGTCAACGGCGCCCCCAACACCGCCGGCCTCGCTGCGCTCGACCCGGCCACCGGGAAGGTGCTGACCACCTGGAAGGCCACGCTCACCCGCAACGACGGCACCGGGAGCAACCGCTCCATCGTCCGCTCGATCACGGTCAAGGACGGTTGGATCTACGCGGGGGGTCGCTTCACCACCGTCACCGGCGGCACGTGGGGCCCCATCACGGTGTCGGGGCTCACCAAGGTCTCGGTCACCGACGGCAGCCCGGCCACCGGCTTCAGCGCCGTCCTGCCGGCCTCGCCGGTCAGCATGGCCACCTCCGCCGCCGGCGACCGCCTCTACCTGGCGGGCGCGTTCGCGAACATCAGCGGCGACTCCAACCACGGCTACTTCGGCATCCTCAGCTCGGCGACCGGCAAGCCGGTGCCCGGCATGGGTCCATGGATCCCCTCGACGACGGGGGCGAAGTACCAGCAGGCGGTGGTCGAGGTCGGGGGCCAGCTCGTGATCGGCGGTTCGGAGCACGATCTCCAGCTCTACGACCACAACCGCACGACGCTGCTCCAATCCCACATCGCACGGCAGGGCGGCGACTTCCAGGCCGTCGCCGTGCTCGACGGCAAGATCTACGCCTCCTGCCACTGCTTCAACTGGGACTACCAGCACGCCAACTCGTTCAGCGCACCGGTGAACTACGAGAAGGTCCAGCCGCTCAACGACATCGGGCGCTACGACGCGACGACCCTCGACCACGAGGGCAGCTGGTGGCCCGGCGGCCTCTGGGGACCAACGGGTGACGGCATCTGGTCGCTCAACGCCGACAGCGCGCACTGCCTCTGGTTCGGCGGCGACCTCGCGCAGGTGGGCGGCTGGGGTGCCACGGCCGAGTATGCCGGCGGGTTCGGCCGGTTCTGCCAGGACGACGCCACCGCGCCGACCACGCCGACCAACGTGAAGGCCAGCGTCAGCGGCACCACCGCCACGCTCACCTGGGCGGCGGCGAGCGACGCCAGCGGCGCCCCGCAGTACTGGGTGTACCGCAACGACCGGGTCGTGGGCACGACCTACGGCACCACGTTCGTCGACGGCGGCCTCACGGGCAACGCCCGCTACGCCGTGCGGGCCGTCGACGCCAAGGGCAACGAGTCGGCCACGCTGGCCCCGACCACGGTGGTGCTCGACGCGCCGCTCATGAGCACGCCGATCGCCGCGGGCTCGACCTGGCGATACGCCGACACCGGCGCCGACCTCGGCACTGCCTGGTCCGCCGGCGGCTTCGACGACTCGGCGTGGGCGCAGGGCCCGGCCATGCTCGGCTGGGGCAAGAGCCCGGCCACCGCCATCGGCCCGACCCACCCGGTCACCACGTACTTCCGCCAGAACTTCAGCGTCTCCGACGGGGCCCACGTGCGGACCCTGCGCATCGGCGCCCGCGTCGACGACGGAGCGATCATCTACCTGAACGGCCGCGAGGTCGCCCGCTTCCAGATGCCGGCCGGCGCGGTCAACGCCAGCACCTTGGCGACGAGCTTCACCTCGGGCACGCTCGAGTCCACGTTCCGGACCTTCACGATCCCCGGCACGCTGCTGCAGGACGGCACCAACACGCTCGCCGTCGAGGTGCACCAGGCCAGCACCAACAACAGCGACGCCATCTTCGACCTGCAGCTCACGGCCTACGGCGCGGGCCCCGACGGCGTGCCGCCTTCGGCGCCGACGCTGCAGGCCTCGCCGACGGCCTCGGCCGTGTCCCTCTCGTGGACCCCGGCCACCGACGACGGCGCCGTCGCCGGCTACCTGATCCTGCGTGACGGCGTGCCGCTCGCCTACGTGCCCGCTCCCACCACGTCGTGGGTCGACGCTCCGGTGGCCGCGGCCACGACCGCCTCGTACGTCGTCCAAGCGGTCGACAACAACGGCAACGCCACGGCCTCGTCCGCGGTCACGGCGACCACGCCCTGACCCCAGCCTCGGTGGGAGGAACGGCTCCGGGGGGCGCCGGTCCTCCCACCGCAGCAGACGTGGGTGGAGCGCTCTGGGGGGACCGCTCCACCCACCACCACCACCGGCCGGCTCGGCGTGGCGGACGTGGTGTGCGAGGTGGCGTCTGGACACCATCTCGCACCGCACGCTCGGGCCGCGGGCGAGGCGCTCAGCAGCGGTTCGTGCCGACTGCGGGGGCGGGCGCGACAGCGGCGGCGAACGGGAGCCAGCGCGTGGTGCCCGGGTCCCACAGGCCGTAGCCGGGATCGATGCGGTGGTCGAGCTCCCACACCGCCCACGACCAGCCGCGCTGGCGGTAGAGCGCGACCTTGTCGCAGAGCAGCTCGCGTCGTCCGGTCCACCCGCTCGGGATGCCGAACTCGCCGACGAGCAGCGGCATGCCTGCCGCGCGGGCGACGCGGTCCTGGGATGCGAGGTGAGCGGCCTGGTCGCGCCGTCGTGCGGCGCGGGCGGGACCACCGGTCGGGTAGCGGCCCCGGCTCGCGACCTGGCCGGCGTCGAAGGCGTCGAGCTGCGGGTAGCCCGTGGCGGTGTAGCCGTCGCCCGACCCGCCCGTGCCGTAGTCGTGGGGCGCCCACACGAGGTTGCCGCCGGTCGTCGCGAGCGACGCCACCAGCGCCGGATCGATGAGGGTCAGGCCGTAGTAGGGCTCGAGGGCGAGGAGCGCGTCGCCGTCGACCCCGCGCAGCGCAACGATCCAGCGGTGGTACAGCGCGACGAGCCGGCGGTTGCGCGCCGCGAGGTCGACGCCCGACCGGCGGTCCTCACGGGGCTCGTTCACGAGGTCGAGGCCGATCACCGCCGGGACGCGGCACCAGCGGCGCAGCACCGCCACGAGGTAGTCCTGGCCTTGGCGCTCGAGGGTCGGCAGCACCTCGTCGGTGGTGACCGGGCGACCCCCGTTGGCCCAGCGCGGCAGGAACTGGCCCTGGGCATCGCCGCCGCCGACGTGGATGGGATCGAGCAGCACCCGCAGGCCGACGTCACCGGCCCGGGCCACGAGCAGGTCCAGGCGGGCCGCGAACGCCGGATCGAGCGCACCCGGGCGGGGCTGGAGATCGACCCAGCGCACCGCGACGCGGATCGTGTCGATGCCGGCCCGGCGCACCGACTGCAGCTGCGCGGCCGCATAGACCTCGGGCAGCCGTCCGCCGCTGCGCTCGAAGCGGACGTTGGCGGCGCGCAGCCGGACGACCGCTCCCGACCGATCGACCAGCTCGGCCCGCCCGCTGCGCCGCTCGACGCGCAGCGAGGTGTCGACCGAAGGACAGGCGGGGGACGGCACGGGCGCCGGCCCACTCGACGAGCAGCCCGCGAGCGCCGCCGCCACGAGCACCACGAGCGCCACCACCCTTGGCGAACGGCGCACGCCGGTTCTCGGCCTGCTTCCGTCCGGCATCCGGCCACGCTAGGCAGCCGGGCGGACCGGTTCGGGGAGGCGGTGGCTCAGGTGCGGGTGGAGACCCGAACCCAGTCGACGACGTAGGTCGACGGGAACTGCGCGCGACGCACGCCCACGGCCCGGCAGGCCGGGGCGACGCCGCCCTGGGCACAGCGGCCGAGGTTGCCCAGGTAGCCGAGCGCGTCGTCGGGGTTGCCGCCCCAGTCGCCGCCAACGGCGAGGTTGACGGCGATGTCCCAGGTGGCGTTCGGATCGGCCGCGGCCCAGCCGTGCTGGGTGTCGACGTACGAGTGGTAGGCGACGCCGTCGAGGCGGAACGTGAACCGAACGTCGGTGCCGGCCGGCTCGATGTCGACGCCCCAGGTGTGCCAGGCCGCCGGCGCCGCGGGGTCCTCGACCCACACGTACTTCTTGGACAGGTTGTAGCGGCCGTCGAGGTGCAGGGTCCCCGACGTCTGGCCCGGCTTGTCGGTGTGGAGGTACTCCATGATGTCGACCTCGGCCACGCCGGCGCCGTTGCGGTGGCGCAGCCAGAACGCGGGCCACAGGCCCTGGCCGTGGGGCAGCTTGGCCCGCACCTCGAAGCGGGCGAACTTCGGGTAGTAGCGGCCGACGTCGCGCGACCCGAGGAAGCCCGACGTGAAGCTGCGCACCCCGCCCCGGGGGCAGGTCACCTGCTGGCGCTGAGCGGTGATCTGGACGCTGCCATCGGCCTCACGGACGTTGGCCGGCGTCAGGCACTGGCGGGTCGAGCCCCCGCCATCGCCGTAGTTGTTGTGGTACGCCTTCCAGCGCGTCGGGTCGATGGCGGTGCCGTTGAACTCGTCGCCGCCGATGACCCGCCACCCGTCGTTCGGGACCGGGGCCGGCGGACGCGGCGTGACCGGCAGCGGGCCGCGCCCGCCGCGCCGTGAGCTGAACAGCAGCAGCCGCGGGTCCTGGCCGGGCATGCAGCCGACCAACGCGAGCAGCAGCCCGAACCACAACGGCAGCAGCAGTGCCCGACTCGCATTTCGCCCCGACCCGCGCCGCACGACCGTCTCCGTCTCCCGATGTCCTTTCCTCAACCTCGGCGCTTTGCGGCCGAACCTTGAGCGAGAGGTTCCGGTCGCCGAGCGCACGTAGGGCGGCCGGTACGCTGCCGCCGTCCCCCAACTCGATCGGTCACCGGCTCGCCATGCCCGCCCGCGAGAAGATCCTGTCGCTCACCCTCGACAACTCGAACCCGCGCTCGGTCGCCTCGCGGCTCCGGCGCCGGCGGTTCCGCATCGTCGAGGCCGAGCTCGCGGCGCTGGCCCGGCCCGGCGCCCCGCCCCGCGTGCTCGACGTCGGCGGGACGGCCGGGTTCTGGCGTTCGCTCAGCCGTGACCTCGACGACCTCGACCTCACCGTCATCAACGCCGACCCGACCCACGCCGCCGTCGGGTCGGTCACCGTGCAGTCCGGCGACGCCCGCTCGATGCCCGAGCTCGGCGACGGCTCGTTCGACCTCGTCTTCTCGAACTCGGTCATCGAGCACGTGGGCGGTCCCGCCGATCAGCGAGCCATGGCCGACGAGGTCCGCCGCATCGGCCGGCGCTGGGTGCTGCAGACGCCGTGCCGCTGGTTCCCGATCGAGCCCCACTTCCTGTTCCCGTACTTCAACTTCCTGCCGCTGAGGACCCAGGCGTTCCTGCTGCAGCACCTGCGCCTCGGTTGGGCCAAGCGCCCCATCGCCGACCGCGCCGCGGCCGTGGCCAAGGCCCAGTCGGTGCGGCTGGTCCCGCTGCGCGCCCTGCGGGCGATGTTCCCCGACGCCGAGGTGCACCGCGAGCGGGTGCTCGGGCTCACGAAGAGCTACGTGCTCGTCGGCCCGGCGGTCAGGGCGGTGGCGCCGTCCCGCGCACCGGAGCCGGCCACGGCTGCGGCCGCTTCGGTCGGCGCCGCGGAGTGACCGGGTGACCGGGTGACCGACGTCGAGGCGCCGGGTCCGCTCGGAGCCGCGCTGCGGCGCGACCTGGCCGCCAACCGCGGCGAGACGAAGAGCCTGGTGCTGGTCGTCTCGTACCGCCTCGCGTCCGCCGCGCACCGCGCCTCCCGCCAGTCGACGCTCCAGCGGATCGCGCTGCTGCCCGTGCTGGTGGCCTACCGGCTGCTGGTCGAGTGGGTGCTGGGGGTCGAGCTGCCGGCCGCGACGCCGGTGGGCCCCGGGCTGCGCGTCCGCCACGGCCAGGGCCTGGTCGTGAACCCCACGAGCACGCTCGGCGCCGACGTCCTGCTGCGCCACGGCGTCACGATCGGCAACATCCGCCGCGGCCCCGGCGAGGTCACGACCAGCCCGGTGATCGGCGACGGCGTGGAGATCGGCGCGAACGCCGTCGTGGTCGGCCCCATCACCATCGGAGCCGGCGCGCGCATCGGCGCCGGCACGGTGGTCAGCACCGACGTCCCCCCCGGCGCCACCGTCCGCCCACCCCGCCCGCAGGTCACCCCCGCGAATGTGGAGTAGAAGCGGACGCTATGACGACCGCTTCTACTCCACATTCGCGGGGGGTGCGCCCCTTTGCGTTCACGGTCCAGGGCTCGAAGTGCCGGTCGGTCGATGAGTGGCTCGCGCTCGCCCGCCATGTCGAGGACTTGGGCTACGCCGGACTCGGCATCGCCGACCACCTCGATGACCAGCTCGGCCCGATCACCGCGCTGGCCGCCGCCGCGTCGGCGACGGAGCGGCTCACGCTCGGCGCGATGGTCTTCTGCAACGACCTGCGCCACCCGGCGGTGCTGGCCAAGGAGATCGCCACGCTCGATCAGCTGTCGGGCGGCCGCATCCGCGTGGCGCTGGGCGCCGGCTGGATGACCGAGGACTACACCTGGAGCGGCATCCCGCTCGACCCGCCCGGCCGGCGCATCGAGCGCCTGGCCGAGGCGATCACGGTCATGAAGGGCCTGCTCGCCGACGGTCCGCTGACGTTCCACGGCGCCCACTACGACATCGACGGGCTCGACGGCTTCCCCAAGCCGGTGCAGCGCCCGCACCCGCCGATCGTGATCGGTGGCGGCGGCAAGCGGATGCTCACGCTGGCGGCGCGTGAGGCCGACGTCGTGGGCATCAACGTGAGCCTGCCGGGCGGGGTGATCGACGCGTCGGTCGGCCCCGACGCCACCGCGGAGCAGACCGACCGCAAGGTGGCGTGGATCCGCGAGGCCGCCGGCGATCGCCTCGGCGACCTGACCCTTCAGGTCCGCGTCCATGTCGCCGCGGTCACCGACGATCGCCAGGGCATGGCCGAGCTGATCGGCGCCGGCCTCGGCCTCACCCCCGACGCCGCTCTCGAGTCGCCGTTCGCGCTGGCCGGCGACGTCGACCTGATCTGCGACACGCTGGTGGCGCGCCGCGAGCGGTGGGGCATCAGCGAGATCGGCATCTCGATGTCGGCCACCGACGAGATGGCGCCCGTCGTGGACCGCCTCGCCGGCACCTGAGCGGTGATCGCGGCCGGGTGAGCCGGGTAGAGGTGCGCCCTGGTCCGCCGCAAACGAGCCTGGACCGGGAGGTCGTCGTGTCCCCCATCTGCCGCCCCCTCGTCGCCGTCCTCGTGGCCTGCACGCTCCTCCTCGCGCCTGCGTGCTCGAAGGCGACCCGGGACAAGGCCAAGGACACGCTCAAGTCCGCCCAGCAGGACGCGCAGGTGGCGCTCGACAAGGCGGCACCACGGGTGGAGGCCGAGGCCCTGCGAGCCGCCCTGAAGGTCGATCCCACGGCTCGCTCTCAGGGCGTGCGGTCCGTGAAGGCGCTGCGCGACGCGGCGACCAAGGTGCCCGGACACCCGCAGATCACGGGGATCGTCGACGCCAACGGCGACGGCAAGGACGACGACGGCAAGGTCCAGGTGAACGCCAAGGGCTACGCCGCGTGCCTCATCCTCCCGGCCACGGGCACCGACACCACCGTCAAGAGCGGCCCTTGCTGACCAGCTGGCCGTTGAGGTTGCCGCTGCGCAGGCCCTCGAGGTCGAGCGTGACGTAGCGGTAGCCGGCCCCGGCCACCGCGGCCACGATCGCCTCGCGGCGCTCGACCGCCTCGGCGAGCCGTGCGACCGGGACCTCGATGCGGGCCAGCTCGCGGTAGTGGCGGACGCGCAGGTCGTCGAACCCGAGGGCGCGGAGGCCGGCCTCGGCCTGCTCGACGGACGCCAGCACCCCCACGGTGACCGGGGTGCCGTACGGCAGCCGGGACGCCAGGCAGGCGGCCGCCGGCTTATCCCACGTGACCAGGCCGGCCTGCCGCGACGCCTCCCGCACGTCGGCCTTGGTCAGGCCCGCGGCGACCAGCGGGAACGCGGCGCCCTGCTCCTGCGCCGCCCGCTGGCCGGGACGATGGTCGCCGAGGTCGTCGACGTTGACGCCGAGCACGACCGTGGCCTCGGCGGCGGCGGCGAGCGGGCCGAGCGCACGCATCAGCGCGTCCTTGCACCAGTAGCAGCGATCGGCGTCGTTGCGGCGGTAGGCGGCGTCCTCCATCTCGTCGGTGGGGACCGACGTCCACCGCAGCCCCCAGGAGCGGGCCACCTCGGCGCACGCGTCGAGCTCGGCACCGGGGAGCGACGGCGACACCGCGGTGACGCAGTGGACGCGCTCGACCCCGAGCACGTCGGTGGCGGACCACGCGAGGAAGGCAGAATCGGCCCCACCCGAGAACGCGACCACGACTCGTTCGAACCCGCGAAGGCTGGCCTGCAGCGCGGCGAGCTTGTGGTCGAGAGCTGCGCGCGACGACGGCAGCGAAGGGGCAGACATGGCGACCATGGTGGCACCCGAGGGCAGGTGCCGGCCACGGTGCAGGCGTCGGACCCCCGGGGGACCGTCACCTCTATGCTCACGCTCGCGTTTAGGGGAATCACCTACGAAAGGCAAGATGCGCATGCGGACCAATAGCACTCTTGTGCGGGCCGTCGCTTTGGGGACGGCGCTCGCGCTCGCAGCCGCCGCTTGCGGCAGCAGCAAGAAGAGCGCCTCGACCACCAGCGCGACCGCCACGACGACGGCCGGTGGAACGACGGCGGGGGCGACCACCACGAGCACCACCGCGGCCGCGCCGCCGGTCGCGCCCGACCAGAACGGCGGCCGCAAGACCGGCGGGACCTCGCTGGTCATCGGTGCCCTGCTTCCGCAGACCGGCAAGCTGGCCCAGCTCGGGCCGCCGATGATCCGGGGCGCTCAGATGGCCGAAAGGGACATCAATGCGGCCGGCGGCGTCAACGGCAAGCCGATCAAGCTGATCGTCAAGGACGACGGCGGAGGCAACACCGACGACATCGCGAAAGCGTCGGCCGACCAGCTGATCAACAACGACAAGGTGGCCGGCATCATCGGGGCCGCGGCGTCGGGCACCACCAAGTCGATCATCGACAAGGTCACGTCGTCGGGCACGGTCGAGTGCTCGCCGTCCAACACCGGCAGCGACCTCACCACCCATCCCGACGCGGGCCTGTACTTCCGCACGGCACCGCCGGACAACCTGCAAGCGCAGGCGCTGGCCAAGGCCATCTCCGACGACGGTCACCAGAAGGTCGCCGTCCTCGCACAGAACAGCGACTACGGCACGGGCTTCGTGAAGTTCCTGAAGCCCGACCTCGAGGGCGCAGGAGCCAAGGTCGTGAACGTGACCACCTATGACCCGGGCGGCACCTCGTTCGACAGCGAGGTCGGCAAGGTCGCGGCGGTCAAGCCGGACTCGATCGTGCTCATCGGCTATCCCGAGGACGGCGGGCTCGTGCTCAAGGGCATGATCCAGAAGAGCATCGGCCCGAAGGACGTGCCGATCTACGTGACCGACGGCATGCAGTCGAACACCCTCTACCAGGCGGTCGACAAGGCCAATCCGGCCATCACCAAGGGCATCAAGGGCACGGCCGCTTCGGCCGCACCCACCAACGGGGCCAAGTTCTTCCCGGCCGCGTTCAAGGCCTTCGCTCCTGAGGTCACGTCGCCCATCTACTCGTCGCAGGCCTACGACTGCGCCGTCTTGATGGCGCTCGCCGCCCAGCAGGCCAAGTCCAACGCTCCCTACGAGATCGCCAAGCTCATGAGCGAGATCTCCAAGGGCAAGGACAGCAGCGCCACGAAGTGCACCACCTACAAGGAGTGCGTCGCGCTGATCCAGAAGGGCACGTCGATCAACTACGACGGAGCCTCCGGCGCCCTCGACTTCTCGGCGGCAGGCGAGCCCTCCGCGGGGCAGTACGACGTCTACACCTTCGGTGCCGACGGCAAGTACACGACCACCAGCTCCATCAACGTGGGCAAATAGCCCGCGAGATCACTGCAGTTCCAGCGGGGGCCCTCGGGCCCCCGCTGCGCGTCTCCGAAGGTGCCGGGCAGTCGAACCGTCAGGCCGCGAGGAACTCCTGGAACCAGCGGCCCGAGTCCTTGATGATCCGACGTTGCGTCGCGAACTCGGTGTACACGAGGCCGAAGCGGGGCCCGAAGCCCTCGGCCCATTCGAAGTTGTCGAGCAGCGACCAGCAGAAGTATCCGTGGACCGGCACACCATCGGACTGCGCACGGCGGACCTGCTCGAGGTGGTCCCGATAGAACGCGGTACGGCGGTCGTCGTGGATGCGATCACCCACGAGGTGGTCGGGGAACGCCGCGCCGTTCTCGGTCACGTAGATCCGTGACACCTTGCCGTACGCGTGCACCTTGGTCAGGGCCTCGTGGAGGCCGTCGGGCTGGACCTCCCAACCCGTGGCCGTGATCTCGTAGCGGCGGAAGTCGCGGCCGTAGCGGGGCAGCGCATGGAGGAGCGGAACCGGCAACGGGTGCACGAGCAAGCGCGTGTAGTACTGCACGCCGATGAAGTCCCAGTCGACGAGCACGGCCTTGTCGTCGCCGTCGCGCTGGTAGCGACGGATGCCCCTGAGCAGTGGACAGTCGGCGATCGGGTAGCCGAGGCCGAAGTTTGGCTCGAGGTGGGCGCGATTGAGCAGCGCATCGAGGCTGCGGGCGGCCCGCTGGTGACGGCGGGTCGTGCCGAGCATGCGGGACGGCGTGACGATGTGGGTGGTGCCGACATCGGCGTCGTCGAGGCTGTCGCGCAGCACCCGCGCGCCGGCGGCCTGCGCGAGGTTCACATGGTGCACCGCGGCCAAGAACTTGCGCAGGCTCCGCACCCCGGGCGCGTGTTGGCCGGCGAGGTGACCGACGAGCGTGAAGCTGCACGGCTCGTTGAAGATCATCCAGTGCCGGACCCGGTCGCCGAGCGCGTCGGCGACCACCCCGACGTACTCGCCGAACCAGTCCACGATGTCGCGGTTGGCCCACCCGCCGCGGCGTTGCAGGGCCTCGGGCAGGTCCCAGTGGTAGAGCGTCACCCACGGCTCGACACCGCGCTCGAGGCAGGCGTCGACGACGCGCGAATAGAAGTCGAGGCCGGCGCGGTTGACCCGGCCGGTGCCATCGGGCAGCACGCGCGGCCACGAGATCGAGAAGCGCTGGGCGCCGAAGCCCAACCGCTTGACGAGGGCGGTGTCGCCCGCATAGCGGTGATAGAAGTCGCACGCCACGTCTCCATTGGAGCGATCGCGCACGGTCCGGGGCCGGTGGGTGAACGTGTCCCAGATCGACGGGCCCTTGCCGTCGGCGTCCCACGCGCCCTCGACCTGGTACGCGGCGTGCGCCACCCCCCAGGTGAACTCATCGCCGAACTGCCCCCGCGCCAACTGGGTCATGCGCGCATCATGACCGACCCGTGCCGGGCCTGCTCGGCTGGCTAGACGTTGCGAGCGAGCGTGCCGAGATAGAGCTCGATCACCGTCGGGTCGTCCAACAGGGATTGGCCGGTGCCCGCATACGCGTTGCGGCCCTGGTCGAGGACGAAGGCAGTGTCGGCGATCTGCAGGCACTTGCGGGCGTTCTGTTCGACCATCACGACCGACACACCAGCTCGCTTCACCTGATCCACGCGGGCGAACACCTCGTCCTGGTTCTTGGGCGACAGCCCCGCCGACGGCTCGTCGAGCAGCAGCACGGCCGGCGACGTCATCAGGGCCCGGCCCATGGCCACCATCTGTCGTTGGCCGCCCGACAGCAGGCCGACCCGCTCACGGCGCCGCTCGGCCAACAGCGGGAAGAGCTCGGCCACCGAGACGAACCGCTCGTCGAACCTCGACGGGTCGAGGAAGATGCCCATGCGCAGGTTCTCCTCGACGGTCAGGGTGGCGAACACGTTGCGCACCTGCGGGACATAGCCGACCCCGCGGGCCACGAGCTCGTGCGCGGCGAGGCCGGTGATGTCGTCGCCGGCGAACGTGACCCGCCCGGAGCGCACCGGCACGAGCCCGAACAGGGCCTTGATCAGCGTGGACTTGCCGGCACCGTTCGGCCCGATGACGCCGACGAGCTCGCCGCGCCGCAGCTCGAGCGACGCCCCGTTCAGGATGTCGACCCCGGGGATGTAGCCGGCCACCAGGTCGTCGGCCCGGAGCAGCACCGCGGGATCGCCGGGGTTCTCGACGTCGGTCACGAGGGCTCCTCCCTGGCGCGCGCCTCGTGGTCGAAGCCGAGGTACGCCTCGATGACCTTCGGGTTGCCGGCGATGTCTGCAGGCCGACCCTCGGCGATGATGCGCCCCTCGGCCATGCAGACGACCCAGTCGCTGATGGTCATGATCACGTCCATGTCGTGCTCGACGAACAGCACCGACATGCCGCCGTCGCGCAGGGCGGTCACATGACCCAGCAGGCTCTGCGTCAAGGCCGGGTTCACGCCGGCCATGGGCTCGTCGAGCATCACCAGCTTCGGCGAGCTCATGAGCGCCCGCGCCATCTCCAGCAGCTTGCGTTGGCCGCCGGACAGGCCGCCCGCGTAGTCGCCGGCCATGTGGTCGAGCTTGAACTGGCCGAGCAGCTCGCGGGCGCGGGCCTCGACCTCGGCCTCCTGCGTGCGCCAGCGACTCGGGATCAGCGCGGCCAACAGGTGCTCGCCGGCCTGGTGGGGCGCGGCCAGCTTCATGTTGTCGAGCACGGTCATGCGCGCCAGCGTCTTGGTCAGCTGGAAGGTCCGCACCATGCCCTTGGCTGCGAGCCGATGCGGCTTGGTGCCGGCCACCTCCTCGCCGTCGAGGCTCCAGCGCCCTTCATCGGGATGGTCGAACCCGGTGAGGAGGTTGAACAGCGTCGTCTTGCCGGCGCCGTTCGGCCCGATCAGCGAGGTGATCAGGCCGCGCTGCACCTCGAGATGATCGACGTCCACCGCGAGCACGCCGCCGTAGCGGCGCCGCACGGCGTCGGCCACCAGGACCGGGTCCGGCTTCGCCACCCCCGGCTCGGCGGGCACCCCGTCGAGCACGGCGGCCGACGCGGCGGTCCCGTTCGCGCTCGTCGTGGCCGCGTCCGGCGTGGGGTCACCGGACACCGGCGAGCATCTCCTTGCGGTTCCCGAGAATCCCCTGCGGCCGGAAGATCATGAGCGCCATGAGCCCGACGCCGACCAGCGCGAGGCGCACGGCGCCGATCGTGGTGTCGCTGATGTGGAACCAGAGGTGGGAGAGCACGCCCTCGGTCACGGAGAACAGGAACCAGTAGATGACCGCGCCCACGACCGGCCCGAGCACGCGGCCGGGTCCGCCCAGGATCACGACGGCGTACAGCGAGAACGTGAGCGTGGCGACCCAGGTCGTGGGGTTCACGCTCGACGCGTCGAGGGCGTACATGATCCCGGCGAGGGCACCGATCACGCCGCCGAGCACGAAGGCCTGCAGCTTGTAGGCCACGACGTTCTTGCCGAGCGCTCGTGCCGCGTCCTCGTCCTCGCGGATGGCGCGCAGGACACGGCCCCACGGGCTGCGCATCAACGCCCAGACGAGCAGGCAGCAGAGCCCGACGAGCCCCCAGGTCCAGGCCATCCCCCACAGCTGGCGCGAGCTGAAGACGAACGAGCTGCCGAGGCCGTACGAGCGCTTCGGGATGGGGTTGTGCGACTGGAAGACCGATGAGGGGATGGCCAGGCCTCGCGTCGAGCCGGTCACGTCGACGCTCGGCCCGGCGTTGGCGACGAGGCGCAGGATCTCGGCGACCGCGATCGTGGCGATGGCGAGGTAGTCGCCCCGCAGGCGCAGGGTCGGCAAGCCCATCACCAGCCCGAGCGCGACCGCGCCGCCGATGCCGAGGACCACGCCGGCCCAGAGCGGCCACCCGCGGTTGACGGCGATGGCCACGCCGTAGGCGCCCACGAGCATGAACCCGACGTGGCCGAAGTTCGAGAGGCCCGTGTAGCCGAAGTGCACGTTGAGCCCGGTGGCGCTCAGCGCGTAGGACGCGCCCTGGAAGCCGAGCGCCGTCTGCAGCGCGATGCCGAAGATCGTCAGCAGGAACACGGGCCGCTCCTGTGACGCCGCGGGTCGGGGCCGTTCACCCGAACCGCTCCCTGGACCCGAGGATCCCCTGCGGCCGGAACAGCAGCACGAGGATCAGCACGGAGAGGGCGATCACGAACTTGTAGTCCGTGTCGATCCACAGCCCGCTGGCCTCTTGCACGGTGCCGATCACGAGCGCACCGAGGATCGCGCCATAGGCCGAACCGAGCCCACCGAGCACGACCGCCGCGAACAGCGACAGGAGCACGGTGAAGCCCATGTCGAACTGGACCTTGTACGACAGCCCGTAGAGGATGCCGCCGAGGCCGGCGAGCGCGCCGCACAGCAGCCAGACCTTGCCGATGATCCGGTCGACCGAGATCCCCGACGACGCCGCGAGGTCGGGGTTGTCGGCCACGGCGCGCACCGCCATGCCGAGGCGGGTGCGCTTGAGCAGCAGCACGATGGCCACCAGCACGACGATGCACGCGCCCGAGAGGTACCAGTCGTTGGGGGGCAGGCCGATCGGCCCGACCTTGACCGCCCGCCGCACCCCGCCGGCCCGGTACCCGAGCGGGTCGGCGCCGGCCACGATCTGCAGGATGTTGCGCAGCGCGATGGACAGGCCGATCGACACCACCATCATCGACAGCCCGGCCAGGCGCCGGTGCCGGAGCGGACGCCACAGGATCCGCTCGTGCGTCCACGCGAACGCGGCGCCGGCCAGCACGCCGAGCGGGGCGGCCACCAGGAACGGCCACCCGAAGCCCTGGTTCACGAGGTACGCGGCCAGCGCGCCGAACGTGACCAGCTCGGCGTGGGCGAAGTTCACGAGGCCGGTGACGCCGAAGACCAGCGAGAGCCCGACCGCGGCGACCGCGAGGATGAGGCCGAGCTTCAGGCCCTGGGCCGTGGCGGTGGCGTAGTCAGCGAACGTGCGCCGGGCCCCCGAGTCCTGGCCGAGCAAGAAGTGGACCTGCTGGTCGCCGAGGTTGACCGGCACGTTGGGATGCACCGAGCCGGCCGGGTCGGTCAGCGCGAAGCCCTTCGGCAACGTCTTCACGTCGATCTCGACGTCGTAGGTCCCGTTGCCCGGGATCGCCACCACGAACAGCCCGTCCGCGTTGGTGACCGCGGTGCCGACGCGGGTGGCGCCCTGGCGCACGGTGATCCGGACGCCCTTCGCGTAGGCCGGCTTGCCGTTGCGCACCTGGCAGAGCCGTCCCCAGATCGTGTTGTCCAGCGACTTGCCGTACAGCTTCGCGGTCTCGACACGGTTCGTGCCGCAGCCGGCGGCACTGCTGGCGGGCACCTGCGCGGCGACCCGGGCCGCCGGCGCCAGGAGGAAGATGGCGAGGATGGCCAGCAATACCCGGGGCGACGGCAACGACAGGGTCGGGACCATGTGGCGCAGGATCCTAGTGAGGCCCTGCGGCCGCTCGCCGCGAGGCCACCCGGGCCCGCGCCAGCCGGTCTCGGGTCAGGTTGCCGTCAGCGCAGACCCGCGACGTCGAGGACCTCGTCGAGCGTGCCGACGGCCCCCGAGATGAACTCGCCGAACTCCGCGTACTTCGCGGAGGCCTCGTCGAAGCGCATCGTGTAGACGACCTCCTTGAGATCGTCGGGCGTCACCGCGAACAGGGTCACGCCCCACTCGTAGTCGTCGAGGCCGGCCGAGCCGGTCACCACCTGCAGCACCCGTCCGGCGAACTTGCGGCCCGACGTGCCGTGCTCGTACATCAGCGCCTTGCGGTCGTCGTAGGGCAGCGTGAACCAGTTGTGCTCGGCCTCGCGCCGCTTCGACATCGGATAGAAGCACCAGGCGGCCTTGCCCTCCGGGGGCAGCTGCGGGTACAGCCGAGCCTGCCGCAGCGGCTCGGGCACGCCCTGCGCGTATTCGGACAGCTCGGTGAGCGAGACGTACGAGTCGACGACGTCGAGGCCGGCCCGCGCGACGTCGGCCTGCAGCGACCGCAGGCGCCACAGGTCGGGGCCGAGGACCATCAGCGCCACGTCGGCCTTGTGGCCGAGGACGGCGATCGGGACGACCTGGAGGCCGTCGGCCTCGGCCGCCTTCACCGCGGCGGCCACGGCGGCGCGATCCGCGTCGGGCGCCACCCGACAGAACAGGTGCAGCACGCCGAGGCCGGTGGACGGAACGAGAGGTTCAGGCACCGTTCGACCCTACCTGCGGCGGCCTCCGAGTCCGCATGCCCACGGTCGGTCGGCACCCGCTCGGTTGGCGGCCCGTCGGTCGGCACCCGCTCGGTTGGCGCCCGGCGGCCGCGGGTACGCCGGGCGCGCCGTGCGAACCCCGGCTGGGCCGGAGCTCGGGGCCCGGCCAACGGCCTCGGCGGCCCGACCGCCGTCAGCGAGCCCGACCGGCACCCGCCACGTCGTCACCCGGAGGTCACCGATGCACGTCCGCTTCGAGGACGGACCCAACCAGCGGGAGGTCGAGGTGCGGCTGCACGATCCCGACGCCGTGGTCGCCGACCTGGCCGCCGCGCTCGACCCGGTCCATCCGACCCGGGCCGTGCAGGTCGACGGGCGGACCGTCCCGCCGGGTCGGCGAGTGGACCGCGCCGGCCTACGTCCGGGCGTGGTCCTACGGCTCGGGCCGGCTGGGCTCGCCGAGCGCGCCACGGCCGACGGCGCAGTGCCCCGCGACCCCAGCGCGCCCAGCCCGGATCACGGCCTCCCACCGACGGCCGAGGCGCGCCTCGCCGCGGCCGACAGCGACCGCAACAGCGACCGCGACCGCGACCGCGACCGCGACTTCAATGGCGACGGCGACGGCGACGGCGACGGCGACGGCGACGGCGACGGCGACGGCGACGGCGACGGCCGGGCGTACCCGTCGTCCGCGACACCACCGGGAGGGGACGCGGACGCCGTCGTGGTCGTCGCAACCGTCGGGGGGCTCGACGCCGGGCGCAGCTGGCCGCGGCCCGCGGGCCACACGCGCATCGGCCGCGCCGGCGCGGTGGGGCAGGACGGGGACACGCCCGCGATCGCGCTGGCCGACGCGGCCGTGTCGGCTCGGCATGCCGACCTCGTCATCACGCTCGACGGGCAGGTCGACGTGACCGACCTCGGCTCGCGCAACGGCACGTGGGTCGGGACCGAGCCCGTGCGCGGCAGCCGCAGGCTCGCTCCCGGCGACGCGCTGCGCTGCGGGGCGACGCAGCTGCGCTGCACGCCGACCAGTGCGACGGCGCCCGGCGGCACCGACGGTGCCTCCAGCAGCGGGCCTCCCGAGTCGGAGCCGCCCGGAATCGTGCGCTCGGGACCGGCGCCGCTCAACCGACCGCCCCGCCCCGCCGACCCGCCGCCACCTCCGGCGATCGACCCTCCGGCCCCGCCCGCGGCGGCCGTGGGCACCACCCCGGTCGGCATCGTCGGCATCGTGGCGCCGCTGGTGCTCGGGCTCGTGATGGTCAGGCTGCTGCACTCCTGGACGTACGCGATGTTCATGCTCCTGAGCCCGGTGATGATCCTCGGCGGTGCGGTCGAATCGAAGCGGCGGGGCCGCCACACCCGTCGCCGCGAGGCGGCGCGGGCCCGGGCCGAGCTCGCGCTGTTCCGCGCCGCGCTCACCGCGGCGGCCACCGCGGAACGGGCGCGCCTCGAACGGCGGCTGCCCGACCTCGCCGAGGTCTGCCGCCGGGCCATGGGGTCGGGCGGCCACGTGTGGGAGCGCCGGCCCCACCATCCCGACGCGCTTGCGCTGCGGGCCGGGACCGGGCCCGTGCGCTGGCAGCCCCCCGTCAACGGCGAGCCGCTCGGGCTGGGACCCGCGGTGCAGGCCGCCGTCCAGGGTGCCGCGACGCTGCCCGAGGGACCGGTCGAGGTGTCGTTGCGCGCTGGCGGCGTGATCGGTGTGGTCGGGCCCCGGGCCGCAACGCTGGCCGTCGCCCGCTCGCTGCTGGTACAGGCGGCGACGAGCCACGGACCGGCCGACCTCGCCGTCGCGGTGCTCACCGCACGGTCGGGCGCCGGCGATTGGGACTGGGCGAAGTGGCTCCCCCATACCGAGGATCGCATCGGTGGCGGTCGCCTCCTGGCCGGCGGTGACGACGACGTCGAGGTCGTGGTCGCCGCGCTCGGCGAGCGGACTGCGGACCGACGAGGCGGTGCGGGCACGGATGCGACCGCACGGCCGACCACGCTGGTGGTGCTCGACGACCCCGGGTCGGCGGGCGAGGCCAGCGGCTCGGTCGGTCAAGCGCTCCTCCGTCGCGGCCGAGGCCCCCTGGCGGCCATCGTGGTTGCGCCGACCGAAGACCGGCTGCCGGCGGCCTGCTCATCGGTCATCGCCCTCGACGGGCTGGCCGGCGCTGCCGCGGTCACGCACATCGACGGCGGGATCCGCAGCGCTCCCGTGCTCGCCGCCGGGCTGTCCGAGCCCACAGCGCGGCGGGCCGCGCGCGGCTTGGCCCGCTTTGCGGACCCCGAGGCGGCCGATGGCGGCCGGTCGCTGCCCAGCTCGGCGACGCTCCCGCCGCTGCTCGGCCTCTCGAACCTGACGACCGAGGCAGTCGCCGCCCGCTGGCGCGCCGCCGGCCCCGACCCCGATCCGGTCGCCACCATCGGACTCGCGCACGACGGTGCGTTCACCGTCGACCTGTGCCGCGACGGGCCTCATGCGCTGGTCGCGGGCACCACCGGCGCCGGCAAGAGCGAGCTGCTGCGCACGTTCGTGGCGTCGCTCGCCGTGAGGGCCGGGCCCGAGCACATCACGTTCCTGCTCGTGGACTTCAAGGGTGGCAGCGCGTTCGACGACTGCGCCCGGTTGCCGCACACGGTCGGCGTCGTGACGGACCTCGACGCCCACCTCGCGGCGCGCGCCCTCCGATGCCTCGAGGCCGAGCTGCGCCACCGCGAGAGCCGGCTGCGGGCCGCGGGGGCCGAAGATCTCGCGGCCTATCGACGCCAGCCGCGACCGGGGCCGCCGCTCCCGCGCCTCGTCGTGGTCATCGACGAGTTCGCCACGCTGACCGCCGAGCTTCCGACGTTCGTGCCGGCGCTGGTCGGCGTCGCGCAGCGCGGGCGCAGCCTCGGGGTCCACCTCGTGCTCGCGACCCAGCGGCCGTCGGGCGCGGTCAACGACCAGATCCGCGCCAACACGAACCTCCGCATCGCGCTGCGCGTGCAGGACGAGCCCGACAGTCGCGACGTGATCGACGGCCCCGCCGCCGCGTGGCTGCCTCGCGGCCGTCCGGGCCGAGCGCTCGTGCGCCTCGGCGCCGGTGAGGTCGTGGCCGTGCAGGTGGCTCGGGTGACGGCGCCGAGCGACCTCGACCTGGGCCCGATCGAGGTCGTGCCGTTCCGGTTCGGCCCCGATCGAGCGCCACCGCCCGGCACGGTCGCAGCCGGCGGCCTCGCGGTGGACGCCGGGGTCGAGACCGACCTCGCCCGCCTCGTCGCGGCCGCTCAACGAGCGTTCGCGGCCACGGGCCAGGCGCCACCCCGCCGGCCCTGGCCCGACCCGCTGCCCTCGCTCGTCACCCTGGCCGACGTCACCGCCGCCGGAGCGGCAGCCGAGTCCGGCGCCGACGAGCCCGAGGTGGCCTTCGCGCTCGCCGACCTCCCCGACGAGCAGCGCCTGGCCGCGACCGGCTGGCGGCCGGGCCACGGGAACTTGCTGCTGGTCGGCATCGGTGGTTCGGGCACGACCACCGCGGCCGCCACCACGGTCCTCGCGGCGGCCGCGCGGAGCGGGCCCGCTGACCTGCACGTGCACGTGCTCGACTTCGGCGCCGGCGACCTCGCGCCGCTCGCCGGTCTGCCCCACTGCGGAACCGTCGCCACCGCCGACGACCTCGAGCGCCAGCAGCGCCTGCTCCGCCATCTCACCGGCGAGCTCCGGCGGCGACGCCAGCTCCCCGCGCCATCGTCCACCGAACCCCGCGTCGTCGTCGTGGTCGATGGCCTCGCCGGCTTTCGCGCCGCCTGGGGCGAGGCGGATCCTGACGGTCGCTTCGACGAACTGGTGCGCCTGGTCGCCGATGGCCCCGACGTCGGGCTGCATGCGGTGATCACCGCCGACCGCGCTGGTGCCGTCCCCGCAGCGTTGGCCGGCCTGATCCGTCAGCGGCTCATCTTCCGGCTCGGCGAGCGGGCCGACCACGGCGCGTTCGGCATCGCGCCCGCCGCCGTGCCCGACCTCCCGCCCGGACGCGCGCTGCGCCCCGAGGGTCCGACCCTGGTGCAGGTGGCGGCGCCGGCCCCGAACCTGGCCGGTGCGGTCGACGCCATGGCGCATGCGTGGGCCGGCGCGGACGTGCCGCAGCGGCGCCGACCCCACCGAGCGCGTTGCCTACCTCCCGTCGTGACGCTCGCCGATCTGGCCGCGGCGAGCGCCCGCACCAGCACCCGTGGCCACCCCTGGCGCATCCCGATCGGTCTGGCCGAGGAGACCCTCGCGCCGTGCCACCTCGAGCTGCACCCGGGCGAGCACGCGCTCGTGGCCGGCCCCACGCGGTCGGGCCGCACCACGGCCCTGCGCACGATCGCGGCCGCGGTCGCAGCCGAGGCCGGGGCCGTGCTCGTCGTGGCCGTGGCCGATGCCCGCTCGGCGCTGGCCGACCACCCGGCGGTCGTGCTCACCGTCACGCCCGCCGGCGCGGGCGCGGCCGTGGCCCGGGTCCTCGCCCACCCCGGACCGGTCCTCGTGCTGATCGACGACGCCGAACGGGTGGAGGACGACGACGGCGAGCTCGGCCGCCTGCTCGCCGCCCACCGCGAGGACCTGCACGTGATCGCCGCCGGCCGGGCCGAACGGTTGCGCCACGGGTTCGACCACTGGACCCGCGAAGTGCGCGCCGCCCGCAGCGGGCTGCTGCTGCAGCCCGACGCCGATCTGGACGGCGACCTGCTCGCCTGCCGCCTCCCCCGCCGGACACCGGTCGCCATGACGCCGGGCCGCGGCTGGTGCGTCGGCAGCGGGTCCGCGCAGCTCGTGCAGATCGCGTCCGCCGATTGACATGAAACAACATGAAAAGACATGATAGATCTCATCCGCCGGCACCTTGCCGACGGTGTCCCGAGCACCGGAGGTTCCCATGACCCGCGTCCTGTCCACCGAAGCGGCGCGATCGAGCGTCCACACCATGGCCTCGATCATCAACGGCGACCTCGCCGAGCAGATCCGCCGGCTCGATCAAGAGGGCACCCACCTGAGCCAGCCCGACGTGTGGGACGGTTCGCTGGCCGCGCAGTTCCGGGGCTCATGGCCGGCGACGTCCAAGTCCCTGCGAACGGTCCGCACCGAGCTCGACCAGCTCCGCCAACGGGTCGAGCGCATCAACGCCGACATCATGGCGGCCGGCGGCAACGGCTGAGCCTCCGATGCCGTCCTGGAACCCCGAGTGGAGCGACGTGCGGTTCGATCACCCCACGGCCGAGTGGGCGGCCGCCGCCTGCGAGCGGGCGGCGCGGGTGGTCACCCGCACCGGGTCCGAGCGCAGCCAACTCGTGCGCCTCGCGGTCGCCACCGGCCGCGGGCCCCGCATCGACGTGCTGGCCCGGCGCAACGCGCGCCTGTCCGACACCGACCAGCAGGTGGTGGCCACCCTGCTGCTCGTCGCCACGAGGCTGCGCACCGCGTCCGCGGAGGCCTCGGTCGACCAGGCCGGCCGCGAGGCCGACCGGGTCCGCTGGCGGGCCGCCGCAGCCGACGAGACCCGCTGGTTCGAGGC
>JAODBM010000164.1 GCA_025463985.1 Acidimicrobiales bacterium
TCCTCCTCTCGAGAGCAGTCTTCTGATGTCGCCCGTGCTCGCCGCCGAAACCGCCGGGTCGTTCCCGCTCCTCACCGCGGTCGTCGTCCTGCCGGCCATCGGCGCGCTCGTGACCGCGCTCGTGTCGAAGCGTCGGCCCGAGCTGGCCAAGCAGTGCGCCGTGCTGTTCGCGGTGGCGACCGGCGCGCTGACGATCGCGGTTCTGGCCGGCTTCGACACCCACGCCGCCGGCTTCCAGATGATCGACCACGTCCGCTGGGTCCAGGATCCGCAGATCTCCTGGACGATGGGGGTCGACGGCATCTCGCTCTGGATGGTCGTGCTGACCGGGATCCTGTTCCCGATCGCCATGCTCGGTGCGCCGCCGCACCACGACGAGAAGCCGTTCTACGCCTGGCTGCTGCTGCTCGAGGCCGGCTGCCTCGGCGCCTTCCTCGCGCTGGATCTCTTCGTCTTCTTCCTGATGTTCGAGATCGTCCTCGTGCCGATGTACTTCCTCATCAGCGGCTGGGGCTACGAGGGTCGGCGCTACGCGGCCATGAAGTTCTTCCTCTACACGATGTTCGGCTCGGCCTTCATGCTTGTCGGCACCGTGGCGCTCGCGTACCTGCACGCCAAGGGCGGCCCGGTCACGTTCGACCTGCGGACCATCGCCGAGCACCAGGGCGTGCTCTCGCCCCAGACCGGACGCTGGCTGTTCCTCTCGTTCGCCATCGCGTTCGGCGTGAAGGTGCCGTTGGTGCCGCTGCACACCTGGCTGCCCGACGCGCACACGCAGGCGCCGACCGGCGGCTCGGTGATCCTCGCCGGCGTGATGCTCAAGCTCGGCACGTACGGGTTCCTGCGCTTCGGGCTCTACGTGTTCCCGGAGGCGTCGGTCTACTTCGCGCCAGCCATGATCACGCTGGGCGTGGCCGGGATCATCTACGGCGCCATCTGCGCCACCATGCAGCAGGACCTCAAGCGGTTGGTGGCCTACTCCTCGGTCGCCCACCTCGGCTTCATCATCCTGGGCACGTTCTCGCTGACGACCCAGGGCATCGACGGCGGCGTGCTGCAGATGATCAACCACGGCGTGTCCACCGGCGCCCTCTTCCTGCTCGTCGGCATGATCTACGAGCGCCGCCACACCCGTGAGATCGCCAAGCTCAAGGGCCTGCAGCGCTCGGCGCCGGTCATGGCCGGCGTGTTCACGCTGGTGATGCTGTCGTCGATCGGCCTGCCTGGGCTCAACGGCTTCGTCGGCGAGTACCTCACCCTGCTCGGCGCGTTCCTGACCCACCGCTGGTGGGCGGTCGTGGCCGTGACCGGCGTGATCCTCGCGTCGCTCTACCTGCTCTGGGCCTACCAACGGGTCTTCCACGGCACGCCCGACGAGGCGAACGCCGACATGCCCGACCTGCGCTGGACCGAGCGGCTCGTCATGGCGCCGCTGATCGTGATCATCGTGTTCATGGGCGTCTACCCCAAGCCGGTGCTCGACCGGATCGAGCCATCGGTCAAGAAGCTGGTGCAGCACATCGAGACCAACACCCACTACCGCGAGCCCAAGGCGCCGAAGGTCCGACCCGCCCCCGCCGCCGGTGGCCAGACCGCGAGCCAGGGGAAGGCAGGAAAGTGACGTCCCTGCTGTTCGCTCAGCTCGGCACGCCCCACCGCATCCAGACACCGTCGGTGGCCTGGTCGGGCCTGCTCCCCGTGCTCGTGCTGCTCGGCGGCGCCGTCGTCCTCATGGTCGTCGGTGCCCTCCTCCCGCGCCGCAGCCGCCACAGCTGGCACCTGTGGCTCACGCTGCTCATCGCGGCCGGCTCGATCGGTTGCGCGGTGCCGCTGTGGTTCCGGGTGCGCGATCACGGCCCGCTGTCGATCCTGCGCGATGCGGTGCGCGTCGATGGCCTGGCGCTGTTCCTCGGGATCGTGATCGTGGTGGGCGTGATGCTCGCCGCGCTGCTCACCGACGGCTACCTCCGGCGCGAGGAGCTGGAGGGGCCCGAGCCCTACGTCCTGCTCATGCTGTCGGCCACCGGCGGCCTGCTGATGGCCTCGGCCAACGACCTCATCGTGATGTTCCTCGGCCTCGAGATCCTGTCGCTGGCCGTCTACGTGCTGGCTGGGCTGCACGTGCGGCGGCTGCGCTCGGGGGAGGCGGCCATGAAGTACTTCGTGCTCGGCGGGTTCTCGTCGGCCTTCTTCCTCTACGGCATCGCGTTGGCCTACGGCGCGACCGGGTCGACGAACCTCACCGACATCCAGCGGTTCCTCGCCACGAACACCCTCACCAACAACGGGCTGCTGTTGGCCAGCTTCGCCCTCCTCCTGGTCGGGTTCGGGTTCAAGGTGGCGGCGGCCCCGTTCCACTCGTGGGCTCCCGACGTCTACGAGGGGTCGCCGAGCCCGGTCGTGTCGTTCATGGCCTCCGCGGTCAAGGCCGCCGCCTTTGCCGGGCTGATCCGGGTCTTCGTCTACGCCTTCGCGCTCGACCGTCATGACTGGCAGCCGATCGTCTACGTCGTTGCCGTGCTCACCTTGCTGGTCGGCTCGGTGCTCGCCGTCGTCCAGACCAACGTCAAGCGGATGCTGGCCTACTCGTCGATCAACCACGCCGGCTTCGTGCTGGTGGGCGTGCAGGCCGCATCCGACAGGGGTGTGCGCAGCGCGCTGTTCTACCTGGCGACCTACACGTTCATGGTCGCCGGCAGCTTCGGCGTCGTCACGATCGTGGGGCGCCGCGGCGACAACCGGCACCAGCTCGACGACTACAAGGGCCTGGCCCGGACCGAGCCGCTGCTCGCCTTCGCGTTCCTCGTGTTCCTGCTGGCCCAGGCCGGGGTGCCGTTCACCTCGGGCCTGTGGGCCAAGTTCTACGTGATCGGCGCGGCCGTCGAGGCCCGCTCGTTCTGGCTCGCGCTGGTCGCCATGCTGTCGACGGTGATCTCGGCGTTCCTCTACCTGCGCATCGTGCTCGCCATGTACGGCGGCGCCGACGAGGCCGACGAGGCAGCTCCGGCGGTGCCCCGCCTGCGCATCCCCTTCGCCGCCCGGATCGCGCTCGTGGTCTCGGTGGTCGCGACGATCGGGTTCGGCCTCGTCCCCGGCCCGCTCACCCACGCGAGCAAGACGGCCGTGCCCAAGATCGCCGCCGGCAAGTAGGCCGCCCGCCGTGCCGGGGGAGCGGGCCGGTCGTTGGACCTGGGTCGTGGTGGCCGGCTTCGTCGTGTCGCGGCTCGCGTACGCGGCGGCCGGCGTGCGGTTCCGCTGGGCCCATGCGATCGCCTACTGGCAGTTCGTCGACCGTCCGATCCTGCGCGACCACCTCGTCCAGAGCCTCTGGTACGACCATCTCCAGCCGCCCGGCCTGAACCTGCTGTGGGGCCTCGGCCTGAAGGCCTCGTACGACCATCCCGAGCGCCTGCTGTGGCCCATCTTCCTGGCGGTCGGCCTGGCGACCGGGGTCGTGCTGCACCGCCTGCTGGTCGAGCTCGGCATCGGCCCGCGCGCTGCCGCCGCCGTCGCGTTGGCCTGGGTAGTCAGCCCAACCGCGGTCCTCGTCGAGAGCTACCTCAACTACACGCCGATCGAGATCCTCTGCGTGCTGTTGATCGCCTGGCTCCTCGCGCTGGTCGTCCGCGCCGGTCGCGGGCGCGATCTTGCCGCGCTCTTCGCCACCGCCGGCGTGCTTGCGTTGACGCGCACGCTCTTCCACCTCGTCTGGGTCGTCGCCCTGCTGGCGCTCGTGCTCGCCGTGCGCCGGGACCGTTGGCGGGTCGTGCTGGCGAGCGCGGCCGTGCCGCTGCTGCTGGTCGTGGGCTGGTACGCCAAGAACCTCGTGCTCTTCGGCGACTTCGGGCCGAGCACCTGGCTCGGCGTCAACCTCTCGCGGGTGACCGTCGCGCAGCTCACGCCGGCCGAGCGGGCCCGGCTGGTCGCCGACGGCACGCTGTCGCCCTACGCGGCCTATCCCGCGTTCACGGGGCTCGAGGAGATGCACCAGCCGGGGCGGCTGCGGTCGACGCCGGGCCGGGGCGTGGCGCTGCTCGACCTGCGGCGCACGTCCGTCGGCTTCGCCAACCTGCACCAGCGCGACTACCTCGAGGTCAACCGACGCACCCTCGACGATGCGCTGTGGGTCGTGCGGCACCGCCCCGGCACCTACGTCCGGGGCATGTCGCGCTCGTGGTCCGTCACGTTCACGGCGCCGAGCGCCTGGTTCGGATACGGCGTCAACCGCGATCAGGTCCGCGGCCCGGTCGCGGTGGAGCGGGTGCTGCTCGGCGCGGCGGCGGACCCGCCCGGGTTCGACTCGCCGCGCCTCGGGCGCTGGCAGCCCGCCGACGAGCAGTGGGTGGTGATCCTCGCCTACCTCCTGGCCGTCGTGGGCATCCCGGTCGTGCTCTTCCGGCGTCGGGCCTGGCGGCACCGCGCCCGGGGCGATGCTGTCGTCGCCTACCTGTGGGCCACGACCGTGTTCGTGCTGGTGGCCACGACCGCCTTGGAGCTCGGCGAGAACAACCGGTTCCGGTCCGTCGTCGACCCGGTCGTCCTCGTGCTGGTCAGCTGGCTGGCGTCGCAGTGGTGGACGGCACGACGAACGGCACGGCGTCGCGACCCCGCCGCGGGAGCCAGCGATCCTTCAGCGCGAACGTCGGTCGTTCGACCAGCCGGTAGCTGAGGTCGGAGAGCACGAGCGTGATGGCCACGGCGGCCGCCACCCGCTCGCGGGCCGTGAGGTGCTGGAGGTGGCGGGTCACGTAGAAGAAGGCGGGATAGTGCCAGAGGTAGGCGCTGTAGGACCGCTGGCCCAGGTACACCATCGGCCGCCGCGCGAGCAGCCGAGCCAGCGGGCTGCGCGGGTCGAGGGACAGCCAGAGCACCACGGCCAGCGCCGCCAGCCCGGTGCCGACCAGCCCCCACCGGTAGGTCCAGCCATCCCGTGAGGACTTGTTGGCGACGACCCAGACCAGGAACACGAGCGCGGCCGGGCCCACGACCCGCAGCACCAGCCGGGCCGCCTTCCGGTCGGCGAGCCACCCCCAGTGGATCAGCAGCGCGGCGATCGCGCCCCAGAGCAACGAGTCCATGCGCGTGTGGGTGAACACGTAGGGGCCCGGGAACGATCGCTCGCCGTGCCAGGCCGCCTGCCGGGCGGCGGTGGCGGCCACGATGAGCGCGCCGAACGCGCCCAGCCACAGCGCGGGTCGAGCCCGCACGGCGTAGAGCGCCATCACCACGAGCGGGAACACCGCGTAGAACTGGAACTCCACGCCGAGGCTCCAGGTGTGGGTGTACTCGGTGGCCAGGGCGTGGTTCTGGCCCATCGGCCAGTTGAGGGAGTACGTCCCAGCGGACCGCAGCGTCGGCCAGAGGTCGGCGAACGGCGAGGAGTTGTACCGCACCGCCACGATCGTGGTGGCCAGCAGCATCACGGCCATCGCCGGATACAGCCGCAGCAGCCGCCGGCCCAGGAACCTGAAGTAGGACACGTTGCCGCGCGCGTCGTGCTCGTTCAGCAGGAGCCCGCAGATGAGGAAGCCGCTGAGCACGAAGAACCCGTCGATCGCCACCCAGCCGCCGGGAGCCCAGCCGCGCGCGTAGGTCGGTGAGGCCCACAGCATGTGGTGCGCCATGACGAGGCCGACGAGCACGGCCCGCAGCCCGTCGAGCTGCGGCAGCCGACGATCCACCCGCGGTGGCTCCCTCGGCTCGCTGGGGACCGGGACGCCGGGGGGCGACGTCCGGCCCGCGTCGTCGGACGTGACGTCGGACGTGTCGTCGGACGTGACGTCGGCGGTCCCCCCGGCCATGCCGGCGAGCCTACCGACGACGCCCGCGCCACCCCGGCTCCGCCGAACGTCGTCGGGACGGTCGCGCGGTCCACGCCACGTGCGCCGCCGCGTTCGACCCGAGGTGGTGCGTCTCTCGGCGGCCCGTCGTTGCTCGGGCAGGCGGTTGATCCCTACCGTGGCGCCGTGCCCGACCCGACGCAGCGGCCTCAGCGCGCCCGTCGGGTGCTCAGCGCCGTGCCCGCCGTGCTCGTCGCCCTGCCCGTGGTGGCAGGCGCGGTCGGTCTCGCACGCGCTCGCTGGCTGCCCGACCTCGACGACTCGGCCATCACCTACCGGGTGCAGCGGGTGCTCGCCCTCCACCCACCGCTGGTGGGCATGCCCTCCACGTTGCAGGGCGACGTCATCGGCCCGCGGCTCACGACCAACCACCCGGGCCCACTGCTCTTCTGGTTGCTGGCACCGCTCTACCGGCTGTCCGGGCGCGCCGGCATCGGCATCGCCGCCGGCGTCGCGCTGCTGAACGTGCTCGCGGTGGTGGGCGCGGTCGTGTTCGCGCACCGGCGCCGGGGTCCGGGGCTGGCCGCCGTGGTGGGCATCGCGCTGCTGTTGATGGAGCGCTCGCTCTCGACCGATCTGCTCGCCTCGCCCTTCAACCCGTACGTGTCGATCCTCCCGCTGTTCCTCCTGGTGATCTTGACCTGGTCCGTGGCGGCGGGGGACCGGGCCGCGTACGTGCCGTTCGTGCTGGCGGCCGGCCTGGTCGCCCAGTCGCACCTCTCGGGCGTCGTGCCCGCCGCGGTGCTGTTCGTGCTCGGGACGGTTGGCGCGTTCGTGCGCCACCGGCGGCTCCGCCGACCGGGCGCGGGCGCGGGGGCGGCCGAGGCGCCGGA
>JAODBM010000171.1 GCA_025463985.1 Acidimicrobiales bacterium
CGGTGCCATGGCCGGTGGTGGTGGGAGTCGCCTCAGCGGACGCCGGCGCCGCCGCCGCCGTCGTCGCCGCCGCGTGCGCGCCGGTGGTGGGCGGGTGGTTGGTCCGCTGGATCCAGCCGACGCCCACGGCGCAAGAAAGGACGAAGCAGATCGACAGGGCCGCGATGCCGATCTCCGCGCCGCCGCGCGGCAGCCGCTTCCCGAACCCCAAGATGAGGAGGAAGGATACCGCGGGGATCAGCGGGATCAGAAAGGCGTGGTCGAGCACGTCGGGATCAGCCCTTCATGAGGTCGACCTCATCGAGGTCGACGCTCCGTCGGTTGCGGAAGATGGCCAGGACGATGGCGAGCCCGACGCCGACCTCGGCGGCCGCCACCGCGATGATGAACAGGGCGAAGACCTGGCCGGTGAGGTTGCCGTTCATGGCGCCGAAGGCCACGAGGTTGATGTTGACCGAGTTGAGGATCAGCTCGATCGACATGAGCACCATGACGCCGTTGCGGCGGGAGATCACGCCGTAGACGCCGAGCGCGAAGAGCGCCGCCGCGAGGAAGAGGAACTCGTTGAGCAGCACCGGTGCCTCCTCAGTCCCGCCGGGCGATGACGATCGCCCCGATCAGCGCGGCCAGCAGCAACAACGACGTGACCTCGAACGGGATCAGGTAGGTGGAGAAGATGGCGTCGCTGATGGCGCGGGTGCCGCTCGGGGACAGGCAGGAGCCGGCGAGGGGTGCGGCCGTCGTGCAGTAGCGGGGCAACCGATCGCCACCGAAGCCGTTGGTCAGCGAGTAGCCGAGCAGCCCGGCGAGGACCAGCGCGGTGAACGCGCCCAGCGGCCACGAGTCGCGCGTCGCACGCTCCTCGCCCCGGATCGGGGCCCGGGTGAGCATGATGCCGAAGAGGAAGAGCACGACGATCGCGCCGACGTAGACGAGCAGCTGCGTGATGGCCACGAACTCGGCGCCCAGCAGGACGAACTGGGCGGCCGCACCCGAGAGCACCATCACGAGGTACACGGCGGCGTGCACCACGTTGCGCGTGGTGACGACGCGGAAGGCTGAGAACACCATGATCGCGGCGATGACGCCGAACGCGATGTTCTGCGCCACCAGCACGGGCGCGTCGGCGTTGCGGGCGGCCGCGACGATCAGCCCCATCAGCGCGGCACCTTCCGCACCTTGACCTCGGACCCGGCCTCATAGGGCTCGAAGTCCGGCACCGTCTCCATCCACTCGCCGAGGCGGGTCTTGTCGTGCAGGAGGTCGGCGATGCGGGGCTCGGAGTACTCGTATTCGGGGCTCCAGAACAACGCGTCGAACGGGCAGACCTCGACGCAGATGCCGCAGTACATGCAGAGCGCGTAGTCGATGTCGAAGCGGTCGAGCGCGCTGACGGTTCGGGGCTTGCCACCGGGTCGGCGCGGCGGCGCTTTCTCCTCGTGGCCCTCGATGTAGATGCACCAGTCGGGACAGCTGCGGGCGCAGAGCATGCACACCGTGCAGTTGTCTTCCTTGAGCGCGATGACGCCGCGCGCGCGGGGCGCCGGCGCCTCCTTCTCGTGGGGGTACTGCACGGTGGCCGCGCCCTTGGTCGGGCTGGGCCGCTTGGTCATGCCGTCCGGGAAGATGGTCTTGGTCATCTCCCGGAACGTGACGCCGAGGCCCTTGAGCAGGCCCTTGCCGTAGATGTCGGGCATCAGAAGGCCACCTTCAGGACGGTGGTCACGAGGATGTTGGCCAGCGCGACCGGGATGAGGATCGTCCACGCGAACTTCTGGAGCTGGTCCTCACGGAACCGGGGATAGGTGAACCGCACGAAGAAGATCACCCCGGCGATGAGCGTCATCTTGGCCATCAAGACGATCGGTCCGAGCACGTTCATGACGCCGCTGTCGAACTTGATGCCGGGCACCGCCCAGCCCCCCATGAACAGCGTGGCCGCCACCGCGGCGAACGAGCCGACGGCCGCGAACTCGGCGATGAAGAAGAGCAGGAACCGCATGCCCGAGTACTCGGTGATGTAGCCGGTGACCAGCTCGGACTCGGCGATCGGCATGTCGAACGGCGTCTGCGTCAGCTCGGCCTGCACCGCGATCAGGAAGATCACCATGCCCACGAACTGGGTGATGAAGTAGGGGTTCCCGAGCCCGCCGAAGCCGAACATCTTGCCGTTGGCCTGGGCGGCCACGATGCCGCTGAGGTTCATCGTGCCGGCCTGGATCACGACGCCGACGACGGCGAGGACCATGGGCAGCTCGTAGGCGATGAGCTGACCGGCGGCGCGGAGGCCGCCCATCAAGGAGTACTTGTTCGCCGACGCCCACCCGGCGATCAGCACGCCCAGGGCCGAGATCGACGAGACGGCCAGCGCATAGAAGATGCCCCCGTCGAAGTTGACGAAGCGCATCTTGGGGCCGAAGGGCACGACCAGATAGACGAGCAGCACGGTGGCGACCACGAGATACGGCGCCAGCTTGAACAGTCGCCGGTCGGCGTTGTCGGGGACGATGTCTTCCTTCTGGATGAACTTGCCGACCTCGGCCAGCAGCTGCATCGACCCGTAGGGCCCGGCTTCCATGGGCCCCAACCGGCTCTGCATGAAGCTGACCATCTTGAACAGAAAGATGTAGACGAACGTGCCCGCGGGCAGGAGCACGGCGACGAGCACGCCGAGGCTGCGGATGACCGACGTCTGCCAATAGGCGAGGTGCAGGCCGAGGATCACCGGTCGATATCTCCGAGGATGAAGTACAGCGAGGCGAGGATCGAGATGACGTCGGGGACGTAGACGCCGCGGGTCACCCAGGGGATGACCGAGATGTTGTTGAAGCTGGCCGTGCGGATCTTCACGCGGAACGGGCCGAGGTCACCCTTCGACACGACGTAGTAGCCCATCTCGCCGAGCGGGTTCTCCGTGGCCACCCAGGCTTCGCCTTCGGGCACCTTGATGATGCGCGGGACCTTCGCCATGATCGGCCCCGACGGCAGGCCGTCGCACAGCTGGTCGACGATCTTGGTGGCCTCACGGACCTCCTGCAGGCGGACCCAATAGCGGGAGAACGAGTCGCCGTCGGGGTGGGTCCACACGGTCCAATCGCACTGGTCCCACGCCAGGCCCACCGGCACGTCGCGGCGCAGGTCCCAGTCGACGCCGCTGGCGCGCAGGTTGGCGCCCGACAGCCCATACGACTGCGCGATGTCGCCGGGGATGATGCCGATGCCGCGGGTGCGGGCCTGGAAGATCTCGTTGCCGACGACGAGGTCTTCGATCTCGTCGCAGAAGTCGCGCAGGCGGGCCATGACCGCCTTGGTGTCGGCGATCCAGCCCTTCGGGAAGTCGTCCTTGAGCCCGCCGATGCGATCGAAGTTCGGGTGGAAGCGCCCGCCGGTGACGGCTTCGATCTGGTTGAGCACGAACTCGCGATCTCGGAACGCATAGAACGCCGCGGTCATGCCGCCCATGTGCAGCGCGGTGTCGCCCAGGAACAGCGAGATGTTGGCGATGCGCCCCAGCTCGAACAGGATCGTGCGGATCCATTGCGCTCGCGGCGGCGCTTCGACGCCCATCAGCTTTTCGCTGGCCAGGATGAACGGCACCTCGTTCGTGAAGCTGCCGAGCCAGTCGATGCGGTTGACGAGCGTGTTGACCTGCGGATACGTGCGGACCTCGAGCAGCTTCTCGTAGCCACGGTGCATGTAGCCCATGACCGGCTCGCAGTGGATGACCTGCTCGCCGTCGAGCTTGGCCACGATGCGCAGCGTGCCGTGGGTGGCCGGATGTTGCGGGCCCATGTTGAGGGTCATGCCCTCTTCGGTCTCGAACTCGAGGTTGACCCGGCCGTCGGCGGCCTGCGCGTTGACGTACGCCAGCTTTTGGCGATCGGAGATGGCGGTCATTCCGCGCCCTCTGCGGCGGCATCGCCCTCGGCCTCGGCGTCGTCGCCCTCATCGGGCATGGGCTCGACGTCGACGATGCCTGGCCAGGGCTTCACGTGGCGCGCGAGCAGCGGGAAGTCCTTCCGCAGGGGGTGCCCCTCGAAGTCGCCCGGCAGGTAGATGTGCGCGAGATAGGGGTGGCCGCGGAAGCCGATGCCGTACATCTCGTGGATCTCGCGCTCATGCCAGTTCGCACCCGAGTAGATCGCCGACCAGGTGTCGACGGCGAGATCCTCGAGGGGGACGTCGGCCTTGACCGTGATGCTGACCCGCTCGGGCAGCGAGGTGACGCGGGCGAACACCTGGAAGCGCGTCTCGCCGCCGGCGTAGCCGGTCACGATGTCGGTGGACAGCGCGGGCCGCTGGTCGAGCGGGCTGTCCTCGCTCTTGCCGAAGGGCGACGGCAGCCAATCGATGGCCGACAGGAAGTCGAAGAAGTTGCAGCGCAGCGCGTCCCGCAGCACGCGGCCCGTCTCCTGCCAGGCGTCGGTCGCGACCCGCACCCACACGTCGTCGCCGGGCTTGACGAGCGAGTCGACGACCCGGTCGCCGAGCTCGCTGCGCAGGACCTCGACCAGCCGATCGCGGCGCTCGTCGGTCTCCGGGGCGGGAGCGTCGCTCACCGCGGTGTCACCCGCAGGCTCAGGTGACGACAATCGGATCACCCTTCCAGCGCTCGGCCATGTCCTCGTGGCGGATGCGCTCTTGCAGCAGCACGATCCCCTCGAGCAGCGCCTCGGGCCGCGGGGGGCAGCCGGGGACGTAGACGTCGACCGGGATGATCTGGTCGACGCCCTTGGTGACCGAGTAGCTGTCCCAGTAGGGGCCGCCGCAGTTGGCGCAGGAACCCATGGAGATCACGTACTTCGGGTCGGGCATCTGGTCGTAGAGCCGGCGGATGGCCGGGACCATCTTGTCGGTGACGGTGCCCGAGATGCAGACGAGGTCGGCCTGGCGGGGGCTGGCCGGCAACGGGATGACGCCGAGGCGCATCACGTCGTAGCGGGGCGAGCCGAGCGCCGCGCCCATCTCGATCGCGCAGCACGCCAGGCCCCACTGGAAGATCCAGATGGAGTAGCGGCGCGAGATGTTGAGCAGGTTGGTGAGCGGCTTGGGCATCTTGCCGCTCTCGACGAGACCCATCAATGGCCTCCGGTGGTACAGGGGGTTGAGGCGGGTTGCATTGCGCCGCGATCGTTGCTCAGGTCCACCGGAGCACCCCCTTGCGCCAGGCGTACAACAGGCCGAGGGCCAGGAGCACGATGAAGATGCCCATCTCGACGGCGCCGAACCAGCCGTAGATCTCGAGCTGCGTGGCCCACGGGAAGATGAACACCGCCTCGACGTCGAACATCACGAAGAGCAGCGCGAACACGTAGTAGCGGATCGGGCTCTGGACCCAGCCGGTGCCCACCGCGTCGACGCCGCTCTCGTAGTTGAAGTACTTCTCGGCCTGCGGGCGCACGGGCCGGATGAGCTTGCCGACGCTGAGCACCCCGGCAAGAAGCCCGAACGCGACACCGGTGAAGATGGCGACCGTGAGGTACTCGCGGAGGAAGGCCGACACGGCGTCGTACCCTAGTGATCCCGCTCACAGGGGGCCAAAGCCGACACGAGGCCCCTGAAACCGGCCCGGGACCTGGGCCTCCCCGGCCGTTGGAGGACCTGATCAGGCGCTTTTCGCCCGCCGCGCTGGGGCGCTCGGACTCGGCGGCCGGCGGCCGGCGGGGACGGTCAGGGATGGCAGGCCTGGGCGGCGCGGGTGATGAGCTCGGCGGCGTGCCCGGCGCCGGCCGCGGTGACGTGGATCAGATCCCAGTGGAACCAGGGCTGGTCGGTGTGGATGGCCCGCTGCCACGGAACGAAGCCGAGCTTGGCGTGGGCCGCGGCGTGGGCCGCCTCGACGTTGAACGCTTGCGCCTCGGGGTTGGCGACGGGCGTGGCCGGTCGAGGGATGCCGAGCTTCTCGGCCCAGTACACCTCGCTGATGCCGACGAGGACCGCACAGCGTTCCCCCGCCAGCAGCCCGACCGTGGTGCGGAGGTCGTCCCGCCACGGGTCGCGCTGGAGGATGTCGTTGTTGCCCGCCCACATCACGACGGCGTCCCAGTCGGGCAAGGCGGCGTCGACGGTGCGATACAGGTCGTTGAGCTGGTCGAGGCGCCACCCGTTCACCCCGATGACCGTGGGGTCCCAGCCCGCGGCCCGCAGGCGCAGGTCGAGCGGCGCGGCGCTGAGCGTGACGAGCGAGTCGCCGATGACGAGGATCCGCGGCGGGCCCGCATGGCGCGGTCGTGCGATCGACGTGGAGGTGGACGTGGTGAGCCGGGTGGACTTGGGGGCGCTCATGGCGCGGGCCTGGGACCTGGCGGCAGCCGTCGGCGGGGGCGGTACGGCGTTGCCCGCCTGCCGGTGGTTGGGGTCCAGCTGGGTGCCGCATGCGGTCAACGGCGCGGCGCCGAGCAGCGCGATCGCAACCCACCTCACCGCTCGTGATCGCATGGGACTCCTCGGGTTCCGCCGATCGGCGCCGCGGCGGGACCTCCATCTCAGCAGAGGCCGGCGCTGCGGGCCCGCGAAAGCCGCGGGCGAGCGCGGCACGCACCGCGCGGGCTCGCCGAAGGTAGCGCACGCTCAGTGGCGACAGCCCTGCGCGGCGGCGGCGGGCGCGAGGCGGACGGCGGCGCGGCTGAGGGGCCCGAACGCGCTGTAGAGGCGGGCGCCCGCCTGCTCGGCATCGCGCAGCAGCGGCGCCAGGGACGGCTCGTCGAGCACGCCGGCATCCTGCAGCTCGAGCAACGTGACGATGTCGAAGCCCTCGAGGTGGCGGATCGGCGGGAGGAGCACTTGACGCTCACGCGCGCTGATGTGTCCGGGGAAGCTGCGCAGGAACCTCGCGGCAGTGTCCGGGTGGTAGTGCACGCCGTCGATCTGGCGCAGGCGGCGATCGAGGCGCCCGATGATCGTGGCGAGCCGCGCGGAAGGACCGGCATCGCCCTGGGTGCGGGCGATCGTGCGGGTGCCGGGAGGGTCGGCCGAGGGCGCGGCTCGGTCACCGGTCGAGAACGTCAGCACGCCGGTCAGGGCGGCGCGCCGGCAGCCGGCACCCGGGCCCCAGTAGTAGGCCGTGTCGTCGGGGACGACGAGGCGGTATCCACGGGCGGCGAGCTCGGCCATCACGCCACCGAACGTCGACGCGTCGTACACGGTGATCTGCGCGAGGTAGGTGCCCGACCGGGGCAGCGTCGCCGCGACCTGATCGGCCAGCCGGCGCACGATCTCCGACTGCTGGCGAACGCCAGCGCGATAGACGGCCGGTCGGGGCGGCACCACGAGGACGACGAGCACGCAGGCCAGCGCGCCGAGCGCGGCCCCGGGCGCGGCCACGCGGGGCGGCCGGCGGTGGGTGCCGCGGCGGCCGGCCACCAGCTCGACCAGCACCCGGACCGCGATCCACGCCGTCGCCGCCCACAGGACCGCGCCGAGGGGCTGGATCCAATAGCGCACGTGCCAGACGGTGAAGGCGTAGGGCGCCCGGTCGATGGTCGTGGCCGGCAGGCGGGCGGTCTGCACCGCACACCCGAGCAGGGCAGCGAGCGCGGCGCCCACCAGGCCCACCTCACCCCACCAGCGCCTCAGCCCCGCGACGATCAGCAGGCCACCGATGAGCACGGCGGCCAACGCGACCGACGCCCACGGGAGCGCCAACGCGAGGGTCGTGCCGCGGTGCTGGCCCATGGCAAAGGCCGGCGGGAGCCCGATGGTCCGCCCCACCTCGGTCAGCGCGAAGCCGAGGCCCACCGGCCCGCCCCGGCCCCGGGTCGCCCGCCACAGGTTCGTGAGGTTGTGCCGCCCGATCAGCTCGTCGATGAGCACCGGGAGCCAGACGAGCACCATGACCGCGCCCGCGGCCGCGAGCGAGGCCCAGGCCGGCCGAGCCCGCCACGCGCGCC
>JAODBM010000177.1 GCA_025463985.1 Acidimicrobiales bacterium
CGCCCGGCCCGGCCTCGAAGCCACGTTGTCGAGGCTGACGAAGCCGTAGCGGCTCGCGGCCGGCTACAAGAACTGCTTGACGCCGCCGATCAGAGGTTGGCGAACCAGATGCCGCGGTCGATGCGGATGAACTCGGGTTGCCAGATGAACACGAAGCGGCCGCGGTCGCCGGGGTCGGTGAAGCACACCGCGCCGCTGGTGGTGCCGCCCGGCACGAGATCGCCTGCCCGGAGCGTCGCGCCGGTCAGCTCGAAGCTCTGCACGATGCCGGCCGGTGTCTGGAGCTTCCAGTCGAACGTGTTGAACGTCTTCGTGCTGCCCGAGCGGTTCTCGTAGCGGACGTCGGCGCAGATCTCCTTTTGCTTCAGCGTCTCGTCCACCTGCCGACGGGGGTTCGTGAGGGTGACCGTGAGCCCGAAGTTCCGCACCTGGCCGCTCGCGTCCGCGCAATGGTCGAGGTCGATCTTGCCGGGATAGCTCGGGGCGTTCGCGCAGGTCTTGCGCGCCGCATTGATCCCGGAGGTCACGTCGGTGCTCACCTTGTGGACGGCGACCGCGAGCACCACGAACACGCCGATCACCGCGACCATGCCGATGGCGAACACGATGAGGAAGGCCTTGAGGCAGCCGTTCATGCCCGCTGAACCTGGCGGCGGCTGCCAGGTCGCGGCCGGGGCGTACGGGGGCGGCGCGTACGCGGGCGGCGCGAACGTGGGTGGCGGCGGCGCCATCGGTGGTGCGACCGGCGATGGGGGTGCCGCCTGCGGGTGCGATTCCGGGGGGTACCAGTTGCCGTCCGAAGCCTGCCACCAGCCGGCCTGCGGCGGCCCGCCCTGCTCGCTCATGGCTCCCCCTCCGCCCGCGCACCGCCTGGAACCAAGCGGGCCGATGGCCGGACCTTAGCGGCAGCCTGGCCGGCCATGCCGGAACCCATCCCGAGGTCCGGGGACCGTCGGCTGCGGCCGACGATCCCCGGACGGCGCGAGCGGTCAGAGGCCTGCGACGTAGGCGGCGAAGCGGTCGAAGCTGCTCTGCATGCCGGCCTGGGCTTCCGGCGTGCGGTACATCTCGGGGACGTTGGACTGGTGGACGACGACCTCGGTCCGACCGTCGCCGAGGTCGGTGAACGTCAGCGAGCTGGTCATGCCGCCCTCGACGTCGGGTTCGGTCCAGACCAGCTTCTCGGGCTCGACGACCTCGACGAACACGCCGCGGAACGGGTACTCGGCGCCGTCCTCGTCGTTGACCATGATCGTCTCGAAGACGCCGCCGGGTCGCGGGTCGATGGTGATGTTCTCGATCGGGGTGCTGACGCCGATCGGCCCCCAGAAGTGCGTGAGGTGCTCGGCGGTGATCATGCAGGTGAACACGAGCTCACGTGGTGCGTCATAGATCCGGGTGAACTCGAGCTCGCCGAGGGTGGTGTTGGTGTCGTTCATTTCGGTGGTTCCTTCTGTGCTCGTTGGATGTCTCGAAGGTGCTGCTCGAGCTGGTCGAACCGCTCCTGCCAGATCTGCTTGTGGCGCTCGATCCAGCCGATCGCGTCGTCCAACGGCGCCGCCTCCAGCCGGCAGGGCCGGTACTGGGCATTGCGACCTCGGGTGATGAGGCCGGCTCGCTCGAGCACCTTGAGGTGCTTGGAGATCGCCTGGAGGCTGATGTCGAACGGCGCCGCCAGCTCGTTCACCGTGGCCTCACCGGTGGCCAGCCGGGCGAGGATGGCGCGGCGGGTCGGATCGGCGAGAGCGGCGAAGGTCGAGCTGAGTGGGTCGAGTGGCATGGCTTGTTCAATCAATTGGTTTATCAACTGCGAGGTTGAATATCACACGTCGGACGCGACCTGTCAACCGGCGTGCTGGAATCGCGGCATGGACGTCGCCGCGGTGCTGCTCGAGCTGTTCGACCGGGTCCCCTCGCTGGCCCGCGACGCCGTCGACGGCTTGAGCGTCGAGCAGCTCGTGGCGCGTCCTGGGCCCCGAGCCAACCCCATCGCCTGGCTGATCTGGCACACGGCGCGGGTGCAGGACCACCACGGGGCCGAGCTGCTCGACGACGAGCAGCTGTGGCACCGCGGCGGATGGGCACCCCGGTTCGGCCTGGCGCCCGACGCCGACGACACCGGCTATGGCCACTCGCGCGACGAGGTGGCGTCGATACAGCCCGAGAGCCCCGAGACGCTGCTCGAGTACCTCGACGCCGTGCACGCCCGCACCCGCACGCTGGTGTCCGGGCTCGTGCCCGCCGAGCTCGACCGCATCGTCGACCGCCGCTGGGATCCGCCGGTCACCCTCGGCGTGCGCCTCGTCAGCATCGCCGACGACAGCCTGCAGCACATGGGCCAGGCCGCCTACGCCCGGGGGCTGCTCAACCCTGACGGGTGATGACCACGCCGACCGTCGTCGTCGAGGACGGCGCGCCGCTGTAGATGCCCTTGATCGGGGTCACGTCGCGGTACTCGCGTCCGCGGGCCACGATCACGTGGCGGTGCCCGACGTTGATCGCGTTGGTGGGGTCGAACGGGTGCCACGAGCCGGTCCAGGCCTCGCACCAGGCGTGGCTGTCGCCCGACACCGGGTCGCCGATCGCCGCGTCCGGCTGCGGGTGGAAGTAGCCCGAGACGTAGCGGGCCGGCACCCCCATGCCGCGCAGCAGCACGAGCGTGAGCTGCACGAAGTCCTGGCACACGCCGTGTCCCGCCCGCCATGCATCGATCGGAGACGTGGCGACGGTCGTGCTGCCCTTCTCGTAGACGAGGCGATCGCGCACCCAGCCCGACGCGAGCTCGACGGCGTCGCGGGGCGTCGGCGCCAGCGCGCGCAGCTCGCGGGCCACCACGCTGAGCTCGGGGTCGGTGGGCACGGCCGCCGTCGGCGCGAGGTATTCGAAGAAGCGATCGCGCAGGGCGGTGTCGTCCAGGTCGGCCCAGGTCGGTCCGGCCCCCGCCGCCGGTGCGTGGGCCACCGGCGTCTCGACGACCGAGGTGGCCGTGACCACGAGCTCGCGGTGGCGCTGGTGGACGTCGAAGGCGTGGACCAGCGTCCCCCAGTAGTCCCAGTAGCGGGAGGGCGTGAGCCGGGGCTGGACCTCGAGCCGGGCGTCGATCGTCGTCTGGCCAGCGGTCGTCTGCGGGGTGAGCCGGGCCTCGTTGTACGACGCGACCACGTCGTTCGGGTAGCGGTAGCCGGTCTCGTGGCGGACCTGGATCTTCCACCCCGCGGCGGTCGTCACGCCGTCCACTCCATCGCCCGGCTCTCACGGAAGTACCGGCCGGCGACGGCCGCACCGGCCTCGAAGCAGTGCTGCTGCAAGCGGTGCAGGTGGCCGGGCAGGTCGTTCAGCAGGTCGTCCACCGACGAGAACTCGAGCTCGGTGCGGGCCTGGCCGAGGCGGCGCCGGGCGCCGTCGTCGAGGCCGGCGCGGCCGAAGCTCGGGTCCAGCTCGGCCAGGCAGCGCTCGGCCGTGCTGAGCGCGTGGAACACCGACCGCGGGAAGAGGCGGTCGAGCACGAGGAACTCGGCGGCGAGCGTGACGTCGACCGCGCGCTGGTAGGTCCGCAGATAGGCCTCGTAGGCCGAGCAGCACCGGAGGGTCGTGACCCAGCCCGCCGAACCCCAGGTCTCGCCGTAGCGCGCGGACAGCAGGCGGGCCGTCATGTCGACCCGCTCGAGGCTGCGGCCGAGCAGCAGGAACCGCCACCCGTCGTCCCGGCTCATCGTGGACTCGGCCAGCCCGGCGAACATTGCCGACCGCTCCTTGACCCAGCGGAAGAACCCGTAGGAACCCTGGCCCCGCGGCCGGCCGATCCCCCCGCGCAGCGAGCTGTGGGTGGCGTTCAGGCACTCCCACATCTCCGAGGAGATCGCCTCCCGGGCCCCCCGAGCGTTGCCCCATGCGGCGGCCATCGACGAGACGATCGAGCCGGCGTAGTCGGTGTCGTAGGCGAGCACGCGCGTGACCGCGGCCGAGTCGTCGGCCGCGAGGTCGGTCACGCCCATGACCTCGAGCAGCGCGGCGCAGGCGGCGGCCTCGTCGACCCAGCGGTCTTCGAGCAGGAGGTGGTAGTGGACGTCGAGGATGCGGGCGGTGTCCTCGGCCCGCTCGGTGTACCG
>JAODBM010000178.1 GCA_025463985.1 Acidimicrobiales bacterium
GCCCGGGCCCCCGGAGCCGCCCGTGACCCGGTTGCCCGAGAGGACGACGTTCGTGAGGTCGACCTGCCCGCTGGAGATCAGCAGCGACCCGCCGGCGGCATCGGACCCCGCGCCACCGTTCGCGGCCGGGGTGCCGGCCGTGCCGGGGCCGCCGGCCGTGCCGTTGCCGCCGGGGTCCGACGACCCGGTCGACCCGCACTGGCCCTCGGTGCCGTTGCCGCCCTGCCCGCCGAACGACCCGACGTCGCCCTTGCTCCCGGATGCGCCGAACCCGCCGCTGCCGCCGGTCACGGCACCAGCGAACAGCGTGATGGCCCGCAGCGTCAGGTGCCCGCCCTGCACGATGAAGTGGCGGCTCTTCCCCAGCCCGTCGAGCGTGACCGAGAAGCCGGTGCCGACGATCGTGACGTTCAGGCCGCTCGCGATCGTGATCGGCGAGTGCAGGGGGACGCTCGAGCAGTTGACGTTGAATGTGACGGTCCCGCCGGCCAGCACCGCCGAGCGGAACGGCGCCTCGGCGCAGGTCGTGAGCGTGGCCGAGGCCGACGCTGGCGTGGCCGGCAGCGCCAGCACGCCCGCCAACGCGGCCAGCAAGGAGGCGACGGGCAGCATCGCCAGGCTTCGCGGACGTCGGCGCATCTCGGCTCCCCACACCGGGGGCATGCCGGTGCTCCTCATTTGGACGGTTCGTCCCAATCGAACCACACCGCCGCAACCCCAGGGTTTAGCGTCGGCTGCATGACCGGCGACACCGGAGATCGCAGCCCCAAGCGGTTCGGGCGGCGGGTGTGAGCGGCAAGTCCGAGCCCGGCGAATCGCGGGAGGGCGTCGGTCTCACGAACCTCGATCAGCCGCTGTTCGACGGTGCCGAGGCCACCAAGCGCGACCTCGTCGACTACCTCGACGCCGTGAGCGAGCGGCTGCTGCCCGAGCTCCAGGGCCGCCCGCTCTCGGTGATCCGGGTGCACCGGGGCCAGGACGCCTTCATGCAGAAGAACGTCCCCAAGTACACGCCCGACTTCGTCGAGACCGTGCGCCTCTGGGCCGAGGCCTCGAAGCGCGAGGTGTCCTACGCCCTCTGCAACGACCGGCGCACGCTGCTGTGGTTCGCCAACCAGCGAGCCGTCGAGTACCACCCGGCGCTCGTGCGGGCCGTCTCGCCCGACAAGGCCGACCACCTCGTGCTCGACCTCGACCCGCCCGCCGGCGACGGCTTCGCCGCCGCCGTGCGCGCCGCCCGCCTGGTGCGTGAGGTGCTTGAGGCCGCCGGGCTGCAAGGCGTGGTGAAGACCAGCGGGGCCAAGGGCGTGCACGTGTTCGTGCCCCTGGACGACGCGACCTCGCTCGCGCAGGCGGCCGCCGCCACCAGGGCGATCGCAGCGCGGGCCGAGGCCCTCGACCCCACCGTCGCCACGACCGCCTTCATGAAGGAAGACCGCCAGGGCAAGGTCTTCGTGGACGCCACCCGGGTGGGCGGCGCCACCGTGGTGGCCGCCTACAGCCCCCGGGTGCGACCCGGCGCACCCGTGTCGTTCCCACTGCGCTGGGAGGACCTCGACGACGTCAAGCCCGTCGACTTCACGATCCGCACGGCCCTCGATCGGCTCGACGACGCCGGGCCCTGGCTCGGCGACCTGCCGAGCCAGGGGCAACCCCTCCCCCGCGACCTGGTGGAAGAAGGTGAGGCGATCGCCCCCGGCCGGGTCCAGGCCATGCACGAGGGCCGCCGCCGCAAGCGCACAGGGCCGACCTGAAGGCCCGTCAGGCGAGGTCGAAGCGGTCGAGGTTCATGACCTTCTCCCACGCGGCCACGAAGTCGCGCACCAGCTTCGCCTCGCCGTCGGACGCGCCGTAGACCTCCGAGATGGCCCGGAGCTGGGAGTGCGATCCGAACACGAGGTCGGCGGCCGTGGCGGTCCAGCGGACCTCGCCGGTGGCACGATCGCGGCCCTCGTAGACGTGCTCGGTGGACTCCGACGTCGCCCACTCCGTGCCGCTGTCGAGCAGGTTGACGAAGAAGTCGTTCGACAGCACGCCGGAGCGCTCGGTGAGCACCCCTTCGGCCGACCCCCCAACGTTGGCCCCGAGCGCCCGCATGCCACCGATGAGCACCGTCATCTCGGGGGCCGTGAGCGTGAGCAGGTTGGCCCGGTCGAGCAGCAGGGTCTCCGGCGACAGCTTCTCCCCCGCTCGGAGGTAGTTGCGGAACCCGTCAGCCCTCGGCTCGAGCACGGCGAACGACTCGACGTCGGTCTGCTCCGCCGAGGCGTCGGTGCGCCCTGGTGCGAACGGGACCGTGACGTCGTGTCCGGCCGCCTGCGCCGCCCGCTCGACGGCCGCGCCGCCGCCCAGCACGATGAGGTCGGCGAGCGAGACGCGCGTGGCGCCGGCCTGCGAGCCGTTGAAGTCCTGCTGGATGCCCTCCAGCGTCTCCAGCACCTTGGCGAGCTCGGCGGGCTCGTTGGACTCCCAGTCCTTCTGCGGCGCGAGGCGGATGCGCGCCCCGTTCGCGCCGCCCCGCTTGTCGGTGCCGCGGAAGCTGGCCGCCGACGCCCACGCCGTGGACACGAGCTGGGCGGTCGAGAGCCCCGACGCCAGGATCGTGGCCTTCAGGGCGGCGACCTCCTCGTCGCCGATCAGGTCGTGGTCGACGGCCGGGACGGGGTCCTGCCCCAGCTGCGGCTCCGGCACCCACGGTCCGAGGAAGCGCGACACCGGTCCCATGTCCCGGTGCAGCAGCTTGTACCAGGCCTTCGCGAACGCGTCGGCGAGCTGGTCGGGGTGCTCGTGGAAGCGCCGGGCGATCGGCTCGTAGATCGGATCGACCTTCAGCGCGAGGTCGGTCGTGAGCATGATCGGCGCGTGCCGCTTGGACGGGTCGTGGGCGTCGGGCACGTTGGCGCCCGCTGCGGGGTCGGACGGGGTCCACTGCTTCGCGCCCGCTGGGCTCGTGGTCAGCTCCCACTCATAGGTGAAGAGGTTGTCCAGGAACCCGCCGTCCCACGTGGTGGGCGAGTTGGTCCACGCCCCCTCGAGGCCGCTCGTGAGCGTGTCGGCGCCGTTGCCGCGGCCCACGGGGTTCTTCCATCCGAGGCCCTGCGCCTCGACCGGGCATCCCTCCGGCTCGGGGCCGATGAGGTCGGGATCCACGGCGCCATGGCACTTGCCGAACGTGTGGCCGCCGACGATCAGCGCGACGGTCTCCTCGTCGCCCATGGCCATGCGGGCGAAGGTCTCGCGGATGTCCCGGGCCGCGGACACGGGATCCGCGTTGCCGTTCGGCCCCTCGGGGTTCACGTAGATCAGGCCCATCTGCACGGCGCCCAGGTCGCCCTCGAGCTCGCGGTCGCCGCTGTAGCGCTCGTCGCCGAGCCACGTGTCTTCCGGGCCCCAGAAGATCTCCTCGGGCTCCCACGTGTCGGGCCGCCCGAAGCCGAAGCCGAACGTCTCGAAGCCCATCGACTCCAGCGCGCAGTTGCCGGCGAAGACGAGCAGGTCGGCCCAGGAGAGCGCGCTGCCGTACTTCTGCTTGACCGGCCACAGGAGCCGGCGCGCCTTGTCGAGGCTGGCGTTGTCGGGCCAGCTGTTCAGGGGCGCGAAGCGCTGGGCGCCCTGCCCGCCGCCGCCCCGCCCGTCAGCGATCCGGTAGGTGCCGGCGGCGTGCCAGCTCATGCGGATGAAGAGCGGGCCGTAGTGGCCGTAGTCGGCCGGCCACCAGTCCTGCGACGTCGTCATCACCTCGAACACGTCCCGCTTCAGCGCATCGACGTCGAAGCCTGCGAACGCCGAGGCGTAGTCGAACCCCTCGCCCATCGGGTTGGCGCGAGGCGAGTGCTGGTGGAGGACCTGCAGGTCCAGCTGATCAGGCCACCAGTCCCGGATCGTGCGGGGACGCGTCCTCGCCGGGGTCGGGGCCGGAATCGCCGGGTTCTCACTCTCACTGGTCGACACGTCGGTTCTCCTTGCTGCTGGCTGCTGGTGGTTTGCTCGTGCTCGTCGTCGTGCTCGTGCTCGTGGTCGTGGTCGGGGCGCGCCCCGCGGCGGCGCACTCGGGACACCGTCCCCAGTAGATGACCTCGGCCTCGTCGATCTCGTAGCCCCGGTCGTCGGCGGCCGTGAGGCACGGCACCGCGTCGACCGCGCAGTCCACGTCGTCCACCCGGCCACAGGTCCGGCAGATGAGGTGGTGGTGGTTGTCGCCGACGCGGTCCTCGTAGCGGGCCGGCGACCCGGCGGGCTGGATGCGCCGGATGACGCCTCGCTCGGTCAGCACCGCGAGCGCGTCGTACACGGCCTGGCGCGAGATCGCGCCGATCTCGGTGCGGACGGACCGTTCGATCGCCTCGGTGGTGCGGTGCGGGCCGGCCGTGACCGCCCGCAGCACCGCGAGACGCTGCGCCGTGACGTGTAGCCCGTTGCGCCGGAGCTTCGAGGCCAGGTCGTCGGGCGTGCTGGGAGCCACAAAAGGCACCCTATGACTAGATCTGGACTTAGTCCAGTAGTTCTCGCGTCAGCGCAGGGTCGCAGGCCACGCGCCGTTGGTGAGCGTGACCGCGTAGAAGCCGCTGTCGCCGTCGGCGAACCAGACCTGGTGCCGGCCGACGTCGAAGCTCGGCTTGGCCATCGCGTAGGCACCGCTGGCGAGCGGGAACCCGTTGGGCGCGGGCTTGTTGAAGTACGCCACCTCGCGCGGGTGCAGGGGATCCTCGATGTTGAACACCCGCAGGCCCGACAGGATGAAGCTGCAGGCGACGATGCCGGGGTCGGTGGCCCGCGGGGCGCCGCAGTAGTGCGCGGCGTACCCCTGCACCCCGTACCGCGCCCCCGGGTCGTTCTGCTGGTCGCCGGCGCGGGCCTTCGGCTGGTTGACCTCGAGCCGCAGGTTGGAGACCACCTTGGGGTGCCGCTCGTCGTCGATGTTGATGATGCGGCCGGCGCCCACGGCGTCAGCTGGCGTGTACATCTTCGTGTTGCGGGCGTACTCGTCGAACTCCACGAGGTACTTGTGGCCCTTGATCGTCACCGGGATGCTGTTCTGCGGGATCGACACCTCGGGCCAGGTCAGGTGGGACACCTCTCGCACGGTGGGGCTGGCCACGCGCCGCTGGATCTGGCTGACGTCGAGGATCGTGAGGCCCGAGCGCCCGAGATCAGCGCCGTAGAGCCGGTTGCCGTCGGCCGACAGGTTCATCCCGTGGAACGTGTAGGCGGTGCTGTACCAGACCAGCTGCTGCACCCGCGGGTTGCTCACGTCGATGGCCGCCACGCCGCCGCGGGCCGTGGTGGAGATCCACAGCGTGCGGCCGTCGGGGCTGAACCCGCTCTCGTGGCCCAAGATCCCGAACGGGCTGGACGACTGCAGCACCGGGTGCCGGCAATCCTGCGACACGTCGTACACGTCGACGATCCCGGGGGCCGTCGCCGGCGAGCCCACACCGGCGGCGAGCAGGCCGCGGGCGGCGTTGAGCACCAGCGACTCGTGCGGGCTGTCCATCGCCGGCGTGACGAGCCGAGCGGTCTCGATCGGGCGGCTCGGGTTGGTCATGTCGAGCACGTGGACGCCGCCGTACTCCTTGTGGACCGCGGCCGTCGGGAACAGGAGCGTCCCGTCGTAGAAGGCGCACGCACGCCCCGTCCGGTCGACGTAGCGGAAGCTCTTGAAGCCGCCCGTGGTGCCCAGGTGGCTGGTCTCGACGGCGTTGCACCGGTAGCCCTTGGCCGCCCGCCCGTTGTTGTAGTCGGCCAGCGGCACCCGCCCCTGGATGCTCGTCTCGGGCAGCGAGCCCGGGCCGCAGTGCGCCTTCGGCGTCGCGGGAGCCACCGTGACCGGGCCGGCCGAGGGGGCCGGGAGCTGGTGGCTCGCCTCATAGGCCAGCTGCGCGGGCTGACCCGCCAGGTCCGCGGCAGCCACCGCCCCAGCTGCGGCGACCACCGCGCCGAGCGCGAAGACGACGGTACGGCGGGCAGGCGAACGCTTCATGCGGGGTCCCTTGGGTGACGGCCAGGCCCCCCCTGTTTCGCCGGAACGCCATGAGTTCCTGCTTCACCGAGGAAGCGGCGCCCGAGCGGGTGACGCTGAGCTCGGCCGGTCGCGGCCGTCAGGGTCGCAGCGCGGGTGCGTCCATCGCGCAGGGATCGGCGACGCCGTCGTGGCAGGCCTCGCACTCGAGCTCGAGCGTGGCGTGGGCGATCTCGAACCGTTCCGCGATCAGCGCCTTCGCCTCGTTGCCGAGGCGCTGGGCGTCTTCGAGCGTCGGCTGGCCGGCGATGAGGACGTGAGCGGACAGGGCCCGCCGGTCGCTCGACAGGCTCCACACGTGCAGGTCGTGGACCTCGTCGACGTCGGGCAGCTCTTCGATCGCCGCCGCGAGCGCCACCAGGTCGACGTCGGACGGCGTCGACTCCAGCAGCACGTCCACCGCCTGCCGCAGCAGCTTGTAGGCCTCGGCCGCGATCACGACCGCGATGACCAGCGACGCCACCGGGTCGAGCCAGAAGAAGCGACCGGTGAGCACGATGACCAGCCCGGCCGCCGCCACGCCGGCCGAAGCCGCAGCATCACCGACCATGTGCAGGAACGCCGAGCGCATGTTCAGATCCGCCCGTCCGCCCTCGTGGCCCTCGCGCAGGGCCATTGCGGCGAGGCCGTTGACCAACGTGGCGCCGAGGGCCACGACCACCACGAGGCCGCCCCGCACCGGCTCGGGATGCAGCAGCCGGTTCACCGCCTCGTAGACGATGAACACGGTGATCGCGAGGATGCTCGCCGAGTTCGCGAGCGCCGCCAGGATCGTGCCGCGGTGATAGCCGAACGACCGGCGCGCCGTGGGCGCCCGCAGCGCCCAGGTGACGGCCAGCAGCGACGCCGCGAGGGCGAACATGTCGGTGAGGTTGTGCCCGGCGTCGGCGAGAAGTCCGAGCGAGTGCGCAATCACACCGGCCACGAGCTGGGCGACGACGATGACCACGTTCAAGACGAGGGCGAGCTTCAGCCTCGTCGCCCGCGATCGCTCCGGGCGCGGCCCCGACGGGGTCGTGGGAGCGGTCACTCGTCGCCGTGCCGAAGGTGCTCGAGGGCGACGTCCAGCAGCAGCCGGACGTGGCCATCCTTCAGCGAGTAGTACGCCATGCGGCCATCGCGGCGGACCTTCACCACGCGATGAGCACGCAGCAGCCGCAGCGCGTGCGACGTGGCCGACTCGCTCATGCCGGTGCTGGCGGCCAGGTCGCACACGCACAGCTCGCCACCCTCGAGCAGGCTCATCAACAGCCGCAGCCGGTTCCGGTCCGCGAGCAACCCGAACACCCCGTTGGCCAGCTCCTCGATCAACTCCGGGGCGGGAAGCGTCTCTTGCACGCGCCGCACGCGAGGCCCATCGACCATCCGCAGTTCACACGCATCCAGCCCAACGACGTCCCCCACATCTGCACGCATGTTCATATGTTAGCCCTCGGGTGGGCCGGGACCGTCTGGTCGTGGGTCGGTTTCCGTCTGCATCTGTCGGACGGCTAGCTGTCCTGGTTCGGAGCGCCGTACGGGTTGTCGATGAGGTATCGCCACGTACCGTCCGGCTGCCGTCGAGCCACCTCGGCCGTGACCGATGAAGCCACCGTCTCACCGGTCATCTCGAAGGCCCAGGAGCAAGGCGTCCACGTCACCAGCGTTGAACGCCAGCTCGACACGTTGGTGCAGTTCGGCCGGTTCCATATGGCCCACTCTGCCGCACCGAGCTCGCGGCCGCTTGGGAGCAAGGCTCAGTCGATCGACCCGCTCGGAACCACCCATTCGCACCGCTGGTTTGTGACCCGGGCAATGAGGTCGAAGTCTCGGTCGTAGTGCAACAGCACCAGCCCCATCGCCTCAGCGGCGGCAGCGATCAGCAGATCGGGGATCTTTCGGCCGCGTTGACTCTTGGCCGCAAGCAACCGCTGAACCTGTCGAGCGCGAACGAAATGGCCCGCTTCCGTCTCAACCAGACCGAAGGCACCGAGCGCACCCTGCAACAAGTCCCATTCTCGGGCCGTTCGAGCCGAGAACCCCACCTCGAGGTCGGCCACCCCAGCGCGACCCAACGACCCCGCCTTGGCCAGAGGTTCGATCACGGCCCGAACGGTCGGCACGCGGAGTCTCGTCAGGACGCTGGTGTCGGCCAAGTGCGTCAGCGCCATGCGTCCTCTCGGCGCTCGAAGTCCGCCTTGGCCAACGTGTCGAGAGCCTTGTCCAACCGCTCGCCGCTGCCAGATGCGACCCGTTCGAGAGCCTGGTTCACGGTGTCCTTCAGCGTTGCGGTACCCAACTCAGCACGGGCCGCGCCGAGGACGACATCGTCGATGTCCACCAGATGCTTGGTCATACCTCGAGTATATCCCTAGGGCCCCGTCGGATATATGGTGAGGGCTGCTCGTGGCATGGCGAACCGCCGAGTCCCTCTGCGAGGTTCTCAACCTACGTTGTTGAAGGTACAACCAAGTGGGCGATAAGGGATTCGAACCCCTGACCCCCTGCGCGTCATGCAGGTGCTCTAACCAACTGAGCTAATCGCCCAAGCGGTCCGCCAACCTAGCAGAGGCTCCTCGCCGCCCGACACGGCTGATCGGGCGGCCCCGACGGTGTGGCAGCACGCCGATGACGCCGCGCCGCGCCAAGCCCCTACAGGATGGCCGCGGGGCCGAACAGCACCCGCAGCTCGCCGATCACGCCGGTGTTCGTGTCGACGCAGAACTCGTCGGGCAGGCGCAGCACCTTGCGCTCGCCGAGGTGCAGGAACACCTGCGACTCGCCCGGGAACCGCTGCAGCAGCGACTTCAACTCGCCGATGCAGCGCTCGTCGAGCCGCTGGGGCGAGACCTTGATCCGCAGCGGGGCGCCGCCGTCGACGATGCCGTCGAACACCTCGACGTCCATGGCGATGAACTTGGGCTGGTCTTCGCGCTTGTCGACCCGGCCCTTCACGATCAGCACAGCGTCGTCGACCAGCTTGTGGCCGACGTCCGCCATGGTCTTCGGGAACACCATGACCTCGATCGAGGTCTGCAGGTCTTCGAGCGTGAAGACGGCCATGAGGTCGCCCTTCTTGGTCCACTTTCGCTGGAGGCCATTGACCACGCCGCCGATGGCGCGCATCGAGCCTTCTTCCACCTCGACCAGCTCGTCGATCGTGCCGTCGGTCTTGCGGCGCAGCGCGGCCTCGGCGCCCATCAGCGGGTGGTCGCTGACGTAGAGGCCGAGCATCTCCTTCTCGAACGCCAGCTGCTCCTTCTTGGCGAAGTGCAGCTCGGGAATCCTGACCCGCTCGTCGAACGCCGACGCCGTGCCGTCGTCGAGGTCGCCGAACAGCGTCATCACGCCCATGTCGCGCTCGCGGCGCCGGGCGATGGTCTGGTCGATGATCTGCTCGAACACGGCCAGCAGCCCGCGGCGGGGATGGCCCAGCGAGTCGAAGCCCCCGGCCTTGATCAGCGACTCGAGCGTGCGCTTGTTGAGCACCGACATGTCGACGCGCTCGCAGAAGTCGTAGAAGTCGGCATAGGGACCGTGGGCCTCGCGCTCGGCCACCACGTGACCGACCAGCGCGGTGCCGACGTTGCGCACCGCGGACATGCCGAACGGGATGGCCTCGGTGCCGTCGTCGAGGGTGGCGGCCACGAAGTCCGAGGCCGAGCGATTCACATCTGGGACCAGCACCCGGATGCCCATCGTGCGGCACTCGTTGAGGTAGACGGCGGCCTTCTCGAGGCTCGTCTTGACGCTGGTGAGCAGGGCGGCGAAGTACTCGACCGGGAAGTGGGCCTTGAGGTAGGCGGTCTGGTAGGCGACGAGGCCATAGCCGAAGCTGTGGCTCTTGTTGAACGCGTAGTTGGCGAAGCCCTGGATGATGTCGAACAGCGTGTCGCCGAGGGTGGCGCCGTAGCCGGTGGCTTCGCATCCCTGGACGAACTTGGCCTGTTCCTTGGCCATGAGCGCGGGCTTCTTCTTGCCCATTACCTTGCGCAGGTTGTCGGCCTCGGCCAGCGAATAGCCGGCGAACTTCTGGCTCACGAGCATGACCGACTCTTGGTAGATCATCAGCCCATAGGTGTCGGACAGCAGCTCTTCCGCGTCGGGGTGGAAGTAGGTGACCGGCTTGCGGCCGTTCTTCATGTCCGCATAGTCGGTGTGCATCTTGGCTTCCATCGGCCCAGGCCGGTAGAGGGCCACCAGCGCGGCGACGTCCTCGAACGAGCTGGGCGCCAACGACCGCATGAGGGCCCGCATGGGGCCGCCCTCGAGCTGGAACACGCCGATCGAGTCGCCGCGGCAGAGCAGCTCGAGCGTCTTCTGGTCGTCGAGGGGGACGTTGTCGATGTCGAGGTCGACGCCCCGCACGTCGCGGATGATCACGAGCGCGTCGGAGATCACGTCGAGGTTGCGCAGGCCCAGGAAGTCCATCTTCAGCAGGCCGAGCTCTTCGACGCCGCCCATCTCGTACTGCGTGACGACGGGGGCGTCTTCCGGCGACTGGCCCGACTCGGGCTTGCGCTGGATCGGCAGGTAGTCGGTGAGCGGGTCCTTGGTGATCACCACCGCGGCGGCGTGGATGCCGTCTTGGCGACGCAGGCCCTCGAGGCCCTTGGCCACGTCGATGACCTTGCGCTTGTCCTCGTCGTCCGCGTACATCTGCCGCAGATCCGCGGCCATCTTGTAGCCGTCGGGGTAGCTCTCGTGCGGCTCGAGGCACGCGTAGAGCGGGGTGTCGCGGCCCATGATCAGCGGCGGCATCGCCTTGGCGATCACGTCGCCCATGCCGTAGGGGTAGCCCAGCACCCGCGCCGCATCGCGCACCGCGGCTCGGGCCTTGATGGTGGAGAACGTGTCGATCTGGGCCACGTGATCGCGGCCGTAGCGCTCGGCCGCGTAGCGGATCATCTCGTCCCGATAGCGGGAGTCGAAGTCCATGTCGATGTCCGGCATGGAGATGCGGCTGGGGTTGAGGAAGCGCTCGAACAGCAGCTCGTACTTGATCGGATCGAGGTCGGTGATGCGCAGGCAATAGGCCACGGCGCAGCCGGCGGCCGAACCGCGCCCCGGACCGACGCGGATGTTGCCATCGCGGGCGTGCTTGATGAGGTCCCAAGTGATCAGGAAGTACGAGCTGAAGCCCATGTCGCCGATGACCTTGAGCTCGTAGGCGAGGCGCTCGACCACCGCGTCCGGCAGCTGATCGCCCCAGCGCTGCTTCGCGCCCTCGAACGTGAGGTGCCGCAGGTAGTCAGCGGCGTCATCGAACCCCTCCGGCAGCGGGAAGTCCGGCAGCAGCGGCTTGCCGAACTCGATCTTCACGTCGCAGCGCTCGGCGATCCACAGCGAGTTGTCGCACGCGACCTGGACCTCGGAGAACAGCCGGCGCATCTCCCCCGACGACTTCAAATAGTGGTCGTTGCCCGAGAACTTGAAGCGATCGGGATCGCTCATCAACGAGCCGGTCTGCACGCAGAGCAGGGCGTCGTGCGCGACCGCATCCTCGCGGTGGGTGTAGTGGCTGTCGTTGGTGGCCAAGAGCGGCGCACCGATGCGCTTGGCGATCTCGAACAGCTGCGGGTTCGTGCGGTGCTGATCGGCGATGCCGTGGTCTTGGATCTCGACGAAGAGGTTGTCCTTGCCGAAGATGTCCTGCAGGCGGGCCGCCTTCTTCAGCGCCCCCTCCTCGTCGCCGTTGAGCAGCGACTGCAGCACGTGCCCGCCGAGGCAGCCCGTGGTGGCGATCACGCCCTCGCTGTGCTGCTCGAGCAGCTCCCAATCGAGCCGGGGCTTGTAGTAGTAGCCCTCCAGATAGGCGCGGCTGGAGAGCTGGATGAGGTTCTTGTAGCCGACCTCGCTCTCGGCCAAGAGCGTGAGGTGGTAGTAGAGCTTGCGGCCGCCTTCGGCATCGCCGCCGGTGTCGTCGACCCGGCCCCGCCGCGACGGCCGCTCCCGGCGGCTGTCGTGGGCCATGTACGCCTCGGTGCCGAGGATCGGCTTGACGCCGTGCGCCTCGCACGCCTTGTAGAACGGCAGGATGCCGTACATGTTGCCGTGATCGGTGATGCCGATGGCCGGCTGGCCGTCGGCCGCGGCCGCCGCCACCACGTCGTCGACCCGGGCGGCGCCGTCGAGCATCGAGTACTCGGTGTGCACGTGCAGGTGGGTGAAGGAATCGCCCACGAGGCCCTCCGATCTCGGCGTCAGCGGTGTCGGTCCACAAGCCATCCACAGGACTTGTCCACTGTCTGTGGATGAATCACACGGCTGTGATTTCCGACGGTACCACCTGCCCGCGGGGAGCGTCCGGGCTGCGGCCCCGCCACGACGAGGGCGTAAGCCGCGCGCTCCACCGCTCGTCCTCGGGGTCGAGCGGTCCCACCGTTGGCGACCGCGCCGATCCGAGGAGCTGCGTGTTGCCCGTGGGTGGATCTGACGCCATCGCCGGCGCGCTGTTCGCCAACGCGGCTGCGCCGTTCGGCGCGTCGCGCACCAAGGCCGCCGAGCGGGCGCTGCTGGCCGCGGACGCCGCCGGCGAGGGCCGGCTGGTCGCCTGGGCGCTTCTGGAGCTGGTCGAGGCCTACCTGGGAAACCGCGATCCCGCCCGCGCGCACATCGCGTTCGCCCGCGCGCTGCGGCACTTCGACCGCTCCCCCGGCGACTTCGACGACCACGACCGCACGATCCTGCACACCCAGCTCTCGTGGATGGTGTCGGGCGCGCTGGCCCATCCCTCGGTGCCGCTCGGCCAGATCATGGCCGCGCTCGCCGAGCTGGGCCGGCGCCACGCGCTCGCCGGCTACGGACCGGACGCGGTGCGCTTGCAGCGGTTCATCGTCGCCGACCACATCGGCGACCCGGCGCTGGCCGCCGACGCCTTCGACGGCTGGCTGGCTACCACCCGCGACGAGATGAGCGGCTGCCTGGCGTGCGAGCCCACCCGGCGCGCCACGTGGCAGCTCGGGCTCGGCGACGACGAGCAGGCGCTCGCCGAGCTCGCCCCCGTGACCACCGGGGCCACCTCCTGCGAGCACGAGCCCGAGCTCGGGCTGGCCACGTCGCTGCTGCCGCTGGTGCGCACCGGCCGCTCCGAGGACGCGGGCCGCCACCACCTCCGCGGCGTCCAGCTCTGCTGCGACGCCACCGGACCGACCCACCCGGTCGCGGTCGCCCGCCACATCGAGCTGTGCGCCCGCACCGGCAACGAGGCCCGCGGGCTCGACCTGGTCCGCACGTTCGGCGCGCTCATCGCCGACCCCGGCACCCCGCTCGAGGCGCTCACGCTGCTCGGGCCGGTGGCGCTGCTGCTGCGGCGCCTCGTCGCGCTCGGTGAGGGCCGCGCTCCCCTGGCGCTGCCGGGGCGGCGCGAGACCAACGTGCAGACCCTGGCCACCGCGCTCGCGCATGAGGCCCGCCAGCTCGCGGCCGGGTTCGACGCCCGCAACGGCACCACGGCCCACGCCGAGCGCACGTGGGCCATCCTGCACGCCGCGCCGGTCGGCGCGGTCGACCTCGCCGATCAGAGGTAGGTGCCGGGCCGCTCTTCACCGGGTGCCTGGACCTGGGGGCCCATCGCCCCCGGGGGCAGCTGGCGGCGCATGTCCTCCAGCTGGCTGCGCGCCGCCATCTGCTGCGCGAACAGGGTGGCCTGGATGCCGTGGAACAGGCCCTCCAGCCAGCCGACCAGCTGGGCCTGAGCCACGCGCAGCTCGGCCTCGCTCGGCCCTTGGTCGTCGTCGCCGTTGCCGTTGCCGAACGGGATGACCACCCGCTCGAGCTCGGCCCGCAGGTCGGGCGAGAGGGCCGAGCCCAGCTCGGTGATCGAGGTGTCGTAGATCTCGCGCAGCCGGTTGCGGGCCGGCGCGTCGAGCGGCGCGTTGCGGACCTCGTCCAGCAGCTGCTTGATCATCGACCCGATCCGCATGACCTTGGCCGGCTCTTCGACGGCCTCACGCCGACCCTCCTCCTCGACCGTGGCCGCCGCATCGTCGGCCGTGACCAGCTCGCCGTGCGCCACCTCGGGGGTGGCGTCGCCAGGTTGGGAATCGGACATCAGGGGGTTCCTCCGTTGGAGCCGCAGAGCAGGGGGACGTACATCTCAGCCGACGTGAGCGAACCGTGGCGTCCGATCAGCTGGAACGGGCCGGTGTCGCCGGCATCGATGTAGGACACGGGCTCGCGCGCCACCAGCGCGACGTCGCCCAGCCGCTGGCGGGCCACGTCCGAGACGCGGTGGCCCCACCAGCCCTCGTCGATGGTCTCGTCGCGGCTGCGCACCCACGCGGTGTCCGCGTGGTGGGCGACGGCGGCGGCGAGCAGCGCCGCGCTGCGACCGGGGCGCGCGTGCAGCCACCGGAAGCGACCCTCACCCGACTGGTGCGACACGTGCGCGGTGACCTCGGGGTCGAGGTGCACGAGCCGGTCGCCGACGTGGACCTGGCCGTGATCGGCGGTGACCAGCAGGGCCGCGCCCGGCGGCAGCACGCCGAGCACGTCGGCGACGAGCCGGTCGACGGCCACCAGCTCGGCCTCGTAGTGCTCGGCGAGGCCGTACTCGTGGGCGACCTTGTCGATCCCGTCGTAGTAGGCGTAGACGAACGGCTCGCCGGCCCGGAGCAGGCGCCGCAGCTCGGTGACCAGCGTGCTGGTGACGCGGTACCCGTTGAAGCGCACGTCGGAGAGGTGCGCGCCGCTGAAGCCCGAGCTGAGGAACTCGGCCTTGGTGACGATCGGCGGGCGCTGGCCGCAGAACGCCGTCTGCGACTGGAACCCCTCGGGGCTGATCCGCCGCCGGGCGTCGCCCGCGGCGGTGGTCCAGCGCAGCACGTTCAAGACCTCGTCGTCGACGGCCACCCGGTAGCCGACGACCCCATGCTCGCCCGGCGTGAGGCCGGTGGCGATCGACGTGAGCGCGGTGGCGGTGGTGGACGGGGCGACGCTCGTGATCGGTCCCCCGACCATGCTCGACAGCGTCGGCGCCAAGGGGCTGCGCTCGGTGAGCTGCTCCCAGCCCAACCCGTCGAGCACGAGCAGCACGACCTGGTCGGCCTCCGCGGCGAGCGCCGGCAACCAGGGCGGCGTGCTGTCACCCGGCTCGAGCAGCGCGGGCACGACGTTGGAGATGCAGCCGCTGGCGTAGTCGGGGAGGACGGGCTTGCCCACGTCGGTCCTTTCTCCGTAAGGCGGACGTCAACCTATCGGCTGCCACCCGGCCGACCGCGCGCCGCAGGAGGCCAGATCCGGGACCTCGCACCGCGACCCGTACCATGTCGAGCGATGAAGGTGTCGACCCGCGGCGACTACGCCAGCCGAGCCCTGCTGTCGCTGGCGCTGCACGCCGACGGCGGAGCACCGACGTCGGTGCGCGACATCGCCGAGCGCACCGCCCTCCCCCAGCCGTACCTCGAGCAGATCCTGCTCGCGCTGAAGGGCGCCGGGCTCGTGCGCTCGAAGCGCGGCGTGGGCGGCGGCTACGTGCTGGCCCACGACCCCGCCGACATCACCCTCGCCCAGATCGTCAACGCGGTGGACGGTCCGATCGTGGTCGGCGACTTCGGCGAACCGCACCAGAACGGCGCCTGCGACCACGAAGGCCAGTGCGTGCTCCTCGCGGTCTGGGCGAACGTCGGCGAGCAGATGCGCCACATGCTCGAGGGCCGCACCCTCGCCGACATCGCCGCCATCGCCCGCGGCGAAGCCCCCTGGCCCGACCCGAGCCCCCGGGTCTGAGCCCGGGCCCGCTCTGGGCGCTGCCGCCCGAACCGCCGCGACCGAGCGCGCCGGTCGGAGCCCCCCCGCTCACCGCGCCCGGCGGAGATCTCAGCGGTTCTGGGCGCGGAGGCGTTCGAGGACCGCGGCGAGGTCCGCCGGGAGGGGCGACTCGAAGGCGAGGTGCTCGCCGGTTGCGGGGTGGTCGAAGGCGAGCAGCTCGGCGTGCAGGAACGGGCGCGGCGAGTCGAGGGCGGGCTTGACGCCGCGGTAGCGCTCGTCGCCGACAACCGGGTGCCCGATCGCCGCCAGGTGGACGCGGATCTGGTGGGTGCGCCCGGTCTCCAGCCGGCAGGCCAGCAGCGACACCGGCGTCGGCGCCGTGAACGCCTCCAGCACCTGGTAGCGGGTGCGGGCCTCGCGCCCCCGGGTGGACACGCCCATGCGCGTGGGCTGGCGGGCCGAGCGGCCGATCGGCGCGTCGATCAGCCCCTGGGTGGTGTCGAGGTGGCCCCAGACGAGCGTGAGGTAGCGGCGTTCGACCGACCGGGCCGTGAGCTGCGCGACCAGCGAGTCGTAGGCGAGCAGCGAGCGGGCGACCATCAGCAGCCCCGACGTGCCCTTGTCGAGCCGGTGGACGATGCCGGGTCGGGCGAGCGGTCCGACCGAGGCGATCTCGGGGTAGCGGGCCAGGAGTCCGGCCACGAGTGTGCCGTCGGTCTGGCCGGCGCCGGGATGCACGACCAGGCCGGGCGGCTTGTCGATCACGACGACGTCGGCGTCCTCGTAGACGACCGCCACCTCCACCGTGGGATCGGGAGCGGGGCCGGTGGCCTCGGCGGTGTCGGGCGCGTCGATCTCGACGAGCGCGCCCTCGGCGATGCGTTCGGCGCCCTTGCGGACCACCTCGCCGTCGACGAGCGCGGCGCCGTCGGCCACGAGCGCGGCGGCGTCGGAACGGCTCAGCTCGGTGAGCATGGCCACGATGCGGTCGAGGCGTTCGCCGGCCATCGCGGCCGGCACCTCCTCGCGGACGACGGCCACGTCAGGCCGCCGGGTGCCGGAGGCTGGCGAGCACCAGCAGGATGGCGCCGACCACGATCGCGCTGTCGGCGGCGTTGAACACCGGCCACCACTGCAGGTCGACGAAGTCGACGACGGCACCGTGCAGGAAGCCCTGATCGCCGCGGAAGGCCCGGTCGGCGAGGTTGCCCACCGCGCCGCCGGCGATCAGCCCGGTGGCAACAGCGCCCACCGCGAAACGGGACGAGGAGCCCGATACGGCGAGCGCGGCCACCACGACGATGGCCAGGACCGAGATCCACGGCCCCATGCCCTTGCCGCTGCCGAAGCTGAACGCCGTGCCGGTGTTGAACGCGAGGTTGAACCGCAGCGAGCCGATCACGTCGACCATCCGCCCAGCCGAGAGCCGGTTCAGGGCCCACTGCTTCGAGACCTGGTCGACGGCGACGATGACCACGGCCACCCCGAGCACGATGCCGAAGCGACGCGGCCGCCGCTCGGTCCGGCCAGCGGGGGCAGTCGGTGGGGTCGGGTCGGTCGACGAGGGGGGCGGCGCGTCCACGGCAGGGACCTCAGCGCCGGCCGATGCCCCCGGTCTTGTACTGGACGCGCTCGCGCGCCCAGGGGATGGCCTCGAGGCGCTCTCGGGGGATGGGGTCACCGGACACCTCGCAGATGCCATAGGTGCCGAGGTCGAACTTGCCCAGCGCGTGGTCGATCTGCTCGACCGCGGCGCGGGCCTGGGCCGACAGCGCGAGATCGCGCTCTCGCTCGATGTTGAGCGTGTCGCCCTCGCCCGACTCCTCGTCGAACTGCACGTCGCCCGGCTCGAAGTCGGCGATCAGCGAGTCCGCCTCGGCCTGCAGGCTCTCGGCTTGGCGGGTGTAGGTGGCCCGCTCGTCCAGCAGCGCCAACCGCTGCTGCTCGAGGAACTTGTCGGAGAACGCGGCCTTGCCGCGGCGGGCGCTCTTCGCGGCCCCGGCACCGTTGTTGACGGCCGCCCTCTTCGCAGGCGCGGCCTTCTTGGCCGCCGGCTTCCGCGCCGCCGACGTGGACTTCGTTGCGGCGGACGCCTTCTTGGCCGCGGGCGCCTTCTTCGGGGCCGGTGCCTGCTTGGCCGGCGCGGACTTCTTCGGCCCGGTCGCGCCCTTGGCGGCCGCCGCCTTCTTCGCCGCCGGTGCCTTCTTGGTGGCGACCGAGGCCCGTTTGGACGGGGAATTGGCCGCCGCGGCCAGCGTGCGAGACGGCGGCCGAGCCGGTGGTTGCACGGCCCCAGCACGCTTCGACGGCGCCGTGCTCGCTGCCGCGGAGATGGAGGTCGCCATGCCGCTTCCTTTCCGGCCACGAAGGGTGCCGGACTGTACGGCTGAGCCGGAGGGGCGTCAAGGGCGGTTCAGCCTCGTCGGCCGGCCGGATGGCGGCCCGGGGGGCTGCTCAGCAGGCGGTCGACCACGGCCCGGGCGGTGGCGGCGTCGACGTCCGCGATCCGGAACGCCTTCTGGCGCGAGGACGCTCCCTGCACCAGCTCGACCTTCGTGGGCGCCACGCCGAACGCGACCGCCAGCAGCGCGGCGATGGCCTCGTTGGCGCGCCCCCGCTCCGGCGGCGCCGCCACCCGGACCTTCAGGGCATCGCCGTAGCGGCCCACGACCTCCGAGCGACCGGCCCCGGCCTGCGCGTGGACGCGCAGCGTGAGGCGCTCGTCGTCATCGACGCTGAAGACCTCTTCGGACACGCAGGCTCCTGGGTAGCGGGAGCCCGAACCCTACCGGCCCGGACCCACGCCCCTGCGCTCCCCTGCCTCGGCCTCATCCACCCCCGCCTCGGCCGGCCCGAGGTCGTCGGGGCGCTGGTCGGTGGGTTCGGGCGCTGGATCGTCGTCGTAGACGGGGGTGCCGGCGGAGATCTCGGTCGGCGTGGGCGGCGCGGGGGCCCAGAGCAGGTCGCCGTCGCCGTCGCCCTTGGCGCCGTGGCCGCCGGCTTCGACGCGGGCCACCGCGTCCGGGCCCATGGCCGCCACGATCTCGGTCAGGGGCTCGGGTGCCGAGCGGGCGGCACCCTCGGGGCGGCTGCCCATCCACCTCGCCAGCTGCAGCAGCACCATCGAGACCGCGGCCAGGCCGATCGCCGTATAGACGAGCCCGAAGTTGCCGCCCTGGAGGAACTGCAGGACCAGGAGCACGGCCGCGACCAGCACGAAGCCGGCGCTGAGCAGGACGACCACGACGTTCTCATCCCTTCGGACCGGGAGGTTGGCTCCCGAACCAGTTCGCCGCCGGCGTCCTCGCCCCCTGCTCGGGCGGGGCTCAGCGCTGCGGCGCGCTCAGGTCAGCGGCGCCGGCCGAAGCGGCCCTTGCCCCGGCGGTCGTCGTGGTCGAAGAGGTGATCGCGCGGGTCGGAGGCGTGCGCGTCCCGAGCGCCGGCGGGGCCGAGCGGTTCGTCGTCGTGGATGGCCTTGCGCAGCTCGGCGAGGAACTCGTCCTCGTCGCTCGCGGTGCGGCTCGGCGGGCCCCCGAGGTCGAGCTCTGCGGCGCTGATCTGCTGGGTGGGCGGGCCCGGATCGACGTCGTGCTCACCGCCGGGGACCTCGTGGTCGATGTCGGTGATGACCACCCGGGGCGCCTCGGCCGGCTCGGCGGGCCTGGCGGCCGGCTCATCGATCGAGGCGACGTCGTGCCAGCCTTCGTAGGAGATCGCACCCCCGGCACCGTTGCCGCCGGCCGACCCGTGCTCGTCGTGGGGGACGTCGACGGCCTCGGCGTGGGCCTGGTCGCCGGACTCGTGCTCGGCGTGCTCGCCCACCTCGTCCTCGTAGGCCTCGCCGTCGCCGTCGTCGTAGGCGGCCTCGTCGTCGTAGGCGGCGTCGTCGTACGCGTCGTCGACCGCGCCGGGCAGCGGCGGGATCTCGACCCGGCCGGACGAGATGCCGTCCAGCAGCCGGTGCATCTCCTCGAGCACGCTGTGCAGCTGTGCCTGGCGGGCCTCGACGTGCTGCTCGATCAGCCCCATGTCCTCACGCAGCGCTTCGCGGGCCTCGCTGAGGGCGCGGACCTCGGCGGCCACCGCGTCCCGCGCCTCGTGGCGATGCTGCTCGGCCTCGGACGACGCCTGCTCACGGAGGCCGGCGGCGTCGGCATCGGCGGCGGCGAGGGCGGCTTCGGCGTGGGCCTGGGCCTCGGACAGGATCCGCTCGGCGTCCTGGCGGGCCTCGGCGATGGCCGCATCGGCGGTGCGCTGGGCCAGCACGAGGGTGCGCGCCACCTCCTCGGTGACGTCCTCGGACGGCGCGGCGGGCGCCGGCGCCGGCGCCTCGGCCGGCGTTTCAGGCCGGCCCGCGGCCAGCACCTCGCGCTCGGCCTCGAGCCGCTTCAGCTGGGTCTCGGCCGCCCGGCCCCGCTCGATGGCCTGGGCCAGCTGCCCCTCGACCTTGCCGGCCATAGAGGCGGCGCGATCGAGGAAGTCGTCGACCTCTCCGCGGTCGTAGCCCTTGCGCGTCTCTCGAAATGCCGCTTCTTCGATGAGCCGCTTCAGGGTCTGATCCATGCGACCGAGCCTAGCCCTGTCACTTCCGCCCGCTTTGACCACCCGACCACCGTTGAGGTGGTCGGATTCAGGTGCAGACCAGAGGCCGAAGGATGACCTGGAGCACGAGCAGGACGATCATCGGCGACACGTCGATGGCCCCGCCGATCGGCGGGATGACCCGGCGCAACGGCAGCAGCACTGGGTCCGTGAGCCGCATCAGCACCCGGAAGACCGACCCGCCGGCGCCGCTCGGATCGACTGGGAACCAGCTCATGAGGACGGCGCCGATGATCACGATCGTGTAGAGGTTGACCGCCCAGCAGAGGACGGGGACGACGGCGAAGATCACCTCAGGCGTCTAGCCGTCGTAGCCGCGCTCGTGCAGGCGCCGTCGCTCCTCCGCCGAGACCTCCACGTTCGTGGGGGTGAGCAGGTACACCTGGTTGGCGATGCGCTCCATCTGGCCGCCGAGGCCGTAGCAGAGGCCGCTCGCGAAGTCGATGAGGCGCCGAGACAGATCGCGGTCGGCGCCCTGCAGGTTCATGATCACCGGTTGGCTGCCCTTGAAGCCGTCGGCCACCTCTTGCGCCTGGTTGAACGACGTGGGCACGACGAGGTGCGGCTTGGCGCTGGGCGTGGCGACGATGGGCCTGACCACCTGCGGGCGGGCCCGCACGGTGCTCGGCGTGATCGTCTGCCCGAGGCCCGCCGGAGCCAGGTTGTCGGTGCGCTGGCCCTCGCCCCGAGCGTTCATGGGACGCACCGCGCCGATGGCGGACGGTTCGTCGGGATAGGTCGAGGGCGCAGGAGCTGGACCTCCGTTTCGGGGCGCGCCGACCCGGTCACGGCCGGCTCCGCGCGCGTTCTGGCCATCGTCGTGCCCGGGGTGCCCGGGGTCGTAGTCGTCGTACTCCTCGTCGGGCCCGAGCCCGAGGTAGAGCATCGCCTTGCGCCACATGGTCAGTCCTCCTGCACCCGTTCAGCGTAGTCTCGCACGCTCGTTCGGGCCGCTCGTACACCGAACAGAGCGGTACCGACCCGCACCATCGTCGACCCTTCCTCGACCGCAACCTCGAGGTCAGCGCTCATACCCATCGACCTCACGGTCAGGTCGAGATCGTCGGCCAGGCGGCGCAGCACTCGGAAGCCCGGACGCGCCACCTCGGGCGGCCCGCTGGCGCCGACGGCCATCAGCCCACGCACGTCGAGGCCAGCGTCACGCAGCGAGCGCACGAGGTCGGGCGCGTCGGCGGGGACGCAGCCGCCCTTCTGCGGCTCGTCGCTCACGTTCACCTGCACGAGCACCGCCGCGCCCGGCGCCCGCCGCGCGATCTCGAGGCCGAGCGGCAACCGGTCGACGCTCTGCCACAGGTGGACCACGCCGGCCAGCGAACGCACCTTGTTGCGCTGGAGCCGGCCGATCGCGTGCCAGCGCGGCGGCGGCTGCGCGCCGGCGAGCGCCTGGGACTTGGCCTCGAGCTCTTGGGCGTAGTTCTCGCCGAAGTCGACCAGGCCCACCGCGAGCGCGGCGGCCGGGGCCGCGGCCGTGAAGCCCTTGGTCACGGCGATGAGCTGCACGCTGGCGGGATCGCCACCGGCCGCGGTGATGCGCTCGCGGATGCGCTCGACGCGTCCGGCGAGCACCGGCGGGTCGCTCATGCGACGAGCCAGGCCACGGCGGCCTGGCGGGCG
>JAODBM010000179.1 GCA_025463985.1 Acidimicrobiales bacterium
GCGCTCGAACGGCGGCTGGCGCGGATGACCAGGAACCCGGCGGCCATCGCGGCAGCCAGGAGGCTGAGGCCGATCGAGGTGAGTCGACCCTCGTCGACGCCGGTGCGAGGCAGGGTCTGCGGCGCCGGCGGGGGCGTGCTCACCGCGGCGACGGTCGTCGGCACGGTCGTGGGAGGCGGCGGGGCCTGGCTGGCGACCGAGGCCGAGCCGTTGGCCAGCCCGGCCACGATGCCACCACCGGGCAGCCCCTTGAGCAGCTGCAGCTCGACCGAGGCGGCCAACACCGAGACGCCGTTGTCGGTCTTGGTGACCTTGCCGCTCGACAGGATGATCGTGGACGCCAGCGGCGGGGGCAGCGGGATCTCGGCCGTCTGGCCGGGCGGCACCGAGAACTCGGAGCTGGGCAGCTTCAGGGCGGCGGCCACGAGCGGCGCGACCTTCACCTTCACCGGTGCCGTGGCAAAGCTGCCCGTGCTGACGCGGTCAGCCAGGGTGACCTGCGCCGCGGCGTCCGCCGCGCCGACCTCGATCGTGAGCAGCGGGCCGGCGAGCAGCGGCGCCCCGTTGACCAGCTCGACCTTGAGGCCGAGCGCGTGGTTCTTGGCGATGAGGGTCGTGCCGTCGCTGCTGCTCTCGGAGACCGTGGACCCACCCTCGATCTTCACGAGCGTGCCCTTCTGCAACGCGGTGTTGAGCTGGCCGGCCAGGAGCGGCAGCACGTCCTTGGGCGGCACGGGCAGGGGCAGCGGCAGGGGGAGCGGAGGCAAGCCGCCGACGCCGGACTGGACGGCGCCCAGCAGCTTGTCGACGAGCGGCCCGAGCGGCGTGGAGCCGAGCACCTTGCTGGCGCCACCCGTGATCGTGACCGAGTTGCCCGTGGCCCGCGACGACGGGCCGGCGGTGCCGATCGATGCGGTGGAGCTGGAGCAACCCGACGTGAGGTCGAGCGGGATGGGCAGCGAGAGCTTCAGCGGGCTGCACGTTGGCGTGTCCGACCCGCTGGACTGGCCGGGGGCCGTGGCCGAGGCCGTGCTCGCCCCGAAGCTCTGGGTGCCGAGGAGCGCGCCGTAGCCCTTGGCCGCCGCCGCCGGCGCCGAGGAGGTCTCGGCGTGCGTGGTGCCGATCGAGACGCCCTGGCCTGCGATCTTCAGCTCGAGCGCGTTGCCCTCGGCCGCGCCGGCATAGCTGTCGGCCGCGACCGCCTTGGCGGCGCGACTCGCCGGCCGCGCCACCGCGCCCGACGCGCCGACGAGGGCAAGCGTCGTTGCGAGCGCGAGTGAGGTTGCGATGCGAGCGGTCCTCATCACAGGTGCCTTTCGGGGTGCGGGCCCAGAGCGCTGGATCACGAGGGAGGTTCGCCGCCGGTGCGCGGTTTCCTTCTTGTCAGCCTTCGACGCGCATCGCCGCGCGCGCGTGGAGCTCGACGTCACCGACCAGAAGGCCAGCCAGCGGCACATCGGTCGGGGCGGTGTACGAGACGTCCACGATCACGAGCGAGCCGGGCTGCCCGCGCGGGCCGGCGTGGACGCGCAGGCGCCCGGGGTCGAGCGGACCGCTGCGCCGGGCGGCCTCTTGCGGTGCAGCCGGTCGGTCGTCGATCGCCGCGGCGCGGGCGGCCTCGTGGGCGGCGTGGATGACCAGGACCTGGTCGCGCACCACCAGCGCCACCTGCACCACGAGCAGGAGCAGCACGGCGACCACCGGCAGCGCGAGCGCCACCTCCACGGTGGCCTGCCCGCGCTCGTCGCCTGGCCCGACCACCGCCGGTCGGTTCGTTGGCGCGCGCCTCATCGGGCCTTGCCGATCAGCCGGTCGACCACGGCGTCGAACAGCTGGCCGATCTTGCCCGAGCGGGCGGCCCACGCAGCAAGGAGGAGGGCGATGGCGGCGACGCCGAGCAAGACCAGCGCGTATTCGGCGGTGGCCTGGCCCTGCTCGCGGCCGGACCGGATCGAGCGAGGGCGGCGCCCGGGTGCTGGGCCGAGCGCGAGGACGATCTGCAGACGAACGATGGCTGGCAGCATGAGAACCTCCTAGAGACGACGGCGCGGAACCGTCGGACGCAGGTGCGGCTGCAGGGCAGCGAGCCCCGAGGGGGTCAACCGCAGTGGGCGGCGAGATCGGGGCCAGGTGCCTCGATCAGAAGCGCAGGGCGCGCAGGGCGGAGGCCACGAGCGGTACGACCGTGAGCAGCGCGAACGCCGGGAGCGTGCAGCACACCAGCGGGAACAGCAGGGTGACCGGGAGCCGGCGCGCCGCCTCCTCGGCTCGTCGGCGGCGGCTGAGCCGGGCCTCGGCCGCCAACCGCTCGAGCGCGGGCACCAGCGGGGTGCCGTAGCGATCGGAGGCGGTGAGCGCAGCGACGAGCGGCCGGATCGGATCGCCTGCCCGCTCGGCCACGACCTCGAGCGCCTCGGCCACCGGCAACCCGAGGCCGCGGCGGCGCTCCGCGTCGCGCAGTGCCAGCGCGATCGGACCGGACGCCCGCGCCGCCACGGTGCCGAGCGAGCTGGAGACGGGTTGACCGGCCTGCGCGGCGAGCGCGAACAGGTCGACGACCTCGGGCAGGGTGACGATCACCGCGGCGACCTCCCGGCGCTGTTCGGCGCGCCGGGCGAGCGAAGCACCGAGAGCGACCGCCGCGGCGACCACCGGCGCGAGGATCGGATCGGCGACGAGCGCGGCCGCGACCACCACGGCGCCGACGCCGAGCCACGGTGCCGACACCGGTGCCACCGTGCGCCCGCACAGGCGGGCGAGCGCGAGCCCGAGCCTCGACGCCGGCCCCGGCCGGCGCCTCGGTGCTGCTGAGGCGGCACGGTCGCGGGCCTCCGGCAGCGGCCGCGGCGCGGACGCGTGCCACCGTGTGCTGAGCGCGACGAGCGATCCCGCCCACGCCACGGGCAGCAGCGTCACGACCGCCGCGTCCGCCCGCACGTCAGACCACCCTCGTCGTCAGCCGGTGCATCCACCAGGCGCCGACCGCGTCGAGGGCGAGGCCGCCGGCGAGGCAGCCGAGCCCGGGGGCGGTGCCGCAGAGGAAGGACGCCGTGCGGGCGTCGGTCGCCGACGCCACCACTGCAAAGGCCACCGGGGCGGCCACCAGCACGGCCGCCGACGCCCGCGCCTGCGTGGCCAGGGCGCGCACCTCCGTGTCGATCGCGCGCCGATCGCGCAGCGTGGCCGCCACGCCGTCGACCGCACGGGCGTGGCTCGCACCGGTGCGCGCTCCGAGGTCGAGCGCCGCGACCACGAGCCGCAGCGACGGCGAACGTTGATCTCCTGCCCAGCGTTCGAGCGCCTCCGTGACTCGGACGCCGCGGCGCGCCTCGCGCACCACGCCCGCCACCTCTGGCCCGACCGGCGGCGGGGTGCGTTCGGCCGCGACCGCGAGCGCGCCCAGCAGCGACGCGCCGCCGCGCAACGCCCGGCCCACCTCCTCGAGCAGCACGGGAAGCTGCTGCTCGAACCGGGCCGCGGCGCGGCCCCTCTGGCGCGTCGCCGAGACCACGCCCGCAACCAGCCCCGCGGCCACGACACCCATCGCGACCGCGGGACCGGCCACCAACGCCACGCCGACGACCCCGAGCCCCGACGCCATGGCGACCGGCCTCCAGGCGCCCGCGAGCGCCGGTCCGCCAACCCGCGTGAGCATCTCGTCGACCCAGCGCGGCGGCTCGATCCGCAGGGAACGCGCCGGTGCAAGCCGGCCACGGACGGCAGCCCGCCGGACCAGCGCGAGCGCCCGCTGCACGGCGCACGCGATCGCCGCGACGAGGAGGCCGCACGTGGCCTCGAGCACCGAAGCACCCGCGGTCATCGCCGCACCAGGCCACCCGGCAGCGGGGGCGCCGCCGGGTTGCGGGCCGGGCG
>JAODBM010000197.1 GCA_025463985.1 Acidimicrobiales bacterium
GCCTCCGCCGGCTCGGCGTCGAGGACCGTCTCGGGCGGACCAGCGGTGAGGTTCACGGGGTTGGACATGGGGCGAGGCTACCGAGGCGCGCGACCCGCCTCGCCGACCTCAGCCCGGACGCGACGGAAGCCGGGCCCGCCGGCCCGGCTTCCGCCAACTCCACGCTGATCCGAGGATCAGGCGATCGAGCTGCCGACCTTCGAGAACTTGGTCGAGGCGTTCTTGCCGAGAAGCGTCACGGCGGCGATGCAGACGACCGCGATGAGGGCGACGAGAAGGGCGTACTCCACGAGGGAGGCGCCACGCTCGTCGTCACCGAAGCGGGCCCGAAGGAACGATGCGAGGAAGTGATAGCTGGTGATCATCGGGAGGGGACTCCTTGGTTGTGTCCGCCCCGGTCTTGGGGCGCTGCTGCCTGTCCTTCAATGCATCGGACGACGACCAGCGCTCCTGAATAGATCAAACGGCCCATTTCCCTAGGCTTGCCGCGGGTCGGCGGCCCGCTCAGAACGGGGGCCGCAGGGCCGGGCGCTCGCCGGGTGGCGGCGCATCACCCGCTTCCAACGCAGCCTCGGGACGCTCTTCTTGGCGTACGCGCGGCACCGCGGCCGCGATGTCCTCGCCGCCGGGGCCCTCGCGGGAGTCGAGGAACGCGCAGGACGCCTGGTACGACGCCGCGATCATCTCGTCGCTGTGGCCGAAGTCGTTGTAGCGGATCGACGGCGTGGCGCTCGGCGGCAGCACGATGACCTCGATGTCGGTCGGGACCGACGCGAGGTCGCGCCGGAAGCGCGAGCGACGAGCCAACCAGTAGGCGTACATCGCCATGTCGATCGGGCGCTTGGGCTCAGGGCGCGGCCGGTCCCACGAGCCGACGTGCAGGACGTAGATCGTGTCCGCCTCGAGCTCGACGGCGCGGCTGAGCGGCACGTCGTTGACGATCGCGCCGTCGAGGTACTTGACGCCGTCGATCTCGACCGGCGGATAGACGGCCGGCAGGGCCGCGGAGGCCAGGATCGGGTCGATCAGGGGACCCTGGGCGAACCAGGTCTCCGCCCCCTCGGTCAGGTCGGTGGCCACGCACTGGAACGGCACGATCAGCTCCTCGAACGAGCGCACCGGCATGATCTCCTCGAGCACCCGACGCAGGTTCCGGTTGTCGTGCATCGACAGGCCGCGGCGGGCCAGCTGGACCGTGGTTGGCAGCAGGCCTGCGGGCATCACGTCTTCCTCCGCGAGGTTCTGCCAGAGATCCTGCAGGCGCCCGACCATGGCCAGCGACGGCTCGGCGGCCACCGCGGCGCCGTTGAGCGCCCCGACCGAGCAGCCGAGCACGACGTCGGGCTTGATGCGCCGCTCGAACAGCGCCCGCAGCATGCCGACCTGGAGCGCGCCGAGGTTGCCGCCGCCGCTCAACACGAACGCGGTGCGCGACGGGCGGCGTCGGAGCAGGTCGCGCAGTCGTGCCATCGGGCTCCGACGCTACCGCCGTGACCGCGCGGCGCCGACGGGGGCGATCCCCGCGCCGAGCGCCGCCCGGGTCATGCCCCCGCCCGCTCGAGCGCGCGGCGCACGAAGTCGGCGAACGCCTGCGGATGGCTCAGGTGGGCGCCGTGGGAGGCGCCTTCGATGACCCACAGCTCGCCGTCGGCGGCGGCACGCGCGAGCTCGGTCGCCGCCCGTCGATGGCGCTCGCTGGAGGCGTCGCCGTAGCCGGCCAGCACCGGCACCACGAGCGCCGCCACGTCGTAGGCCGGCGTGGCGCCGCGGATCGAGCGCAGGTCGGCCAACAGCGCGGAGCCCTCCGCGCGCCGCTGCGCGCGGATCCCTGCCGGCAGGCGCTCCCAGCGGCTCGCGCCGATCATCCGGCGCATGAACCGCTCTGCCGCGTCGCCGGCCACGTCGGCACGCGGGCGTTCGCGGTCCGCGGCCGCAGTGCTCCGCGTCGCCATGCCGCCGGCGGACGCGATGGCAGCACCGCCGGCCGAGTCCGACGGCCACCACGAGGCCCACGGCATGGGCGCCTCGAACGCGGCGACCGATCGGATCAGGTCGGGACGGCGCGCGGCGGCTGCCACCGCGATGACGCCGCCGAGGCTGTGGCCGACCACGACGGTCCCCTGCCCGCCGTCGTTCGCCGCGGCGACGGCGAGGAGGTCCTCCACCTGCTCGTCGAGCGACCCGGGCACGAGCTCGGCCGAGCGCGCGTAGCCCCGGCGGTCGTAGCGGACCAACGCCACGTCGCGGAGCCGCCGAGCGACGCGGCCGAAGGACGCGGCACGGTCCATCGCGCCGTGCACCAGCACCACCGGCCGCGAGCTGGCCGCCGGCTCTCCCGGTTCGGGGTCGCGACGCTCGACGTGCAGTCCGGCGGGGGGCGCCGGCGAGGTCGTGGCCACCGTCAGTCGAGCCGAGTGCGGATCGGGTGGCCCTCGGGGACCTCGACGAAGACGATGCGCAACCCGTTGGGATCGACGGCCCACGCCTCGACGAGGCCCCACGGCATGCGCTGAGGATCGTCGACCGGCACGCCCAGGGCCTGCAAGCGGTCGACCTCGGCAGCCACGTCGGGCACCTGGAGCCACAGCGCGCCACCCGCCAGGCCCTGCGCCTCGCCCGGCGCCGCCGCGGTCAGCTCGAGGAACCCGCCGCCGCAGAACAGCACGACGCCGGTGACCTCGCCGTCGACGCCGTACTCGCGATACACGCGCAGGCCGATCAGGTCGCGCCAAAAGTGCAGGGAGCGCTCGAAGTCCTGCGTGCGCACCAGCAGCCGACTCGACAGCACCTCCATGCGCGTCACCCTAGAAGCGGGGGCGGCGGCCCGAGGCATGGAGGTCGGCACCGGGGCCCGGTCGGCGGCGTTCCCGGCCACCCCTAGGCTCGCCCGGATGGAGCTGGTGTTCGTGCGCCACGGGCTGCCGGTCCGCATCGACGGCGGGTCCGGCCCGGCCGACCCCTCGCTGAGCCCGACCGGCATCGAGCAGGCCCAGGCGCTCGCCGACTGGTGGGCGCCCGACGATCTCGACGCCGTGGTCAGCAGCCCGCTGCGCCGCGCGCAAGAGACCGCAGCGCCCCTGGCCGCCGCCTACGAGCTGGCCGTCACCCTCGAGCGCGGCCTCCAGGAGTTCGACGCCGACTCCCGCTTCTACGTGCCGCTCGAGGAGCTGCGGGCCGACGAGGAGCGCTGGCAGCGCGTGCTGGCCGAGTGGAGGTCACCGGAGGCCGAGGGTGTGCGGCAGGAGTTTCGGACGGGCGTCGTGGCGGCCGTCGACGCGATCGTGGAGCGGTACCCGTCGCAGCGGGTCGCGTTGGTCTGCCACGGCGGCGTGATCAATGCCTACCTGTCCCACATCCTCGGCCTGTCCACGACCCTGTTCTTCGAGCCGGCGTACACGAGCATCAGCCGCGTGCTGGCCGGCGACGGTCGCCGCCAGTTCGTCAGCGCCAACGAGACGCCGCACCTGCGCCGCCCGGCCCTGCCGTCCGCCTCGCCCGACGCAGGGGTGCCCGTCAGTTGAGGCGGGCCCGCAGGCCCTGAGCCGATGAGCGCAAGCGGGCCGCGGTGCTCGACGGCACGCCGTCGGCGGTCGTCTCCAACACCACCGCGGCCTCGTCGAAGCGGCCGGCGGCAGCGAGGGCTTCGGCGAGCGCGGCGCGCTCGCCGGCGGCCGCTCCGGGCATCGAGCAGCGCAGCTGGAGCACGCGCACCAGCTGGTGGCGTTCGCCGCGGGTGGCGTAGATCTGGCGCAGGTTGGCGAGCAGCCGGGCGACGATGGCCACCGACGGCACGGGGTCGAGGTAGCTCGGCTCGAACGGCACGTCGTCACCGTGCAGGTGGGCGAACAGGCGGCGGGCCGCGGCCCGGTCGAGCAGCACGCCACCGGAGAAGCCGTCGATGAGCGCCTCGTCGTCGGCGGGATCGCCGACCAGGAAGTGGCCCGGCATGCTGATGCCGACGGCCGGAACCCCGACCCGGCGGGCCACCTCGATCGTGAGCACCGCCAGGGTGATCGGGATGCCGATGCGCCGGTCGAGCACCCGCGGCAGGAACGAGTTGGCGGGCTCGTAGTAGTGGCGCCGGTCGCCGTCGAAGCCGGCGACGCGGAAGAGGTGGTGGGCGACGTCGACCAGCGTCGTGCCCGAGACCGAGCCCGCCAGCGCATCGAGCCGGGCCCGCTCCGCGGCGATGTCGACACCGCCGTCGAGCGCGCCCGCGACGAGGAGGCAGGCCACGTCGAGCGGGAGGCGCGCGACGTCGGCCCGCACCAGCGCACGGAACTGCTCGACCTCGTCCACGTCTGCACGGTACTGGTGGCCTCGCGGCGGCCCGGCGTCGGAGGGCGGGCTCAGGTCGGCGGCGTCTGGTCGAGGCGCGTGCGCCCGGCCATGCCGTCCTCGGGCCAGTGCCACCAGTCGACCCGCTCCTCGCCCGACAGCCGGCAGAGCCAGTAGTCGCGGCCGCTCGGCGCGGTGGCCGGGAAGTCGATCAGGCCGCGCTCCAGGTCGCGCACGACGATGCCCTCCTCGGCGAGCAGCTCGAGCACTCCCCTCAGCACCAGGCGAGGATCCGCCCCCTCGGCGCCGCCGCCACCGGCGCGACGCGCGATCAAGGCGTGGACCGAGTCCAGCAGCGCGTCGATCGACGGCAGGAACGCGTCGGCTCGGGCGCGGGTCCAGCGGGGGCCGGGCGGGAGGCTCAACGGACGGAGCTGGGGCGCACGCCGGCGCCGCAGGTCGCGCTCATGGCTGGAAGATCACGAGACGTTCGCGGGTCATCGCGCGCACCGCGTCGTGCGGGCCCTCCTTGGTGTTGCCGCTGTCGCGCACCCCGCCGTACGGCATCTGGTCGGTGCGGAACGTCGGGACCTCGTTGACCAGCACCCCGCCGAAGTCGAGCGTCTGCGCCGCGGTGAGGGCCGTGGCCAGCTCGGCGGTGAAGATCGCCGCTTGCAGCCCGTAGCGGGTGTCGTTGGCGAGGGCCAACGCCTCGTCGAGCTCGTCGTACGCGGCGATCGCGACCACCGGCCCGAACACCTCGCCCCGGCAGACCTCCATGTCGGGGGTCACGTCGGTCAGCACGGTGGGTTGCAGCACGCCGTCGACCATGTCGCCGCCCGCCGCCACGTGCGCTCCCGCGGCGACCGCGTCCTGGATCCACTGCTGCACCCGCTCGGTCTCCGAGGCGCTGATGAGGGCGGACACGTCGGTGTCCTCGTCGAGGGGATCGCCGACCTTCAGCTGCGCCACGTTCGCGACGAGCGCCTTCGTGAAGCCGTCGGCGATCGAGCGGTGCACGTAGATTCGCTGGGTCGAGATGCACGACTGCCCGGCATGGCTGAAGCCGGCGACTTTGATCTTGTCGGCCGCCGTCTCCCACGCCCCGCTGGGCTCGATGATGACCGGCGAGTTGTTGCCCAGCTCGAGGTTGACCTGCTTGCGGGGCGCGCGCTGCTTGATGCCCCAACCCACGTCAGGCGATCCCGTGAAGGTGATGAGCGCGATGTCGGGATGGTCGACGATGGCGTTGCCGACCGTGCCCCCGCCGCCGGTGACCACGTTGATGAAGCCCGGTGGCAGGCCGCACTCGTCGATCAGCAGCTCGACGAGCCGGATGGCCGACAGCGGCGTCTGGCTCGCCGGCTTCAGCACGACCGGGCATCCCGCGGCGATCGCCGGGGCGAGCTTGTGGGCGACGAGGTTGAGGGGGAAGTTGAACGGCGAGATGGCACCGACCACGCCGACCGGGACGCGCAGCGTGAACGCGAACTTGCCCTCGCCCGGCTGGGCCACGTCCATCGGCACGATCTCGCCGGTCAGGCTGCGCGCCTCGACCGCGGCGAACCGGAACGTGAGCGCGGCGCGACTGGCCTCGACGCGAGCGGTCTTGATCGGCTTGGCGGCCTCCTCCGCGATCGTGCGGGCCAGCTCTTCCTGGTGGTCGGCGATCACCAGCGCGGCGGCCTCGAGGATCTCGGCCCGCCTCCAGGCCGGCAGCGGGTGGGCGAGGTGCTGGCGCGCCGCAGCCACGGCTCGGTCGACGTGCGCCGCGGTGCACGACGGCACGCGCGCGATCTCGTGGCCGTCATAGGGGGACGCGACGCTGATCGTCTCGTCGGTGGTGACCGCGTCGTCGCCGATGCGCACCGGTCGCAGTTCGGTCATGGCTGCCTCCAAGAGGTTGCGGACGGTTGGCTTCCTCCCTCGAACGGTCTAGCGCGTCGGTCTCCGCGGTCCCGCCGCGGGCTGCGCTCGCGGCTCTCGCGTTCGGCGACCCTCGGCGCGGGCCTACGCTCCCCCCGTGCCGACCAGCCCCTGGCCGTTCCTCGACCACCCCGGACCCCTCGCCTTCGCGCACCGAGGCGGGGCGGGCGCGTGGCCGGAGAACACGATGCCGGCGTTCGAGGGGGCGGTGCGGCTGGGCTACCGCTACGTGGAGACCGACGTGCACGTCACGCTCGACGGCGTCCTGCTGGCGTTCCACGACGACCACCTCGACCGGGTCACGAACCGGATCGGTCGGATCAGCGAGCTGCCCTACCGCGAGGTGAGCAAGGCGCGGGTCGACGGACGCGAGCCGATCCCGCTGCTCGACGACCTGCTGGGCGAGTTCCCCGACCTGCGGGTGAACATCGACCCGAAGCACGACGGCGCGGTCGAGGCGCTCGTCGACACGATCCGACGCACGCGTTCGGTGCACCGCGTGTGCATCGGCGCGTTCAGCGACCGGCGCCTGAGCCGCTTGCGCACGGAGCTGGGCCCCGACCTGTGCACCGCGCTCGGTCCGAAGGGCACCGTCCGCCTGCGCGCCGCCACCCGCGGCCTTCCCGTCGGCCGCCTCCCCGCGGCTTGCGCCCAGGTGCCCCACCGGTTCCGGGGCGTCACGATGGTCGACGAGCGCTTCGTGCGCGCCGCGCACCGCCGCGGCCTGCAAGTCCACGTGTGGACGATCGACGACCCCGACGAGATGGACGAGCTCCTCGACCTCGGCGTCGACGGCATCATGACGGACCAGCCCGCGCTCCTGAAGGGCGTCCTCGAGCGCCGCGGCGCCTGGGCCTCCTGACTCCCTACCTGTCGAACTGGGCGGGGTCTCGGCTGCCGGGACGACCGCAGCCCCGCCCACTTCGACGCCCGACCTGGAACTGGGCGGGGACTCGGTTGCCGGGACGACCGCAGCCCCGCCCACTTCGAAGTTGGGCCGCGTCTCAGGCCGGTGGGAGGAGCACGCCGGGGTTGAGGATGGCGTCGGGGTCGAGCGCCGACTTGATGGCGCGCATGGCGGCGATCTCCGCCGGCGAACGGTTGAGGTGCAGCCACTGGCGCTTGGCCACGCCGATGCCGTGCTCGGCCGAGATGCTGCCGCCCCGCGCCGCCACGGCGCGCAGCACGGCGTCGTCGACCGCCTCGTCGCCGGGCTCCACGCCGGTCACGTTGACGTGGATGTTGCCGTCCGCGGCGTGGCCGAACAGCCAGGTGCGGGCGCCGGGCGCCACCGCGGCGACGATGGCCGGGGCGTCACGGACGAAGGCGGCGAGCTCGCTCGCCGGCAACGTCACGTCGAGCTTGTGCGGCGGCCCGAGCGAGTTGATCGCCTCGGTGTGACCCTCACGAAACCGCCACAGCTCGGCCTGCCGGTGCGCATCGGTCGCAACAGCGACCCCGACGACCCCGCCGAGCGCGTCCACGGCCGCGGCGAGCCTCGGCGTGGGGTCCTCGGGACCGGCCGCTTCGACCAGCAGGAACGCCGCGGGCTGACCCTCGAACGGTGACGCCAGGCCCATGACCTCGGCGACGAGCGTGAACCCGTCGAGCAGGAACAGCTCGACGGCTTCGATGCCCTCCAACTGCAGGCGCAGCCGAGCGACCGCGTCGAGGGCGGCGTCCACCGTGTCGAACGCGAGCAGCGCGACGACCCGCTCGCCGACCGGCGGCACGAGCCGCAGCCGGGCCGCGGTGACCACGGCCAGCGTGCCCTCGCTGCCGCACACGAGCCCGGCGAGGTCGTAGCCGGTGTTGTCCTTCTCGAGGCCACCCAGGTGGGAGATGACCTCGCCGGTCCCGAGCACCGCCTCGACGCCGATCAGCTGGCGGCGCGTGCCGCCGTAGCGAACGAACCGTTGCCCGCCGGCATCGGTGGCCACCGAACCACCGACGGTCGCCGTGTCCCGCGCGCTCCAGTCCACGCCGTACGCCCAGCCGGCGGCGTCGGCGTGCCGCTGCAGCTCGCCGATCGTGACGCCGGCCCCCGCGGTGACCTGCCCGCTCGCACGGTCGACGGGGTCGAGGCGCGTCAGCCGCCGAAGGCTGAGCACCACGGTGCCCGCGCGCGGTGTCGCGCCTCCGACCAACCCGGTGTTGCCGCCCTGCGGGACAAGAGCCACGCCCGCGGCCCGGGCGAGCCGCACGACCGCGGCGACCTCGCTGGTCGATCCGGGCCGCACCACCGCCGCGGCCTGGCCGCGGAAGCGGCCGGTCCAGTCGACCTCGTAGCCGGCGAGGACGTCGGCTTCGGTCAGCACGTGCGGCGCGCCGAGGGCCGCACGCGCCTCGTGCAGGAAGCGATCGATCGGCACGCCGGTCACCGACGACCGTCAGTCGGTGAAGTTGGCGGGACGCTTCTCCATCTCGGCCATCACGGCCTCGATCTGGTTGGGCGATCCGATCAGCTCGCCCATCAGCCGCGACTCTTCGAGGAACGACTCGGCGAGCGGCCGCGTGCCGGACAGCTCGAGCAGCTGCTTGATGCCACGGATGGCCGCCGGGTTCTTCCCGGCGATCTCCCGGGCCAGCGCGAGCGCGTCGTCGAGCGGCGCCGCCGACGCGCGGGTGGCGAGGCCGAGGGTGACCGCGTCCTCGCCGCTCACGATCCGCCCGGTGAACGCGAGCTCCTTCGCCACGTCCAGGCCGACGAGCCGCGGGAGGACCTGCAAGCCGGTCATGTCGGGCAGCAGGCCCCAGCGAACCTCCATCACCGAGAAGCGCGCGTCCGGCGCGACGATGCGCAGGTCCGCGCCGAGCGCGATCTGCAGGCCGCCGCCATATGCCACGCCGTGGACCGCGGCGATCACCGGGACCGGCAGCTCCGTCCACGTGTACGCCGCCTGCTGGGCGAGGTTCGTGATGCGCCCCGCGTCCCGCGCCCCGAGGTCGGCGGTGAACCCGCGCGCTCCCGCACCCTGCGACCCCGGCGCGTCGTCGCGGCCGGCCATCGACCCCAGCGCGGCGACGTCGAGCCCGGCACAGAAGCCGCGTCCCTCACCCGACAGCACGACGGCGCGGACGCTGCGGTCGGCCCGGAGTTGATCGCCGGCCTCGACGAGCGCGGCGAACATCGCGAGGTCGAGCGCGTTCAGCTTGTCGGGACGCGCGAGTCGGACGTCGGCGACGCCGGCGTCGATGGTGATCGTGACCCGGTCGGACATGGCGACTCCTCGATGGCGACGGCGGCCAGTCTGCCTGATCGCGGGCCGCGGAACGGTGGGTTGCCTGTGGCTTTCCTGTTGACGACCTCCCCCATTCTGGGGATAGACCGGAAATCCGGTGGAGAACCCTGGGGATTGCGGAAAAGCTCTTGACCAGGGCAAAGAGGGTGGCGCAAGGTTCGTCTCGTCAGGCCGCAACGAGCAGTCAGGCACCGGGCCACTAAGGCTCACGAGCACCGGCCACCGGGCAACCGGCAGGCAGTGATCGGGAGCTGGTCCGGCAGCCGGGCTGCACGAGGCACCTGATGTCGGCACGCAGCCGGCCTGCTCGCCCTTCGGGGCGATTCGGGTCGAAGGCGTGACGACGGTGAGGCGCAGACGCCACCACCTTCGGGTGGCCGGCGTCGAGGCCCCACCAACGGTTGGCCCCGAGGAGTCGGCCGGCGCAAGCCGGAAGGCTACTCGGGGCCACCTCCGTTTTTGGGGCCTGTCCGGCGCGCCGCCCGCTCCATCGCGCGGCCGGCCGGCGCGGCTCAGCGGCCTCGCCCGTGCCGTCTCTCGCGGGACGCGCCGCCGGCCTGGCGGGCCGACGCGCGGACGCCGCCACCGGCCCAACGCGTCGCTGTGACCGTTGACACCGCCTCGGTGTGTTCATAGGTTGCGGCGGGGCTAACGTCGCCCCCGATCGAAGGGGACGCTCGATCATGACGGCAATGTCAGCCCACGGCTCGCCGCTGAAAGATTGCGGCACTGGAGGAAAACATGACGCACGGTGATCGCACCGTACGGAGGTCGTTCCTGGTTCGAGGCGCGGCCGCACTCGTGGCGTTGACCTTGGTCGCCGCCGCATGTGGAGGCAAGAAAGCAGGCACCGCGGGCGGCGGCACGAACGCCATCGTGAAGAACGGGCTCAATGCCGCGGCCGGCGAGAGCGGCCTGAAAGACGCGGGCAGCCCCAAGCGCGGGGGCACCCTCGTGTACGGCGTCGAGGCCGAGACGACCGGCGGCTTCTGCCTGCCCGAGGCCCAGCTGGCAATCTCGGGCATGCTCGTCGTGCGAGCGATCTACGACACGCTCACCGTGCCGAACAGCAAGGGTGAGTACGTCCCCTACCTGGCCAAGAAGATCTCCCACAACGCCGACTACAAGCAGTGGGACATCACCGTGCGGTCCGGCATCAAGTTCAGCGACGGCTCGCCGCTCACGGCCACCGTGGTCAAGAACAACCTCGACGCCTATCGCGGGTCCTACAAGGGGCGCTCGCCGCTGCTGTTCGCCTTCGTGTTCAACAACGTCGACAAGGTCGACGTGGTCGACCCGCTGACCGTACGAGTCACCACGAAGAAGCCGTGGGTCGACTTCCCCGCCTTCCTGTATTCGTCCTCACGGCTCGGGATCATGGGCCAGGCTCAGCTGGACGACAAGGCGACCTGCGACCGCAAGCTGATCGGCACCGGCCCGTTCAAGTTCGTCTCGTGGCAGCAGAACGTGGCGCTGAAGGGCACCGCCAACAAGGACTACTGGCAGAAGGCGCCCGACGGGAAGCCCTACCCCTATGTCGACGCCATCGAGATCCGGCCCATGCCCGAAGGCAGCGTTCGGGTCGGCGCGCTGCAGACCGGTGACGTCAACGTGATCCACACGTCGAACGCCGAGGACATCGGTGGGCCGCTGCTCAAGATGCGCGACCAGAAGACGGCCAACATGTTCGTGTCGGAGGACTTCGGCGAGGTCAGCTTCGTGCAGCTGAACTCTTCCCGGCCGCCGTTCGACGACCTTCGGATCCGGCAGGCGTTCGCCATGGGCGCCGACCGCAACGAGATCAACAAGCTCAGCAACAACGGCCTGCCGACCATCGCTGACGGACCGTTCGCTCCCGGCAGCGTCGGCTACCTGAAGGACCCGGGCTTTCCGAAGTTCGACGTCGTGAAGGCCAAGGCCCTTGTGGCTGCCTATGTGGCCGAGGGCAAGAAGGCCGAGTTCACGCTCACCACCACCACCGACCTGTCGACGATCCGCCTTGGTGAGCTGCTCGCCGAGCGGGCCAAGCGCGTCGGGTTCACCGTGAAGATCAACTCCGAAGACCAGGCCAAGCTGATCAACGACGCCATCGGCGCGAAGTTCCAGGCCATGACGTTCCGGAACTATCCCGGCGGCGACCCCGACACCCAATACGTCTGGTGGTACGACGGCAAGACCAACCCGGTGAACTTCGGCAAGTTCAGCGATCCGGAGATCAGCCGGCTGCTCGACGCCGGGCGCAGCACGCCCGATCCCGCGGCCCGCAAGCAGATCTACGAGAACCTGAACCGCCGGTTCGCCCAGCAGCTCTGGAGCACGTGGGCATGGTTCACGCCGTGGGCCGTGGCCGAGGCCAAGAACGTCCATGGCATCCTCGGACCCGACCTGCCCGATAGCGGCGGCAAGCCGTCGACGGGTCTGGCCACTGGTCACTCCTTGATCGGGATGTGGGTCGGATAGCGGGGTGACCGCCGCATCATGTGGGGGCCGGCCTGGACCGGCCCCCACGCTCCCGTTGGTCAACGTGCAGGCTGAAGCTCAGGAGGGTGCGTCGTGCCGGTGATCGTCCGCAAGCTCCTGCAACTCGTGGTCGTGTTCGCGGTGGTCACGCTGTTCACCGTGATCCTGATCTCGCTGATTCCGGGCAAGCCCGAACAGCTGATCATCCCGTTTGGTCGTGACTCGCAGCGCGCGGCCTTGCGGCACGACATCGGCCTGGACAAGCCGATCCCCGTGCAGTGGCTCAAGTGGGTCAACCGCTTCATCCACGGGGATATGGGGAACTTCTACCAAAACTCAGGCACGCGGAAGGTGTGGCCGGAGATCAGGTCCGCGCTTCCCGTTTCGCTGTTGCTGCTGCTCTACACCCAGATCGTTTCACTCGTGATCGCCGTTCCACTCGGGGTCATCGCCGCCTATCGCGCCGGAAAATGGCCGGACAAGGTCATCAACGGGCTTGGCTCCGGCATGTTGGCATTGCCGGGATTCGCGGCGGCGCTGCTGTTGTCGACCTATCTCGGTGTGAAGCTCGGCTGGGTGCCGGCACAGGGCTATACGAAGATCACCGACGATCCCGCCTTGCACTTCAAACGCATGGTGATCCCGGTCGTGGCGCTGTCTCTTGGCCAGATCTCGGTGTACATGCGCCTCCTGCGCACCGACATGGTGGCCACGCTGCAAGAGGACTTCATCCTCATGGCGCGGTCGAAGGGCATCTCCGACCGTCGGGTGCTCTGGCGCCACGCGCTGCGGCCGTCCAGCCTCACGCTGCTCACCGTGGCCGGGCTCAACGTCGGCTCGTTCATCGGTTCGGCCGTGGTCGTCGAGACCATCCTCAACATCCCTGGCCTCGGCTACCAGCTTGCGCTGGCGATCGGCAGCCGGCAGTACGTCGCGCTGCAGAGCCTCGTGGCGATCATCGCCGTCGGCTTCGTGCTGATCAACTTCGTCATCGACTTCCTCTACAGCGTGCTCGACCCCCGCATCCGGGAGCGGGCCACGTGAGGATCCCGTACGCACCCGCCGCAGGAGGCAGCCGTCCATGAGCGATGTCCTCGCCGCCGCGCCGCATCACGCCGGCCATGCCACCGAGCAGGTTCCGGAGGCCACCAAGCGTCGCAAGCGCTTCGGTGTCGCCACGATCCTCTCGGTGCTGTGGCTCACGGCCATCACGCTCGGTGCGCTGCTCGCACCGTTCCTGTCCCTGCACCCCGACGATTCGAACGCCGACCTCAAGGAGCTGTCGCCGTTCCAGGACATGGCCCACCCTCTCGGGGGTGACGCCAACGGACGCGACATGCTGGCGCGGCTGATCTACGGCGCCCGCTATTCGCTGTTCATCGCCGTGTTGGCCGTGCTGTTCGGCGTCTTGATCGGCGGCGTCCTGGGCCTCATCTCCGGGTACTACCGGGGCCGCATCGGCAACGCGCTCGTGAGCCTCTTCGACATCCTGCTGGCCATCCCGCAGCTGGTGCTGGCTCTGGCACTGGTCGCCGTCCTGAAGGGCGATCCCACCAAGACCGACGGGTTCCATCTGCCGGTCGTGCTCATCTTGATCCTGGCATTGGGCATCGTCTCGATCCCGATCTTGGCCCGCATCACGCGGGCCAACACGCTGACCTGGTCCCAACGCGACTTCGTCACCGCGGCCCGGGCGCAGGGGGCCAAGGACTCGCGGATCATGATCCGGGAGGTGCTGCCCAACGTGGTGCCGGCCATGGTGTCCATCGCGCTGCTCGGCATCGGCGTCGCGATCGTGGCCGAGGGCGGGCTGGCGCTGCTCGGTGCCGGCGTCGAACCGCCGGCGGCCACCTGGGGCACCATGATCGCCACCGGGCGGGCCTCGCTCGACACCTCGCCGTTCATCGTCATGGAACCGGTGGCGGCGATCTTCTTCACGGTCCTGTCGCTCAACTACCTGGGCGACGCCATCCGGGACCGCTTCGACGTGCGGGAGAGCGCCCTGTGAGCTTCGCCGATGAGCCTTCGAGCAACGGGCAGGCCCTGCTCGAGGTCAACGACCTCTACACCACGTTCGACTCGGACCGTGGCAAGGTCCAGGCCGTCCGCGGGGTCTCGTTCAACCTGCAGCGCGGCCGCACGCTGGGCGTGGTCGGCGAGTCCGGCTCGGGCAAGTCGGTGCTCTCCCGCTCGATCATGGGCCTCGTGCCCCCCAACGCCCACCGCACGGGCAGCGTGCGCTTCGAGGGCAAGGAGATCCTCAACGCGTCGAGCAACGAGATGCGCTCGTACTGGGGCGATCAGATGGCCATGGTCTTCCAGGACCCGATGACCGCCCTCAACCCCGTGCTGCGCATCGGGGCGCAGATCACCGAGTCGCTGCACGAGCACATCGACCTCAGCAAGGAACAGGCCTCGGGCATGGCGCTCGCGCTGCTGACCTCGGTCGGCATCCCCGAGCCGAAGGCGCGCCTGCGCCAGTACCCGCACGAGCTGTCGGGCGGCATGCGCCAGCGCGTGATGATCGCCATCGCCATGGCCTGCGGTCCTAAGCTGCTCTTTGCCGACGAGCCGACCACCGCGCTCGACGTCACCGTGCAGGCGCAGATCCTCGACCTGCTGCGCGCCCAGCAGGCCGAGCGGAACATGGCGGTGATCCTCGTCACGCACGACCTCGGCGTGGTGGCCGGCCGAGCCGACGACATCGCGGTGATGTACGCGGGCCAGGTGGTCGAGAAGGCATCGGCCCGCAGCCTCTTCTCAGCGATGCGCCACCCGTACACCGAGGCCCTGCTGCAGTCGATCCCGAAGCTGGAGATGCCCAGCCACAGCCGGCTGCAGGCCATCGGCGGCCGCCCGCCCGACCTCGTGGACCCCCCGGCCGGCTGCAAGTTCGCGCCCCGCTGCCCGTACGCCCAGGAGAACTGCCATGCCGAGGAGCCTCCGCTGATCGCCGACCCCAACGACGCGACCCACCTCTACCGCTGCTGGTACCCGGTCGGGACGCCGGCCGCGGTGCCCGCGCACGAGACCACGGTCCTCGAGGGCCCGGCCGAGGTGGACGCCTGATGGCCGGCACCGGCGACGCCCACCTGCGGGCGCCAGAAGACGTGCTGCTCCGCGTCGAGCACCTGCTCGTGGAGTTCCCCACCGGACGCAAGGGCCAGAAGGTCAACGCGGTGACCGACGTCAGCATCGACGTGAAGGAAGGCGAGACCCTGGGCCTCGTCGGCGAGTCGGGCTGCGGCAAGTCGACCACCGGCAAGGCGATCATGCAGCTGCCGCCCCCCAAGTCCGGCACCGTCGTGTTCGAGGGGCGCGACATGACCGAGCTGGAGGGGGAGGCGCTGCGCAAGACGCGCACCCGCATCCAGATGATCTTCCAGGACCCGATCTCGTCGCTGAACCCCCGGCGGCGGATCGAGGACATCATCTCCGAGGGCCTCGACATCTGGGACGTGGGCGACAAGGCGTCGCGCACGAAGAAGGTCGACGACATGCTGCTGACCGTCGGGCTCGACCCGAAGGTCGTGCGTGGACGCCGACCCCACCAGTTCTCGGGCGGACAGTGCCAGCGCATCTCGATCGCCCGCGCCGTGGTCACCGAGCCCCGGCTGATCATCTGCGACGAACCGGTGTCCGCGCTCGACGTCTCGGTCCAGGCGCAGATCCTCAACCTGCTCGAGGACATGAAGGCCCGCTACGGCCTCACGCTCGTGTTCATCGCCCACGACCTCGCGGTGGTCAAGAACATCTCGGATCGCGTGGCCGTGATGTACCTCGGGCGCATCTGTGAGGTCGGCGACCCCAACGTGCTCTATCGCCAGCCCGCGCACCCGTACACGGCGGCGCTGCTCGGCGCCATCCCCGTGCCCGACCCGAACGTGCGCCCCGAGGACCGCCCACTGCTCGCGGGCGAGATCCCCTCCCCCGTGTCCCCGCCCAGCGGCTGCCGCTTCCGGACCCGCTGCCCGCGCGCCGACCAAAAGTGCGCCGACGAGGTGCCGATCATGCGGCCCATCAACGAGGCCGACGTCGACCAATTCGTGGCCTGCCACCACCCGCTCGCGCCCGGCGAGGCGCTCACGCCGGTCGAGCTGGCGGGGCTCGCCTCCTGACCACGCCGTCGCGGGCCGGTCGCCGGGCCACGCGGCTCGACCCCGACCTGCGCCGCGACCTCATCGTCGACGCGGCCGAGCGGGTGCTGGGCGAGCAGGATCCGCTGACGGCCACGTTCGACGACGTGGCCCGCGCTGCGGACGTCTCCCGGCCGCTCGTGCACACCTACCTCGGCGATCGTCGCGGCATGGTCGACGCCGTGCAGGTGCGCATCGTGGCCCGGCTCGATCGGTGGGTTGAGCACGGCCTGCGCCGCGCCGGGGATCGGCGGGCCCGGCTCCACGCCGTGGTCGACGGCACGTTCTCGTTCGTCACCGCGGAACGCGACGCCTGGGGGGTGCTGGCCGCCACGGGCGGGCTCGATCACCCCGCGCTGCACCAGATCCGGGCCCGCTGGTCGGCGCTCGTGGCCGTCGACGGCGAGGCCGCGGACCCGCCGGCGCAAGCCGTGGTCGGCGGGCTGCTGCTGGGCGTCGGCCCCTGGGTCGCCCGCGCCGTCGAGCCCGGCCAGGTACTCCCCGGGTTCAGCGCGGCGCTCGACCTGCCCGCTCGCTAGCCAGGGCCGGCGCAAGGGGCGACGCCCCCACGATCGCGTCAGCCGCCCTCGGACCGGGCGCCCCGGAGTGCCTCGGCCACCACGTGCTCGACATGCTCGGCGTCGATCCCCAGCGCGGTGCCGATGTGCACGGACCAGATCTCGCTGCGCAAGTTGTTCTCGAAGTCCAGCTCGCTGCGGACGTCGGCGCGCGCCGCCTGCCGGTTCTGGCTGACCATCACGAACGTCGACAGGAAGATCGCTTCGAGGCTGACGATCATCGTCAGGAGGCCGAACGGGAACTTGTCGAACTCGGCCGACACCCCGATCATGCCGACGTTGATCAAGATCCAGATGCCGAACCACACCGAGTGGAGGTAGACGAAGTTCAGCGAGCCCGCGAAGTTGGTGACGCGGTCCGCGGCGCGGTCCTGGGCCTTGAGCAGCGCGCGGACGAGGCGGCGCTCGTTCTTCGCGTGATAGTGGCCGACCTTGTAGAGCTTGCCGTCCTCGGTGCCATCGGCCAGATCGATGACCCGGCAGGCCGGACAGGTCAACGGTGATGACTGGGTGCCCTCTTGTGTGCTCACGAGACAAGCGTGTCACCCGGCGCGTGGACGCGGGTGGCATGCGCACGCCGCCGCGGACCTACGGTGGGCGCATGACCTCCGACCTCGATCTCCGCGAGCGCCGCGAGCTCTGTGATCGGTTCCTGGCGCTCGGGCCCGCGGCCCCCACCTTGTGCGAGGGATGGACCACCGCGAACCTTGCGGCCCACCTCGTCGTGCGCGAGCGCGACCCTCGCTCGGCCCCCGGCATCCTGCTCGGCGGCCGGTTCGAGCCCTTCACCGAGCGGCTCATGGACCGGCAGCTGGAGCGCCTCGGCTACGAGGGCGTGATCGAGCGGGTGCGCAGCGGCCCACCCCGGGGGCCGCTGCGGATCCCGGCCGTGCGCCACGCCATGAACCTCGTGGAGTTCTTCGTCCACCACGAGGACGTCCGCCGCGCCAACGGTGACGGCCCCCGCACCGACCGGCCCGACCTCGACGCCGAGCTGTGGGCGCTGGTCCGGCGCCTGTTCCCGCTCATGGTCCGCAAGGCGAGCGTGCCCGGCGTGCGCCTCGTCCTCGAGGCCGGAGCGGACCGCCAGGCGGCTGCGGGCCGTGGGACCGAGGTCGTCCTGCGCGGGGCCGTCTCCGAGCTGGTGCTGTTCCTCTACGGCCGCAGCGCGGCAGCCCAGGTCGAGCTGGAGGGTCCGGCGGAGGCGGTCGCCGCGGTCGAGGCGGCATCCTTCGGCATCTGACCCGGCCAGGTCACCGCGCGAGGATGACCGGCATGGCTCAACCTCCTGCGATGGAAATCGACGAGAACACGATCTACACGGTGACGCTGCCCACGAACCGAGGCACGATCGTGATGGACCTCGATCCCCGGCTGGCGCCGGTCACGGTCAACAACTTCGTGGTGCAAGCACGCAACGGCTTCTACGACGACCTCACGTTCCACCGGGTGGTCGCCGGCTTCGTGATCCAGGGCGGTGACCCCGACGGCCGCGGCACCGGTGGTCCTGGCTACAAGTTCGCCGACGAGCCGGTGAAGGGCGAGTACACGCTCGGCGCGGTCGCGATGGCCAACGCCGGCCCCAACACGAACGGCTCGCAGTTCTTCATCTGCATCGACGACTGCCGCACGAAGTTGCAGCCGCTCTACAACCTGTTCGGCCACGTCACCGAAGGCATCGACGTCGCCCAGTCGATCCAGGTCGGCGACACGCTGGGCCAGCTCACCATCACCGAGCGCCCCGCCGAGTAGCTCTTCTCGTGGAGCTGAACCTGGCCTCGATCCACGAGGCGATCGCCGCGACCGTGCCGGAGCGGCCGTGCATCCTGTGGCGCGAGCGGGCCCTCACGTGGGCCGACGTCACCGACCGCACGCGCCGGTTGGCCAACGTGCTCGGCGCCGCGGGGCTGGGCATCCACGGCTCGTCCCGCGAGCTGCCGGGCTGGGTCTCGCCGCACGATCACGTCGCGCTGTACCTCACGAACGGCAACGAGTACCTCGAGGGCATGCTCGGCGCGGCCAAGGCGCGGGCCGCGGCGATGAACGTCAACTATCGCTACGTGGCCGACGAGCTGGCCTACGTGCTGCACGACGCGTCGGCGGCGGCGGTCGTCTACCACGGGCGCTATGCCGAGACGCTCGGCGAGGTGCTCCCCCGCCTGCGGCGCCCCCCGCTCCTGCTCCGGGTCGACGACGGCTCCGGCGACGAGCTGCTGCCCGGTGCGCTCGACTACGAGGGCGCCCTCGCCGCCGCACCTGCGAGCCGACCCGACCTCGACTGGTCGCCCGACGACCTGTACGTCCTCTACACCGGGGGCACGACCGGTTCGCCGAAGGGCGTGCTGTGGCGCCAGGCGGACTTCCTGGTCGCCGCCCTCGGCGTGCTCCGGCGGGACGGCTCGGACTACGAGTCGCTCGACGAGCTGGTCGCCGCCGCCCAACGCACGACCCTGCGCGCGCTCCCGGCCCCGCCGTTCATGCACGGTGCGGCCCACTGGAACGCGCTGAGCGCCTGGATCTCGGGCGGCACCGTGGTCGTCCAGGACGACCCCCTGCACTTCAATGCCGAAGACGTGCTCGGCACCTGCGTCCGCCACTCGGTGACGTCGCTGCTGATCGTCGGCGATGCGTTCGCCCGGCCGCTGGTCGACGAGCTCGCTGCCGGTGCCTACGACCTCAGCACGCTGCGGTTCCTGCTCACCGGTGGCGCCATCCTGTCGCCCTCGGTGAAGGCCGAGCTGTTGGCCGCCCTCCCCCAGGTGCAGGTCGTCGACGTGCTCGGCTCGTCGGAGACCGGCCGCCAGGGGACGCAGACGTCGGCGCGAGCGTCGGGCGTCTCCACCGGCTTCGCGCGGTCGCGCTCGACGGTCGTGCTGTCCGACGACCGCAGCCGCCGGCTCGCCCCTGGCGACGACGAGATCGGCTGGCTGGCTCAGGGCGGCCGCGTCCCGCGCGGCTACCTCGGCGACGAGGCGAAGACCCGCGCGACGTTCCCGGTCGTCGACGGTGAGCGGCTGGCCGTGCCCGGCGACCGGGCCCGCCTGCGCGGCGACGGCGGCCTCGAGTTGCACGGCCGCGAGTCGGTCACCATCAACTCGGGCGGCGAGAAGGTCTTCGCGGAGGAGGTGGAGGCCGCACTGAAGCACCACCCGTCGGTGTACGACGCGTTGGTCGTCGGCCGACCCAGCGAGCGCTGGGGGCAGGAGGTCGTTGCGGTCGTGGCGCTGCGACCCGGGAGCGTTGCGGACCCCGACGCGATCCGCGAGACCGCGGGTCGCCACCTGGCGCGCTACAAGCTCCCCCGCGCGTTCGTGTTCCGCGACGAGGTCGAGCGCAGCCCGAGCGGCAAGCCGGACTACGCCTGGGCGCGGGCGCAGCTCGTCGAGCCGTCGCCCTCCTGAGGGCGGCCGGCGACGTGGCCGTCACCCCCGCTGAACCATGCGCCGGGCGGACAGGAGCGCCATGACGAAGGTTGGCGGGGCGCCTGCCTGCCGGATTAGCGTGAGTCGGCTGTTGCGAACAACCGTTCGGTGTGTGCGCGGCGGCAGCCTGACATGCCCCGCCGAACCATCAGACTCGCCAGCCCGATCGACCTGGTCCGCACGCTGCGGCCGCTCGCGCACGGCCCGCACGACCCGACGGTGCGGCTGGCGCGGCGCTCGGTGTGGCGGGCCACCCGCACGGCTGCGGGCCCGGCGTCGATCCGCTACGTGACGGTCGGCGCCACGGTGGAGGTCGAGGCCTGGGGCCCCGGGGCCGAGGACGCGCTCGAGCAGGCCCCGGCCGTGATCGGTGCGCTGGACGACGACGCGTCGTTCGAACCCGACCATGCACTCGTGCGCCGTCTCCGGCACGACCACCCGGGCCTGCGGATCCCGCGCACCGGGGCGGTCGTCGAGGCGCTCGTGCCTGCCGTCCTCGAGCAACGGGTCACCTCCTTCGAGGCGCACCGCTCGTTCCGTGACCTGGTCACCTGCTATGGCGAGCCGGCTCCTGGTCCCGGCGACCTGCACCTGCCCGCCGATCCCGAGCTGCTGGCCGGCGTGCCGTACTACGACCTGCACGTGCTGGGGGTCGAGAAGAAGCGGGCCGACACCGTGCGCCGCATCGCCGGCAACGCCCGCCGGCTGGAGGGCACCGTGCTGCTGTCGCTCGAAGCGGCCCGCACCCGGCTCAGCGAGGTCGTCGGGGTCGGTCCCTGGACCGCGGCGGCCGTGGCGATGGTGGCCTACGGCGACGCCGACGCGGTGCCGATCGGCGACCTGCACCTGCCCGGCATGGTCAGCTGGGCGCTCACGGGCGAGGCGGTCAACGACGACGAGCGGATGCTCGAGCTGCTCGAGCCGTTCGCCGGGCACCGAGCCCGGGTGATCCGCCTGATCGCGGTGGCCGGCCTGCATCCGCCCCGCCGGGCGCCCCGCTACGCCCCGCGCGATTACCGCGGCGCGTAGCCAGCCCGGTCAGTCCTTGGTGGCGACCGCGTTCGGGGTGACGTTCATCTTCGGCTCGTAGGTCGCGGCCTCGACGTCCCGCGCCTCGCCGCGCTGCTGGGCCCGTAGCTCGGTCCGGCAGCCGCTGCATGGCCCGTACCAGGGCTCGGTCACCGGCGCTGCGCAGCGGGGACAGACGAACGACAGGGTCTCGGGCACCGGGTCCGTGATCGACATGCACCTATTGTGTCCTGCCGCACGCGCTGGGCCGGGCACCCCGCCGCCGGGCTGTGGACAACTCGCACAATCCACAGGCTTCGACCCCTGGTTCCGCACAACGTCCTCGTCGTACGGTGCGACGACGGCTCGGGACGAACGCGGACGGAGGGAGAGCACGATGCCCAGCTACGAGGTCACCCTCAAGGATCGGACGGTCGAGCGGATCACCGGCGCGGACGCCTACCAGCAAGAGGGGCAGATGACCACGTTCTTCCGCATCGCCTCGCAGCGGCAGGTGGTCGACACGTGGAGCACCCGCATCGCCAGCTTCCGCACGTCCGAGGTCATCGTGATCCGCCGCTTCGAGGCCGAGCCGGCCGCCAGCGTCGCCCCCCTCCGCACCGCCTGACCCATCCACCTGCCGCGCACGTTCGGTGGGGGTCAGGGCTTCGGTGCGGGGGCGGGGTCGAAGCGGTAGACGGAGGCCGGCTCGTAGAACGTCGCCGTCTTGCCCTGCGTCAGGGCCTGGCCCGGCCGCCGGCGGAGCAACGCGTTCACGAGGTCCGGACAGATCTGCTGGTGGGTGGTGTAGGTGTCGCTCCACACGAGGTAGATCGCCCGGTTGCCCGAGCGGCGCATGAGCTCGTCGGCGAACCGTTCGGGGGTCTGCGCGGCGAGGCGGGCCGTGTAGTCGGTCCAGTCCACCCGCTCGGGCCCGCCGAAGGCCGGATAGGTGACCTGGCGGAACCCCGGCCGCAGCACCCGGGACGTGGCCGGGCCGAGCTGATCCGGGCAGTAGACGACCCAGTCGCCCGGGCGGCCGGCGGCCTCGATCGCCCGGGCCGAGACCTCGGCCTGCGAACGGGAGTAGACGATGTTGCGCACGCCACCGGCCAGGCTGAGCAGCACGAGCGCGCCGGCCACGCCGATCAGCGCGACCCGACCCCGGAAGCGGTCGAGCCCGAGCCCCACGAGCAGCACGAAGAACGGGAAGAACACCGACGCGTAGCGGCTGGCGAACGTGCTGTTGGTGGCGAACCCGGCCACGGTCGCGAGCGCCACCGTGAGCACCACGAGCAGCGCATGCGGACGGGCCTCGCGCCGGGTGCGCAGGTCGAGCTCGATGCGCTGGCGGTCGATGGCCCGCCCGAAGAGCCCAACGAGCGCGACGATCGCCAGGAACCAGCCGAGCATGATCGCCTCGGGCTGGACGCCCCCGCCGAAGTCGGCCAGCGAGCGCACCACGATGTCGGTCGGGCGCAGCGGCCTGGCCCATGGCGTGCCGGTGTGCTTGCTCTGGACCAGCAGGCTCGGCAACCAGGGCACGAACAGCACCACGCCGGCGACCATGGCCCCGAGGACCTTGATCGCCGCGTTGCGGGCCTCGATCGCCCCGGCGCGGTGGCGGCGCACGACGCGGGCCAGCAGACCGACCCCCGCGGCGCCGAGGAACCACATCGCCCAGTAGTGCGTCAGGAGCAGCGCCCCCATGACGCAGGCGAGGACCACGAGGCGCACCGGCGTCGGCCGCCGCAGCGCGTCGTCGGCGACCAGCCAACCGACCAGCGCGAGCACCATGACCATCGCGTACATGCGGGTCTCGGTGCCGTAGCGGATGGCGAACGGCGACGCCGCCATGATCAGCGTGGAGGTCCATGCCACCCGTCGGCCGCCGAGGCGCTTGCCGGCGATCCACATCAACGGCAGCAGCCCCACCGCCCAGAGGCCGGAGAAGGCGCGCACCGCGCCGTTGCCCGACCCGAACAGGTCGATCCAGCCGTGGAGCAGGTAGTAGTAGAGCGGCGGGTGGCCGTCGTGGCGCAGGGCCGGGCCGATCTGGCCGAGCGGGAGGCGCGAGATGTTGACGCTGAGCGCCTCGTCCAACCAGAGCGGCGAGCGGGTGACGAAGCGCAGCGCGACGCCGACGACCAGCACGCCGGCCACGCCGAGCCGCATCGGGATCCGCCACGGGCCCCAGGCGTCGGCCTCCGGACTGGCCGGGCCATCCGCCGTCTCGCTGGCTCCGTTCGCGGTCGGGTGCGGCGTTTGGGCGGTTGAGGGGGCGGCCACGGCTGGCGACGCTACCCAACGCGACCCACGCACCGTGGCACCCAGCAGCACCAGCAGCACCGCCGAACTGGGCGGAACCGAGGTCGCCCCAGCGACCGAACCCCCACCCAGTTCCCTATAGGCACCAGCCGCACCGGCGAACTGGGCGGGGTCAGAGCAGGCGCTTGAGGCGCTGCAGGGGCCGCTCGACCAGCTCCCAGCTGAGCGCGGCGAACAGCAGGCCCACCCCGAGGCCGGCGGCCAGCAGGACGAGCACGTTGGTGTCGAACTGCGGGGTGCCGGCCCACCCACGCCACAACGGACGGCCGAGCCCGTCGCTGCGGCCCGCGACCCGCTTGATCCAGTCGAAGTGCCAGAGGTACAGGCCGTAGGACACCGATCCGACCCAGGCGACGGGCGCCGACATCAGGATGCGCCGCACGACCCCCCGGCGCTGGTCGCCGAAGACGACCGGCAGCAGCAAGAGCAGGGTGAGGATGCCGAGGACGAGCTGGCGCTGCTGCCAGAACCACCCCTGGTAGCCGGTCGCGAAGTCGGCGGGGCCGACGCGGTAGGCGTACCAGGCGAACAGCCCGATGGCGGCCGTCCACAGCAGGCCCGGCCAGGTCACGAGCCGGTCGAGCACGCGGCGGACGCCGGCGTCGCGCGCGGCCCAGGCCGACGCGACGGCGACCGTCATGCCCACCGCGAAGAGGTCGAGGTTGGTGGGCAGCCAGTCGAAGGCCAGGCCCCGTCGTCCCGGGAACTGCGAGGAGATCACGGCGCGGGCCACGAACGCGGCGGCGTACAGCAGGCCGCAGCCGGCGAGCTCGGCGACCGGCGCGCGACCCCGGCGGGTGAGCCGCCCGACCGCGGCCGCCCAGAACGGGATGAAGAGGTAGAAGGTGATCTCGGTGCAGAGGCTCCAGGCCTGGAGCACGCCGCCGAGCACGGTGGTCTTCGAGTAGATCTGCAGGAAGACGTAGTACCGCCACCACTCGGGGCCCAGGTGGAAGCTGCCGATGGCCCAGAAGAACGTCAGGGCCAGCCAGTACGCGGGGACGATCCGCAGGGCCCGCCGCCACCAGAAGGAGCGGAACCGCAGCGAGGCCTCACCGGCGAGGTGGGCGGCGGCGAACGGTCGGTAGATGAGGAACCCGGAGATCACGAAGAACACGGCCACGCCGCTGTCCATGACCGCCGCCGGGGTGGCCAGGACCCCCGCTCGAGTGCGGCCGGCGGTGGCCGCGGCATGGTGCACCACGACCATCACGGCCGCCAACGCGCGCAACCCCTCGAACGCCGGGAAATGCGGGCGCACTGGGGTCGGTCCGGTAGCGTCGGTGCCGTCACGTGGCGAGACGACCTCGGCGCCCGGCGCCGCAGCACCTGACCGGCCCGCCCGGCCCGATGGGTCGGACACCCCGGTGGTGGTCGTGGTCACGGACGACGATTCTGACACGTCACCCAACGAACAACGCCAGGAACGGTTCCGCTGCCCATGCCCGAGACCCTCGACCCGGACCATCAGCGCGATCACGAGATCGTCGTCATCGGTGCCGGCCCGGCTGGCCTGACCGCCGCCTTCCAGCTGCACAAGCACGGGCTGGCCTCGACGATCCTCGAAGCCGACGACCAGGTCGGCGGCATCTCGCGCACGGCCGAGCGCGACGGTTGGCGCTTCGACATCGGCGGCCACCGCTTCTTCACCAAGGTGAAGGAGGTCGACAACCTCTGGCACGAGATCCTCCCGGACGAGGACTTCCTGATGCGGCCGCGCAAGAGCCGCATCTTCTACAAGGGCAAGTACTTCGACTATCCGATCAAGGCCAGCAACGCCTTGAAGAACCTCGGCCCGGTCGAGGCCTTCCTCTGCGTGATGTCGTACGTGTGGGCCCGCATCCGCCCGCCGAAGGACCAGACGAACTACGAGGGCTGGCTGGTGGCCCGCTTCGGCTGGCGCCTCTACCGCACGTTCTTCAAGACCTACACCGAGAAGGTGTGGGGCGTGCCGGTCAGCGACATGCCGGCCGACTGGGCCGCCCAGCGCGTCAAGGGGCTCTCGCTCGGCAACGCCATCCTCAATGCGATCACGCCGAAGAAGAACCAGAAGGAGATCACCTCCCTCATCGAGGAGTTCCAGTATCCGAAGTACGGCCCCGGGATGATGTGGGAGGTCTGCCGGGACAAGGTCGTCGCGCAGGGCTCGAAGGTCGTGATGGAGACCGCGGTCACGAAGGTCCGCCACGAGGGCGGCCGGGCCGTGGCCGTCCTGGCCGAGCACCGCGGGGGCGGCACCAGCGAGTACCCGTGCACCGAGGTCATCTCGTCGATGCCGATCTCCCAGCTGCTCGAGGCCATGGATCCGCCGGTGCCCGCCGAGGTCAAGGCGGCGGCCGACGACCTCGCCTACCGCGACTTCCTCACCGTCGCCCTCGTGGTGCCGGCCGAGAAGGTTGCCTGGACCGACAACTGGATCTACATCCACGCTCCCGAGGTGCGCACGATGCGCATCCAGAACTTCGGGTCGTGGTCGCCGTACCTGGTGAAGGACGGCCGCAACGTGCTGGGCCTGGAGTACACGGTGTTCGAGGGCGACGCAGCCTGGAACGCACCCGACGAAGAGCTCATCGAGCAGGGCAAGCGCGAGCTCGAGCAGCTCGGCTTGGTGCGGATGGCCGACATCGGCGAGGGCTACGTCGTGCGCCAGAAGAAGGCGTATCCGATCTACGACGAGCGCTACCGGGCCAACGTCGACGTGCTGCGCGGGTGGTTGGCCGAGCACACGCCGAACGTCCACCCGGTCGGCCGCAACGGCATGTTCCGGTACAACAACCAGGACCACTCGATGTTCACCGCGATGCTCACGGCCGAGAACATCGCCACCGGCACCCACCACGACGTGTGGGACGTGAACGTCGAAGAGGACTACCACGAGGAGAAGGCCGAGACCGTGCCGCCGGCCGACCGCAGCGGCAGCCACGGCACCGGCCGCGACGCCCCGATCCTGCCCCGCGCCTCGGTCGAGCGCGGTCGGGCCGACCGGGGTGTCGAAGGCTGACGCGGCGCCCGTCGGGGAGGCCGCTCCCGGATCGGGTGGCCGCTTCCGCAGCGGGCTGCTGGCGGTCACCGCGGTGGCCTTCGCGGGACGCGTCGCGTACGCGCTGACCAAGCACGCCGACGGCAACCTCTTCGACGAGGGCGACGCGTTCTACTACAGCACCATCGCCAACAACCTGGCGAAGGGCCACCTGTTCATCAACCCGTACTTCGGGAGGCCGGCGGCGGACCACCCGCCCTTGACCTCGCTGATCCTGACGCCCACGAGCTGGCTGTTCTCGCACAGCGTGCTGGCCCAGCGGCTGACCATGACCCTCCTCGGCACCGCGGCGGTCGCGGTGATCGGGCTGCTCGGCCGCGAGGTGGGCGGCGACCGGATCGGCCTGCTCGCCGCGACCATCGCCGCGCTCAACCCGAACCTGTGGGTCAACGATGCGCTCGTGATGAGCGAGTCGCTGTCCACGCTGCTCATCGCCGCGCTCATGCTGGCCGGCTGCCGGCTGGCGCGCCGTCCGACGATGCGCCTGGCGATCATCGCCGGCGGCCTCTGCGGGGTCACGGTGCTGGCGCGGGCGGAGATCGGCCTGTTCCTGCCGCTCATGATCTGGGCGATCGTCCTGACCACCCGGACGCTGACCTGGCGCGAGCGCATCAAGCAGCTGGCCGCCTCGACCGCGGCCTGCCTGCTCGTGATCGCACCGTGGACGATCCTGAACCTCACCCGGTTCCAGCGTCCCGTCCCCATCTCCACCAACGACGGGCTCACGCTCTACGGCGCGAACTGTCCGGCGACCTACTCCGGCAGCATCACCGGCTCGTGGAGCCTGGAGTGCACGCTCGGCTCGTTCCGCAACAACCTCGATGCGTCGCAGAACTCGAGCCGCCAGCGGTCGGTGGCCCTGCGGTACGTGCGCACGCACCTCTCGCGGCTGCCGGTCGTCGAGCTGGCCCGCCACGGCCGCGTGTGGGGCTGGTGGCGCCCCGATCAGGCGGCGTACTCCGGCCAGGGCGAAGGGCGCGTCCCGTGGGTGACCTGGGCCGGCTACGTCGCGCTGTGGGCCCTGCTCCCGGTCACGCTCTGGGGTGGGCTGACGCTGCGCCGCCGCGACGCGCCGCTGATCCCGTTCGTCGCGCCCTTGCTCACGGTGCTGGTGGTGACGAGCGCGTTCTACGGCATCGCCCGCTTCCGCATACCCTTCGACGTCGCGATGTGCGTGCTCGCCGCCGTCGGCATCAGCAGCCTCACCGCGACGACGACGCGCCCGCGCCGCCCGCTGGCCACACCCGTCGCCGACACCTGAGCTCGGCCGCCCGGGCCGGCGGGGCTGGTCAGCCGATGGGTGGCTGCGGTCGCCCGGCAAGCCGCCGTAGCCGGGCCTTGACGCCCCAGGACGTGACCAGGGCCATCGACTCGCCGATGATGCGGGCCGACATCTTCGACGTGCCGTACTGGCGGTCGACGAACGTGATCGGGACCTCGACCATCGTGAGCCCGTCCTGCACCATGCGGTAGGCCAGCTCGGTCTGGAACGCGTAGCCGTTGGCCTTGGTGGTGTCGAAGCGGATCTGCTCGAGCGTCGAGGCCCGGTAGGCGCGGAAGCCGGACGTGGCGTCGCCGATGCCGAGCTCGAGAAGCGCGGCGGTGTAGCGGTTGCCGTACTTCGACAGCAGCCGCCGGTGGGTGGGCCAGTTCGGGGTGGCGCCGCCCGGCACGTAACGGCTGCCGATGGCGCAATCGGCGCCGCCCTCGATCGCATCGATGAGCTTGGGGAGGACGCCGGGATCGTGGGAGAAGTCGCAGTCCATCTGGACGACGAGGTCGTAGCCGGCGTCGATCCCCCGGCGGAAGCCGGCACGGTAGGCCGCGCCCAAGCCGTCTTTCTGCTTGCGGTGCAGCACCTCGATCTGCCCGAGCTCGGCCGCGGCCTTCTCGGCCAGCTCCCCGGTGCCGTCGGGGCTGTTGTCGTCGGCCACGAGCACGTGCGCGTCGGGTACGGCGGCGCGCACGGCGGCCAGGAAGCCCGACACGTTCTCCGCCTCTTGATAGGTCGGGATCACGACCAGCGTGCGCATCGGGGGGAGGCTACTGGACGTCCCTTGCCGTCTCGGCGTTGCCCCGCCGCCGCAGGATCGGCGTGCGGTCACCTGCCCGGGCGACACCGCCGGTAGAGCGTGAACCGCAGTTTGGCCGGGCCCTGCGGATCGCCGAAGTCCGGCTCGCGATACTCCTGCACGGTGCAGAACTCGCGACGCACGACCTGGTTCGGCTCGTCGGACATGAGGTCGCGCGAGCTGTTCGGCTCGCTCCAGACGTCCCAGACGTGGCTGAGCACGAGCCAGTCGGAGCGGGCGACGTCGCCTGCGAGCCCCGAACCCGGCCGGTTCGCCATGCCCGGGTCCATCTCGATGTAGTAGGTGCCCGGCACCAGCTTCGGGTTCAGGTAGTAGAGGTAGGCATCGGAGTAGGGCGTCTTGCGCAGGTCGGCGCTGCCGACGAACAGGTGCTGGCCGGGTCGGGCCAGGCGGTCGAGGTCGCTCGTGAGGCGATCGGCGGCGCGGGCCACGGCACCGTCGCCCAGGTAGAAGACCCGTCCCGCGTTGTGGACGCCGTGACCGAAGATCTGCCGGCCCCGCGACTGGTTGCTGAGGTCGAACCAGGTCCGGTAGGTGAAGTACGGGATGGCCACGAGCGGCAGGACGAGGGCGAGCACCG
>JAODBM010000003.1 GCA_025463985.1 Acidimicrobiales bacterium
CGCGGGCGCGAGAAGCTCCACTTCCTGAACCCGGTCCCGATCCGGCTCGTCCACGACCGGTGGGTGAGCAAGTACGCCGAGCCCTGGGCCGCGGGGCTCAGCGACCTCAAGACCGAACTGGAGAAGACGATGGAAAAGGTGTTCGAGATCTACATCAAGACCACGCCCGAGCGGCTGTGGGAGGCGATCACCGACCCCGAGATCAGGGGCAAGTTCCAGTTCGGCAACTGGGTTCGGTCGGACTTCACGCCCGGCTCGCACTTCGAGATGGGCCACCCGAAGGCCGACGGGCTGCTCGGCGACGGCGAGATCATCGAGGTCGACCCGCCCCGCCGGCTCGTGCAGACGATGACCGCGCTCTGGAGCGACGACGTGAAGAGCGAGGGCACGTCGCGCATCACCTGGGAGATCGAACCGGTGGGCGACTCCTGCCGGTTGCTCCTCACCCACGATCAGCTCCGCGAGGGCGCGAACGATCAGCTCTTCGGCGGCTGGCCGATGATCCTGTCCGGCCTGAAGACGTGGCTTGAGACCGGCGAGGTCCTCACGACCCCCGGCTCCCTGATGTACGGCTGACCCCCCTCAGCGAATGTGGAGTAGAAGCGGTCGTGATAGCGACCGCTTCTACTCCACATTCGAGATTTGGCCGTACCGTCGGGGTGATGGACGCGGCGGTCATGCGGGAGCGGGTTGGGGTCGCCAGGGTGGGGCGGCTGGCGACGGTCACGGCGGCCGGGCGTCCGCACCTCGTGCCCTGCTGCTTCGTCCTCGACGGTGACGTCGTCTACACCGCGGTCGACGACGTGAAGCCGAAGTCGACCACGGCGCTCCGACGTCTCGACAACGTCCGCAGCCACCCCGCGGCGACGCTGCTCGTCGACCACTACGAGGACGACTGGTCGGCGCTCTGGTGGGTGCGCCTCGACGGGCAGGCCCGGGTGATCGAGCCGGGCGCGGCGGACGCCGCTCACGGCGTCGAGCTGCTGGCGGCGAAGTACCCGCAGTACCGGCAGCAGCCGCCACCCGGTCCCATGATCACGATCGACGTCGAGACCTGGCGGGCCTGGCCCTGAGCGCCCGCGAAGGTGGGGTCAGCCGCCGGTGAAGTCGGCGATCGCCTCTTCCCAGCGTTCGAGGGCGCGTTCGACCGGGCCCTCGGGTCCGGAGGGCAGCCAGTGGAGGGCCCGGCGGATGCCGGTGTCGCGCAGCCGCTCCAGCACCCGCGGGTCGGCGGGCACCGACATCATCTGCACCTCGATCGGCCGCTCGGCGCGTGACCGCAGCTCGGCCACGCGCTCGAAGAGCCGGTCGTCGTCCTGGTAGTTGGGGATCCAGGCGTCGCCGAAGGCCAGCACCCGATCGAGCACGGTCCGGCCGATGCCGCCGACGAGCACCGGCGGGTGGGGGCGCTGCGCCGGCTTCGGATACGACCAGATCCGCTCGAACGCGACGTGGTCGCCGGAATAGCTGGCCTCGTGCTGGGTCCAGATGGCCTTCATGGCCTCGACCCGCTCGCGCAGCAGCTCCATCCGGGTGCGCGGGTCGGTGCCGTGGTTGCGCATCTCCTCGCGGTTCCAGCCGGCGCCGACGCCGAACTCGAAACGTCCACCGGAGAGGTGGTCGATGCTGGCCACCTCCTTGGCGGTGATGATCGGATCGCGCTCGACGACCAGGCAGATGCCGCTGCCGACCCGCAGCCGGGTGGTGGCCGCGGCTGCCGAGGTGAGGGCGACGAACAGGTCGTAGCAGTGCCAGTACTTCGCCGGCAGGTCAGCGCCGCCCGGGTACGGCGACTCGCGGCTCGCGGGGATGTGCGTGTGCTCGGCGAACAGGAGCGCGTCCTGCCCGCGCTCCTCGAGCATCCGGGCCAGCGCGTCGGGCCGGATGCCGTCGTGGGTGGGGAAGTAGCCGATGCCGAAGTCCATGCGGGGGCCATGCCCGCCGTTCGCGGGTTTAGTCGTCGAGGGTCGAGGCGGGGTCAGGCCCGCAGGGGAGCGGAGCGGGCGAGCTCACGCCCGGCCTGGTCGAGCGCGACCACGGCGACGAACTGCGGCCGGCCCGCCAACCCAGCCGTCGTCTCGAAGCCGCTGCGGGGCGCGCTCGCCACGCGTGCGAGCGAGCTGGTGGCCGATCCGGCGAGGACGTCCCAGCGGCGGACCTCGGTTGCGCCGTTCCAGGAGGCGAAGACGTCGGTCCCGCCGTCGGTGCGCGGCCGGGTGGCGACGACGGGGCGCTCGGCGGGCCGGCCCACCCAGGCGTCGTGGAACGCGCGGTACGACGAGGTCGCCTCGACGAAGCGGCCGTCGAGCGCCACGCCGCCGGTGGCGTCGAACCCCGTGAAGTACACCTGGTCGCCCCAGCCGACGAACGAGTGCCCGTCGGGCAGCACCTGGAAGCTTCCCTGGCTGCTGGCGACGGTGGCTTCGGTCCGCGTCCGGGCGCTGACCAGCGAGGCGGTCCGCGCCCGCTCGTCGAGGCGCAGGGTGACCGCGCGCGACGGGTGGCCGGCCGCCTGCGCGCTGCCGCCGTTGTCGAAGAGCGTGAGCGTGCCGTCGGGCTGGCGCACCGCGTCGTGCTGCCACGCGAAGGCGGCGTCGGGCGCCACCGCGAAGTCGCTGCGCTTCCCGCCCAACCGCCAGCGCACCGCCCCCTTCGAGCGCCCAAGCTTGACCACCGACGACAGGTGCCGGAACGACACGAGCAGGTCGCCGTCGGCGTCGAGCGTGACCGAGTTGACGTGGTAGGGATCGAACGGCGTCTCGGGCTGGGTGCCGTTGGCCCCGAGGGGGTTGATGGTCTCGCCCACCGGGGTCTGGTGCGCGGCCAGCCATTCGAGGCGGACGTCACCGGTGGCCACATCGATCTCCTGCACGCCCGAATCGAGCAGGTAGCCGGACGTCGGCCCGCCGACGGACGTCAAGTCGCCGCGGATCGGGTGGTAGACGGTCACGAGGGCCGTGCCCCGTGGCGTGAGCGTGAAGTCGTGCAAGTCGATGGCGAGCCCGTTGCCGGCGCCCAGCCGGGCGATCTCCCGGTAGGTGCTGTCGACGATCACGACCTCGCCCCGCCCCCAGCCGTCGCTGCTGATCACGCCCTCCCACCAGGTGAGCACCGGGCGGCCCTGGTAGTGCTGCACCCGCAGGTTCACCGCGGAGGTGCCGGCCGGGAGGGGTCGGAACCAGACCGGCTCGCCGTCGTCGCTCGCGATCAAGGCGCCTGGCTGGGTCGCGCCGAGGCCCGGGGTGAGGAAGATGAGGCCCGGCGGCAGGGCCGTCGACCCGGTCGTGATCTGCAGGTGCGGCGGGAGCAGCTCGGGCCGGGACGCGAAGCGGCGCGTGGTCGGCAACGTGCTCGACGGGGCGCCGGTGGTGCCGGCCCGGGTCGTCGTCGGGGGCGGGGCGGCGCGCTGCTTGTGTGCCGTGCGGGTCGACCCGACGTCGTAGCCGAGGCCACCCACCGCGGCGATCGCCGCGAAGGCACCCCCGCCCTGCAGGACCCGCCGCCGCGACAGCCCTCCCTCCACATCCTCGTGCACCGTCATCGCGGCTGATCCTCCTCCCCGTCAGCCCGTCGACCCTGTGTCAACAGCCCGGCGAGTCATTTTCGGGTCAACTTTCGCGCGACACGCTGTTCGTCCGCGGAGAGAGCCCTGTGAGGTCGCTGTGAGCGCCGGCGGAGGAGGGCGCCGTCGGCCGGGCGACCTAGAAGCGGCTGCGGTACTCGACCGAGCCGAACAGCGCGTTCGCGGCCCGTGCGACGGTGCCGCCGCGGTTGAGGCCGTCGACGTAGTACCAGAGGGCCACCGGGTCGACCTGCCGGCGCAGCAGGCCCTCGAAGAGGGCGGCGATCACGACCGGGCCGGCGCTGGTGCTGCGGTACTCGGGCGCATCGGAGAGCCCTGCGACGAGGGCGCCGCGGCTGATCCCGGCGTCGAGGCGCCGGGTCCAGTAGCTGAGGCCGCCCGGGTCGGCGGTCCGGCCGAGGACGCTGCGGTAGATCTGGCTCGTGAAGCTGCGGTTGGAGAGCGAGCCGTACTTGTGCCGGAACTCGGCCGAGTCGGCGAACGCCGTGGCCACACGCACGAGGTCGTCGCCCGCGGCCCGCCGGAACGTCCAGTACAGCAACCCGGTGTGGTCAGGGATCCGTCCGAAGCTGGCGACGTAGAGCCGGATCGTGCTGTTCGTCTTCTGGTCGGCTTCGGCGGAGCCGACGATCGGGCCCATCACCTCGCCTGGCGTCGAGCCGCCGGCCAGCTGCCACACCCAGGCATCGGCCTCGCTGGTCGACGCCGGCCGGCGCAGGACGTCCTGGTACTGCTGTTGGACGAGCGCGCGGGCCGTCGCGAACGGCAGCCATGGGTTCGGCGGCGGGGGTGGGGTCGACGTGGCAGCCGAGACGTCGACCGCGTTGCTGTCGATCGAGATCGTCACCCCGCCCCAGGTCTCGGTGCCGGTGGCGTACTGGTGGACCCGGGCGTGGCGCCAGACGGACTCGGGGATCGCGGGCTCGCCGGTCGTCGTCGGCTGGTCGTTCCAGCGGGCGAACCAGATCACGTCGGGACGGGAGACGGACGAGCCGGCGTGGGCCAGGTCGTAGACGCCGCTGCTGGCGCTGGAGTACACGCCCGAGCGGTAGCCGTGCGTGTGGAGGCGAGCGGTCCACGCCGAGAGGAAGCGCAGGACCATCGTCGTGTTGGCAGAGCTCTGCGCGTAGCCCTCCATGTCGTAGAAGATCGTGCTCCCGGAGCCCATCGCCAGCGTGGCGGCCTGCCAGGCGGCGTCGTCGGCGGCGGCCGCGCCCTGGCTGGCGGCGTTCGCGGGGTCGATCTCGGCGCAACCGCAGGCCGCCGGCGCCTGCAGCCCGACGTAGATCGGCAGGAGCTTCCAGCCCGAGCTCACGATCTGGCGCACCCATGAGCTGGTGAGGTTCGGTTGGGCACAGCCCCGGTTGGCGCCGCCGATGTAGGTCCCGATGGCTCGGTACGGCGAGGCCTTCCAGGCATCGACGTCGCTGAGCGACGGGGCGCCGCAGGTGTCGAAGGCCTTGCCCACGAACCCGTCCACGCCCACCGTGAGCGGCGCGTCGCTCGACGCGGTGCGGGCCCGGGCAGGCGCCGGCGTGGCCGGCGGAGGGTTCGATGCGGTGGTCGCGCCCGACCCGAAGGCGCCCGCGGCGAGGACCCGCTGCGCCACGCTGGGGTCGTCGGCCCAGGTCACGGTCACCACGACGCCGGCCTTGGGGATCGCGACCCGCAGCTCGTGCTTGGCCAGCACCGCCGCATCGAAGGGGTCGGTGACGGCGGCGGAGCTGGACGTGCGGTCGACCGCCGGCGCGTCGCTCGCCAGCTCGATCGGCTCGACGAGGAGGGCATCGGTGCGGCCGACCTGCCGGGTCGGGCAGGCCTGGTGGGCGCCCGGGCTGCCCAGGTACGCGGCGTGCAGGTCGAAGCGCACGCAGCGGCTGGGGTCGGCGCCGAGGTCGACGACCGGCCAGGCGGCCGGGACGCGTGTGGTCCACCCTCGGAAGGCGACCGTGGTGTCGGCCGACGGGGGTGGCGAGGTCGAGGCCTGGACGGCCGGGCTGCTGGAGAGCGCCAGGGCGGCGCCGAGGGACGCGGCCGCCATGAGCGGGCGCGTCAGTCGTTGGCTGAAGTGGGGGGGCACGAACAGGTCCTGTGACTGAAATTGGGCGGTACCCCCATGATCGGCACGTAGGTGCCACTCTCCAATGGGTCCGGCGAATCAGTCCGCGTCCCCAACGGGTGATGTGACCGCGGGTCGAGGGCGGGCGGCCGCGAAGGCCTTGGTGACGAAGGGGGAGGTCATGGCACGCACGAGCGCCCCGTAGTTGGGCTGAAAGCGGACCTCGGTGCCTGGGGCGAGGCGGCGACCGGCGTCGAGCACCAGGTGGTCGCTGCTGGCGCCGAGCACCTCGATGCCGGCCGGCGGCTGCAGCCCGGCCGGATCGGTGTCCTGATGGCCGATCGCCACGATCGTCTGGACGATGTCGCCGTGACCGACCCGGGCCGGCCGTGCGCCGAACGCCGTCTGCGCGAGCTGACCCCATGGCTCGCTCGGCTTGCGGATCGACTCGATGACCTCGGCCACCACGGTGAACGCGTCCGTGTGGAGCCCCTCGATCGGACGGCGGTGGAGCGGCTCGCGCCCGAGCAGGATCGACTCCCCGAGGCGCAGGTCGTTGACCGGTCCGGTCTCGGCGCCGCTCAGCGCCCAGTCGAGGCTGGCCGAGTTGCCGCCCGACACGATGGCGAGGGTCAGGCCGAGCGAGGTCTCGATCGCTTTCACCAGCCCGGACAGCTCGGACATGTTGTCGGCTCCCGGTACCACCCCGCTCTGGCAGGCCAGGTTCGTGCCGATGCCGGTGAGCGCGAGGTTCGGCAGCAGCCCGACCTCGCGTGCCACGGCCTCCACGTCATCGGGGAGGATGCCTTCGCGCAGGTCGCCGAGCTCGACCATCAGCACGATGCCGTGCACGAGGCGTTGCGCGCCGGCCGCCGAGGACAGGGCGCGGATCACCTCCAGCTCGGTGTTGCAGCTCACGTTGGCCGCGGCGACGACGCGCGCGATCTGGCTGGGCATGGGCGAGCGGATGAGCGTCAGGGGCGCGCTCACGCCGGCTCGCCGCAACGCCTCGAGGTTCTCGACGCGCGAGTCGCCGAGGCCGCGCACGCCCGCCCGCAGCAGCTCGGTGGCCACCGCCGGCGACCCGAGGGTCGCCTTGGTGACGCCGGTGACCGCGATGCCGTGGGGGGCGAGACGTTCGACGAGCGTGCGGGCGTTGTGGTGGACCTTCGCCAAGTCGATCTCCACCCGCGGCGCGGTCATCGCGCGACTTGGGTGAGCTTCTCCTCGAGCTCGGGGAACGCCGTGAGGACCATGTCCACCAGGCGATCAGGCGACCGGGTGAGGGCATCGGTGGCGGGGATGCCGAGGTCGCGCTCGTAGTCGATGATCATCTCCGAGACCTCTGCCTCGGTCATGTTCTCGTGGTTGATGGTCAGACCGATGACCTTTGTGTCGGCGAAGGTCTCGATGAGGCCAATTTCGCTGGCAGGTGTCGGCATCGCAAGCTTCCCGAAGTCACCCAGCCGGCTGCGTGCGGGCGCGTGCTGCAGCACGACGGCGTCGGGGCGGGCGCCGCGCAGGATGAACACCGACGTCAGGTAGGCCGGGTGGCTGAGCGCCCCCTGCCCTTCGATCACGATCACGTCGGGCTGCTCGCCCTCGAACGCATCGACGACGGCCGCCTCCATCTCGCCCGAGCAGAACTGCGACGGGATGGCGTCCAGCGCGACGCCGTAGCGGGCGCCCTGGATGAGGCTGGTCTGGCCGGTCCCCACCATCACCGCGTTCAGGCCGCGCTCCTTGAGCGTGCGGGTGAGGATGGTGGCGGTGGTGCGCTTGCCGATAGCGCCGTCGGTTCCCAGCACCGCGATGCGCGGGCAGGTGACCCCCGCGATGCGGCCGCTGAACATGCGCAGGTCCTTCTTGGCCCGTGGCCGGCGGACGTCGAAGATCGTGACGCCGTTGGCGGCGGCCGCCTTGGCGAACTCGGGATCGTCGTTGAGGAACTCGTGGAGCCCGTTGACGATGTCCATGCGGCGCACGATGGCCTCGAGCACGAGGCTCCGCTCCGGCGCCGAGAGCATGCCGCTCGAGGGCGCCATGCCGTAGATGAACGCGTCGGGCGTGCTGCCGATGACCTTGAGCGCGTCGGCCAGGTCGTGGCAGATCGGGATGCCGTTCGGCTTCTCGCCGAGCACCACGCCGGCGTCGAGACCGGCCTGCGCGCTGTCGATGACCGCGACGATCTCGTAGCGCTCGGAGTGGCGGACCAGGCCGTTGGCGGTCTTGCCGTCGATGGCGCCGAAGTTGCCCTCGCAGTAGACGACGGCCGTCGCGACGCGGGTGGGTTCTGAAGACATTGCTCTCCTCGAATGGGCTCAGAGGAGGCGACAGAATCGTGTCGACCGGGTGCGGTCGAATGTCAACGAGAGGTCCCCGGTGAGTCGGGTTGGTGCTCCCAGGCTACCGCAGGGGAGCCTGAAGGCCCTGGCTGACGCCCTTGCGGGGCCGTCGCCCGCCGTCGAACACGGGCGTCTCGCTGATCAGCTTCGAGACATCGCTGCCGTGCGCCAGGGTGTCCGACTCGCCGCGGCGGAACAGGCGGGCCCGCCCGGTCATCACCGCTCGTTCGCCGCTCACGCGCAGCCACGACCCCTCGTACATCGCGAGCACCGGGCAGTCGTTCTCCTCGAGGAACTCCTCGATGCGCTCCTCGCGGGTCTCGCCCATGTAGGTCGACGTCGGGTCCGCGTCGACGTAGTGCAGGTTGATCTGGAACGGGACGAGCCCGAGGGCATCGAACGAGCGAGGCCGGCAGATCGGCATGTCGTTGGTGGTCCGGATGGTGGGGCAGACGACGTTGGTCCCCGCCGAGGCACCCATGTAGCGGGTGGCACCGCTGCGCACGCGCTCGCCCAGCCCCTCGATCACGTCGAGCCGGTCGAGCGAGTCGAGCAGCCGGAACGTGTTGCCGCCGCCCATCATCACGACGCGCGCTTCGAGGATGGCCCGGTCGGGTTCCGGCGCCCGGTGCGCTGACGTGACCGCGATGCCGAACGCGCCCAACGCGGCCGTCACGCGGTCGGCGTAGTCGTCCCAGTTCGCCAGCGCGTACGGCACGAACGTCACCTGGTCGCCGGCCGCCACCTCCTCGAACACCTCGGCCGCGTGGGCGAACATCGGCCGACCGTGGTTGGTCGAGTTCGAGAGCAGGAGGAGTTCCATCGTCACCGATCTGCGGCCACGGCCTCTGCCGCCTGCTGCAGGGGACAGGTTGGCAGACCCACCGCGCCCGCCCGCGCGCTAGGCCGACGCGGTCGGACGCGCCATCGGCTCGGTCGTGCGCGCGGCTCGGCGCGCGGCGACCTCGGCCACGAGGACGCCGGTGCCGATGCAGCAGGCCAGGTCGAGCGGTGCCCGCAAGCGCGGCGCCGCGATCAGCACGAGGCTGGTGACGGTGAAGTAGCCCGCGACCAGCGTGAGCAGCACGAGCGGCGGCCGCCGCCGACCGAGCCACAGCCCGACGAACCCGCCGACCGTCACGAGCACGAACAGCGGGATCGTGGCCGACTGCAGCGTGGGCGCGCGGCCGTCGAGCCGCTCCGGCCAGGTGTTCTTGCCGGGGGCGAGCTCGAAGAACGAGCGGGCATTGCGGGCCACCACGGTCGCCAGGTACGTCGGGTGGCGCCGCAGGTCGTGCAGGCCGAGCCGCTGCAGCTGGCGGTCCCAGTCGGCCTCGTCGAACTGGGCCAGGCGCAGGCGCGTGAAGCGGACGTCCTTCGTCTCGTCGACGAAGCGGCCGTCGTGCTGCGCCTCGGCCGAGTAGACCGCGACCAGGTTGAAGCCGTTCGAGGTCACCAGCAGGGGACGGCCGAGCTGCACCCAGTTGCGCACGACCCATGGCAGCACCACGAGCGCGGCGACGGCGCCGACCCGCAGCGTGCGCTTCCAGCCGAGCTGCCAGAGGCACCAGCCGGCCACGATCAGGGCCAGGCCTTGCGCGCTGGGCCGGGCCAGCACGAGCGCGCCGGCGCACAGGCCGGCCGGCACGAGGTTGCGGTCGTGCAGGTAGGTGATGATGCCGAGCAGGAGCAGCAGCGAGATCGGCTCGGAGAGGAGGCGGACGTCGTTGACGAGCAGCGGTGGATAGACCGCGGCCAGGCCGGCCGCCACCGTGCCGGCCAGCGGGCTGTGCAGGCGGCTCACCAAGCGGTACGTCACGACCACCACGGCCAGCCCGATGGCCAGGTTGAGCGCCATCCCGGCGGCGATCGCGGAACCCGAGAGCAGGAAGGTGACGCTCAGCAGCGCGGGGTACAGCGGCGGCCGGAACGCCGCGGGATGGCGGTCGAACTGGGGGAAGGTGGCGGAGTACCCGTGGCCGTGCGCCAGGTTGCGGGCCAGCTCGACGTACTGCGACGCGTCGCTCTGCGGGACGTAGTGGCGGCTGGCCAGCGCCCAGTACGCGACCCGCAGGAGCAGCGCCAGCCCGACGATGGCCTGCAGGCGGCGATCGTGGCGGAGCCCCTGGCCAGGCCGCGGCCGCCCCTCGCCGGTCATGCGCCGCAGCATATTGCTCGGCCGTCGGCGGAATCTTGCACTCCCGCGGTCGACGGCTACCGGACCGCCCCTACCATCGCCCCTCCGGGGGCAGGGTGGCCTTTCCGAGCCGGGAGTTCCTCAGAACGCCGGACGTTCGGTCGATGGGAGACCGACTCGAGAGAAGGTCGTAGTTCTGTATGCAGCACGCTGTCCGTCGCCCGGCGCGCCGAGCTCGTCTCGTCACCGTGATCCTGCTGGCTGCCGCGTTGGGCCCTGGCGTCGGGCGAGCCACCGCTGCGCCTCGCTCCGCCAGCGCTGACCCGAGCACCAGATCGGGCAGCAGCGCGAGCTCGACGGCCACGTTCCGCGGGTGGACTGCGCCGGTGCCCGCCGCCTGGTCGATCGTCGACCTGGCCGCGGATCCCACCCGCTGCGTCCGCTTCGACGTCCACGCCGCGTACCTGGGCCAGCCCGGCCCGAGCCCGTCCTGCCCGTCGCGCGTGATCGGTCGTACCGAGGGGTTGCTCGTCGAGCCGCTCGAACGCCCGAGCGACCCGCGGCCGGTCGACCTCACCTCGTCCACCGTGGCGGTCACCCAGCCGGTTCCGGCTCCGGCCCTGGAGGCGCACCAGCTCCGGGTCGCCATCCCGTCCGCGGGGGTCCTGGTCACCGCCACGTGGGGCACCGACCTGGCCCTGGTCCGCCAGATCCTTGCGTCCGCCACGCCCACCCGCGGCTCCTCGACACCCGCTGCCCCCGCCCCCCGCGCGGCCGGGGCCCCCGGGCAGGCCGCGGCGGCCAACGCGCGGGTCGTCGGCCTCGACGGGTTCACCGGCCGGGGCTTCGACTCCTGCGCCGCACCCTCGATGGACCTCTTGAACGCGTGGAGCCGATCGCCCTATCGCGCCGTCGGCGCGTACGTGGGCGGGGCCAACCGGGCGTGCTCGCAGCCGAACCTGACCGGCACCTGGGTCAACCAGGTCATGGACGCAGGCTGGCGCATCATCCCGATCTACGTGGGCCTGCAGGCGCCGATCGACTCGTGTGGCTGCGCCTCGATCGACCCCAACCAGGCGGCGGCGCAAGGCACCGCGGCCGCGGACGACGCCACGGCGCGGGCCGGGGCCGTCGCCATCGCGCCGGGCAGCACGATCTTCTACGACATGGAGGGCTACGGGCGCTCGTCGACCAACACGACCGCGGTGCTGACGTTCCTCTCGGCCTGGACCGACCGGCTCCACCAGCTCGGCTACCGCTCGGGCGTGTACTCGAGCGCGTCGAGCGGCATCGACGACCTGGCCCACGCTGGCAGCACGGTCGTGCGGCCCGACGTGATCTGGTTCGCCCGCTGGGACGGACAGCCCACGACCACGGGCGAGCCCGCGCTCGCCGAGACCGATTGGATGCATGCCCGCGTGCACCAGTACGCCTCGGGCGCCGAGTCCTGGGGTGGCGTGTCGCTCGACATCGACCGCAACGCCATCGACGTCGCCAGCTCGGTCGTCCCGTTCGTGAAGGCCGCCTACGCCGACTTCCTTGGTCGCCCGCCCACGGCCGACGAGCTGGGCCGGACGACGGCACAGCTGAACGGCGGATCGATCACCCGCGCCATGGTGGTGCAGCAGCTGGCGGGCTCGGAGGAGTGGGTGTCCGCGATCGTCCAGGCGCTGTATCGGGACACGCTCGGTCGCCAGGGCGACCCCGCCGGCATCGCCTTCTGGTCGAGCGAGATCCGCTCCGGCCGGGTGTCGGTGTCGGGCACGACCGCCGAGTTCTACGCCTCCGACGAGTACTACGCCCGGCTCGGCGGAGGGACCAACTCCTCGTGGGTCAGCGATCTCTACAAGAAGCTGCTGCACCGGAGCGCCGACGACCGCGGGTTGAGCTTCTGGATCGGTGAGACCGCCCGGGTCGGTCGGTCCAGCGTGGCCGTGGAGTTCGTGCAGTCGCCCGAGAGCCGCATCACCCGCGTCGACGCCCTCTACCTGAAGCTGCTCGGCCGGCGGCCCGACGCGGCCGGCGAGGCCTACTGGGCGGACCGCATCCTGGTCGACGGTGACCTCGCGCTGGCCGCCAACCTGGCCGCCAGCGACGAGTACCTGGCCCGCGCCGCCACCCGCTTCGCCTGACGCCGAGGTCCGGATGCCGGCGAGGTGGCCGGAGTTTTGTGCCTCTACGTGCCATAGTCAGGCCGCCGTTCTTGCCCCCTCGACCCACGGGCAGGTTCACGGCTGTGGCCGCCGCTATCGATCGGGCGGTGGAGTCCGCCTAGGAAAGCCTCGTCATGCTTCAGCAGATCGATGGGCCGCAAGGGCAGCGATCGACATCGTTCTGGTCCGGTTTCGCAGCGCCGATGGTCGCGGCGGCCCTGGCCTGCCTGGCGGTGGCGCTGAACTGGCGAGGCGTCGACCTTCCGGCCCACATCTACCGCATCGGCCTGTTCCGGCGGGACGGCTTCACGATGTGGGACAGCCAGTGGTACGGCGGCCACTGGAACCTCAGCTACACGATGCTGTTCCCGCCGATCGCCGGGATGGTGGGGGTGCAGGTCACCGAGGTGACCAGCGCCGCGGTGGCCGCCTGGGCGTTCGATCGGCTGGTGGTCGGCCACTGGGGCCGGGCCGCACGTGTCGGGTCGCTGGTCTTCGCGGTCTGGACGCTGGCGCAGATCGCCATCGGCCAGCTGCCGTTCCTGCTCGGCGAGGCACTGGCCCTGTGCGCGCTGGCGGCGGCCACCCGCGGCCGCTGGCTCGTCGCCGGCCTCCTCGCGATCGCCTGCGCGCTCGCCAGCCCGCTGGCCGGCGCGTTCTTGATGATCGCGGTCGCGGCCTGGTTGACGACCACCGCGAAGCGCCGGCGGGTCGCGCTCGTCGCGCTGCTCTCGGCTCCGGCCGTGACCGTGCTCGGGCTCTTCCTGGTGTTTCCCGGCCAGGGCGCCATGCCGTTCGCCGCCCTCAAGTGCCTGCTGGTCGAGGGCCTGGTCGTCGCGGTGTACCTGGTGATCCCGCCGCAGGAACGGGCGCTGCGGGTGGGGATGGTGCTCTACGGCGTGGCCGTGCTCGCCACGTTCGCCGTCGTGTCGCCCATCGGCGACAACATCACGCGCCTGGCCGAGTGCATCGGCGTGCCGCTGCTCGTATGCCTCGTGTGGCCGCTGCGGCGCTGGCTGATCCTGGCGCTGCTGGTGCCGCTGGCGCTCATCCAGTGGATCCCCACCATCGACTCGATCTTCTCGAACGGCAGCAGCCCGTCGGTCAACGAGTCGTACTACACGCCGCTGATGACCTATCTGACCGCCCACTCCCAGCCGATCGGCCGGGTCGAGATCATCCCGACCCACTCGCACTGGGAGGCCGCGTACGTCGCGCCGACGATCCCGCTGGCACGCGGGTGGGAGCGCCAGCTCGACACCGCCGACAACCCGATCTTCTACTCGCGGGCCGGGCTCACGCCGGTCAACTACCTGAACTGGTTGCACAACAACGGCGTGCGCTACGTGGCGCTGGCGGACGTGCCGGTCGACTACGCCGCCGTGCAGGAGGCCAAGCTCGTGCAGGCCGGGATCCCCGGCCTCTCACCGGTGTGGAGCGACGCGCACTGGCACCTCTATCGGGTCGACGCCGCGTCCGGCATCGTGCAGGGGCCGGCCGCGCTGCGCGCCATCAAGGGCAGCCAGATCGAGATGGACGTCACCGCGCCCGGGGCGATCACCATCCGCGTGCGCTACTCGCGCCACTGGATGGTCGCCGAGGGCCGGGGGTGCATCCGCCCGTCGTCCGACGGCTGGATGACGGTGGCGGCGCCCCGGGCCGGCTTCATGCGCCTGCGGCTCGACCTCGCCGCAAACTCGCAAGCCGCCTGCTGAGGGCCACCACCCCCCGCGGCGCGACGACGACCGGGACCCGGGACGGCGCCGTTCCCCGTCAGTCGAGCGGTTGGACGACCTTGAAGAACGCACCGCTCGGGTCGGCGACCGAGGCCATGCGCCCGTAGGGCGTGTCTTCGGCACCCTGCATGACCGAGCCGCCGAGCTCGATGACCTTGGCCAGCGCGGCATCGGCGTCTTCCACGCCGAAGTAGATCTGCCAGCTCGCCGGCACGCCCTCGGGCAGGAAGTTCGACGCGTCCATGATGCCGGCGCGGGCGGTGTCGCCCTCGCCCAGCGTCGTGTAGCGGAACTCGGGGCTGTCGCTCATGACGTGCGCGTCCCAGCCGAACACCTGCTCGTAGAAGGAGACCGCGGTGTCGAACTCGCGGGTGTGCAGCTCGAACCAGTTGGCCGTGCCCGGCCGGCCGATGGCGCCGAACCCCTCGTGGAGGCCGGCCTGCCAGGCGCCGACCGCGGCCTGCGCCGGGTCGAACAGGACTGCCATCGTGCCGAGCTCCATCACGTCCATGGCCGGCACGATCACCTGGGCGCCGTGCTCGGCGGCGAGGTCGACCGTGGCCCGGGCGTCGTCGGTGGCGAGGTACACGGTCCACACGTCGGGGTCCGAGATCTCCGGCCCTTTCTGCATGGCGCCCGCCACCATCAGGCCGTCCTTCGAGAAGTTGATGTAGCCGCCGTAGTCGTCGCCGGTCGACTCCGCCGTCCAGCCGAGCAGCTGGCCGTAGAACTCCTGGGCCCGGTCGGCATCGGTGGTGAACAGATCGGCCCAGCAGGGAGCACCGAGCGGGGTGGATGCGGGTCGTGCCATGAGGGGCTCCTCGGGAGATCGTCGTGGTGGTCGTGCGGTCGATGGTCAAGACGGAGCGAGGCCGAGCCGCTCATCGCTCTCCCGCGAGAGCCCGCAGTCAGGCCATGCCGTACGCGTTGGTGGGGTGGATCCGCAGCACCCGGCGCCGGTCCTTGACCATCGTGGCGCGGTACTCGTCCCAGTCGTCGTGCTCGCCGCGCATGCCGCGGTAGACCTCGATGAGCTCCTCGACCGTGGCGTCGTCGGGGCTCTGCGCCACCGGCGTGACCTCGGCGTCGCCCTCGAGCACGACGTAGCTCCAGAAGTCGTCTGCCGTGACGTGCAGCGATACGCGCGGGTCGCGGATCGCGTTGATGCTCTTCGCGCGGTCGGCGGTGACCGAGATGCGGACGAGGCCGTCGTCGCCGACCACGTAGATGATGTTCGAGAGCTGCGGACGACCGTCGCGCTTCTGCGTGACGAGCACCCCCTGCTGCCGGTCCTTGAGGTAGGTGAGCGCCTTGTCCAGTTCCATGTCCGGAGGCTACCGGTAGGGTGTGACAACACCCGTGGGACGCCTGGACGCTGCTGGTAGCGCAGCCCGGCTCGACGCTCTTGCGACCAACCCGAGCGAGCGCCCCATGACCTCATCCGCAGATCTCGTCGACCGTCCCCCCGTGCCCCAGGTGTGCCAACGCTGCCGCCGCACCTTCCCGGGTGACGCCACGCTGCCGCCCGCCTCGCTGATCGAGTGGTGGGCGTGCGACGCGTGCCGGACCGTCCTCCTAGGCAGCCAGCGGGCCACACCCTCCGCCTAGCCTGCACCGATGCGCGTGATCGGCCCGATCCCCCGGCCTCGGGGGGCCGCCTTCGGTGTCGCGCTGGCGAGCCTCGTGGTCGGCGCGGTGGCGCTGGCGGGCTGTGCCAGCAGCGCGTCCGCGCAGCGACCCTCGTGCGGCGCGGTGCCGCGCGGTCAGGTGCTGGTCGAACACCTCCGCAGCGCGGCCACCGGCGGCGATGAGCGCTACGCCGTGTACGTCCCGCCGGGCGCGCGCCCGACGAAGCGGCCGCTCCCAGTGCTGGTGCTGCTCCACGGGGCGGGCGCCGACGACACGCAGTGGCTCGACATCGGCGTGCCGCAGGCGGCCGACTGCCTCATCGCCCGCCACGAGATCGCACCCATGGCCATCGTCCTGCCCGACGGCAGCCGGGTGCAGCGCGTCCGGTCCGCGCACCCACCGATGGTGCGCTTCGTCGAGCGCGAGCTGCTGCCGACCGTGGCCCGCCGCCACGGCCTGTCGCTCGCGCCGGGCACCCTTCGCATCGGCGGCGTGTCGCTCGGGGCGTCCTGGGCGATGCAGATCGCGGCGGGCCAGCCGGCCCAGTACTGCGCGGTCGGCGGCCACAGCGGGGCCGGCCGCCTGACCGCGGCGGAGGCGCGGGCGTTGGCCGCGCACCACGTGCCCGTGTATGCCGACGCCGGCACCTCGGACGCCTTCGGCCGCGACGCGGTCGCGCGTGCGGTGGCGTGGCGCGCCGACGGCCTGCAGGTCTCCGAGCACCACGGACCGGGCGGCCACAACGCCCGCTACTGGAGCCACCACGTCGAGGAGTACCTGCGCTTCTACGCCCACGCGTGCTGACCCGTCGGCGACCCGCGCCGCGGGTGATCGGCGCGCTACGTTCGGCCGGACCAACAGGGGGACGGTGGGCGATGGCGAGGTTGCGGCCGCTCGGGTGTGCGCTGGTGTTCGGCCTGGTAGGCGCGGGGGTCGCGACGACGGCCGGCGCGCCAGCGGCCTCGGCGGCGCCGACGGTGACCTACACGCTGCCCGGCAGCTATCTGTTCCGGGTGCCACAAGGGGTGACGTCGATCGGGTTCCAGGTGGCGGGCGCCGAGGGCGGCCACGAGAGCCAGCCCGGCACGAAGCCCGGCGGCTTGGGCGGCGAGATGGATGCGCAGTTCACGGTCACGCCGTGCGAGACGCTGCAGATCAGCGTGGGCGGCAAGGGTGGCTCGGTGCCCACGCAGGCGCCGCCGGTCAGCGGTGGGGTCGGCGGCTACAACGGCGGAGCAGACGGCGGCTCCGGCACGTTCGGCGGCGGCGGGGGCGGGGGAGCGTCCGACGTTCGCCGCGGCGGCTACCAGCTCACGAACCGCATCGTCGTCGGTGGTGGTGGCGGTGGCGGCGGTGAGACGTTCCTCGGCGTCCGTGGCGGCGGCGCCGGCGGTGGACCGTCGGGAGGCGACGGCTCGAACGGCAGCGGCGCCCTGCCCGCGGCGGGGGGCAAGGGCGCCACGTCGGCCAGTGGCGGCGCGGGCG
>JAODBM010000004.1 GCA_025463985.1 Acidimicrobiales bacterium
GGCCCGCGCCACCGGCGGCAGGAACGGCTTGGACGGCAACGCGGCGAGGAACAGCACCGGCGCCAGCGCGACGAGCGCGATCAGGCTGGCGTAGCTGATCGGCCGGCCGACGCCCACCACCGCCGCCTCCAACCGGGCGTCGTCGGCCGCGCCGTCGCCCTCGGGCGTGACGCCGGCTCGGTGGGTCGCCGCGGTCACGACGACGGCGTCGTGGAGGGCGATGCCGACGGCGACGACGAGCCCGGCCGCGACGAGCGCGTCGAACGTCGCCCCCCGCAGGAACAGCACGTAGGCGGCCGCCACCACCGAGAGCGCCGCGCTCACGAAGCCCACCAGCGCCGCCCGCCAGTCGAACAGCGCGAGCCCCAGCGCCACGAGCACGAGCATGGCGGCCACACCCGCGCCGACCAGGACGTTGTGCGACGCCTTCTGGACGTAGGTCGCGGGCCGGAAGATCGAGCGATCGATGGCGATGCCCTGGAGGCCGGGGGCGAGCGTGTCGAGCGCCGCGTCGACCGCCTTGGTGACCTCGATCGTGTTGGCGCCCGGCAGCTTCTCGACGACCATCACGAGCCCCGGGCCGTTCTTCAAGGTGGCGTCGCCGATGAGCGGCTGGTGATCCTGGACCACCGAGGCCACGTCGCCCAATCGCAGCGGCGGGCTCACCTCGGCGACCGCCACCTTCGCGAGGTCTTCCGGCGACTTGATCGGCAGGATGTGCTGCACCTGCAGCCGTTGGTTGGGGGTGTCGAAGAACCCGCCGCTCCCCGGCGTCGAGGCTTCGAGGAACGTCAGCGGCGAGACGAACAGCGCGTTGCCGGTCGTGGTGATGATCTGGTCGAGCGACACGCCGTGCGCCCGTAGCGCGAGCGGGTCGACCTGCACCTGCAGCTGCAGGTCGCGTTGGCCGAAGATCGAGACGTTGGCGACGCCGGGGACGCCGAGCAGCCGTGGCCGGATGCCGAACTTGGCCAAGACCGACATCTGGATGCCCGAGAGCTGCCGCGACGACAGCCCGATCGACATCACCCGGCTGGTCGCGGACACCGCCTGGAGCATCTGCGGCGGCTTCGAGACGTTGGGCAGCTCGCCGGTCAGGCTGAGCCGCTCCTGCACGAGCTGCCGGGCGGTGAAGAGGTCGGTCCCCGGCTTGAACACGAGCACCACCGAGCACAGGCCGGGCACCGAGCGAGAGCGGATGCTGTCGAGGAACGGCATGCCGTTGAGGAAGTTGTGCTCGAGGGGCGTCGTGACGAGCTGCTCGACCTCCTGGGCCGACAGCCCGAGCGCCTCGGTCTGGATCTCGACCGTCGGCGGGTTGAACTCGGGCAGCGCATCGACCTTCGCGTGCCGCACGTGCCAGCATCCCGCCACGAGGGCGACCAGCGCGACGACGACCACGGTCCGTCCATGCCGGAGGCTCAGCCTGGCCAACCACGTCAGCATGATCTCGACTCCCACCCGCCCACGAGCAGGGCAGATTACCCACAGTTGACCTGAGGTTGACCGATGCTTTGCCTCGTCGTCCGATCGGGGACGTCGGGCGCAGGCCGGCGCTTACCTCGCTCAGCGCCGGCGCCGCACGGTCCGGGGGCGTTTCCGGTGTGGGCGACGGGGTAGGGCCGGCTGCGCTGCGGGCTCCGCGACGACGACTCCAGGAGGCACCGCCATGGCTGGTTGCGAGGTGTGCGGCAACGACTACGACAAGACGTTCGAGGTGATCGCGGCAGAACAGCATCACATCTTCGACAGCTTCGAGTGCGCGATCCAGCGCATGGCGCCGGTGTGCGAGCACTGCGGGTGCCGGGTGATCGGGCACGGGACCGAGGTCAGCGGCCGCTTCTACTGCTGCGCCCACTGCGCCCGCGAGGCCGAGTCGATCAGCGAGCCCGTCGACCGGGTCGAGGCACCGGTGCGCTGACGGTTCGCCGCTCTCCCGGCCGGTCGGGTAGACGGGAGCGGCCGACGACGAGAGGAACGAGCCGATGAGCGACGAGCTGGGGGTGGCGTGCATCGGCTTGGGCAAGATGGGCTCGGGCATCGCCGAGAACGTGCTGCGGGCCGGGTTCGCCACCACGGTGTGGAACCGCTCTCCAGAGAAGGCGCAGGCCTTGGCGCACGACGGCGCCCGGGTGGCGGACTCGCCCCGCGCCGCGGCCGCCGAAGCTGACGTCGTGGTCTCCTGCCTCTTCGACGACGAGTCGGTGCTGGAGGCCACGCTGGGCGAGGACGGCATCCTCGCCGGCCTCGCTCCCGGCGCCGTCCACGCGGGCACCACGACCATCTCCCCCGCGACCACCCGCCGGCTGGCGGCGGCGCACGCGCAGCGGGACCGCGGCTACGTCGCCGCCCACGTCCTCGGCCGGCCCGAGGCCGCGCGCTCGGGCGAGCTGATCGTGTTCGCCGGCGGGGCGGACGAGCCGTTGACGGCGGCGCGCCCGGTGCTCGACGCGTTCAGCAGCGGCATCCTGGTCCTCGGCACCGACCCGGCGCTCGCCAGCCACGCGAAGCTCGCCGCCAACGCCACGATCGTCGCCACCCTCGAGCTGCTGGGCGAGGTCTACGCGTGGACCGAGCAAGCGGGCATCGAACGCCATGTGATGGAGCAGGTGCTCGACGCGCTGCTCTCCGGACCCGGGCTGCCGGCCTACAACCACCGCGTGGCGGAGCGCTCGTTCGAGCCCGGCGGGTTCACGCTCGAAGGTGGCCTCAAGGATGCCCGCCTGATGCTCGCCGCCGGCAACGAGGTAGGCGTCGAGCTGCCCGTGGTCGAGGTCGTCCGCGAACGGTTGCAGGCCGCAGTGGCCCGGGGCATGGCCGACCTCGACTGGTCGGCGCTCACCGAGCTCGCCCGCCCGGACCCGCCGACGAACCCGGGGCGCTGACGCACCGTCTCGGTGGGGCCCCACCCGGCGCGGCGCCAGGCGCGCCCAGTCAGCCGCGTCCGTAGGTGCGCGGCGCGCGGTACGACGCGCCGACGAACGGGCGACCGCGGCGGGCGGCGAAGCGCCACTGCACGGAGATGCGGGGCGTGAGCGGCTCGGTCGGGCGGTAGGGCACCGAGTGCTCCCAGTCGGCCTGGGTTCGGCCACCCATCACGATGAGGTCGCCGGCGGCGGGGGCGAGATCGTGGGTCGCTCCCCTGCCGGGCTCGATGGAGTGACGGCTCGTGCGCGGCCGCAGCAGCCAGGGTCGCTGCGCGCCGAGGCTGACGATGGCGACGATCGTGTCGTCCAGCCAGCGCATGTCGGTGTCGCGGTGGAACGCCTGGCCGTCGCCGCCGTCGCGGTACTGGATCATCCCGAACCCGTCGAACTGCACCCGGTACCGGTGCTGCAGCGCCCGGGTCGCCTCCGCGAGGGCCGGGTGCGGCAGCGGCGACCCGGGCCGCCACGAGGAGCCGAGCCGTCGCTCGTCCACGAAGTGGTCGTAGCGGAACAGCCGGCTGGTCTGCCAGGGCACGTGATCGCGCAGGTGCTCGAAGACCTCGTCGGCGCAGCGCAACCACCCGCGGGCCACGTCGACCCATGCCCCCTCGTCGAGATCGATCCGCTCGACGACGGCGTCTCGGTCGACGTGGCTCGCATCCTCCATCGTCCCAGCATGCCGCCCGCGCCACTGGCGCCCCACGCCCCGCCCGGCCGGCCACCGCCGTAGGGTGCGCCCGTGCACGAATCCGTGACCGTCCACATCGCCGCGCCGCCCGAACCCATCTGGGACCTCGTGAGCGACGTGACCAAGATCGGCCGCTACAGCCCCGAGACGTTCGAGGCCGAGTGGCTCGACGGGGCGACCGGGCCTGCCGTCGGCGCGAAGTTCCGTGGTCACGTCAAGCGCAACGGCAAGGGCCCGACCTACTGGACCACGTGCACGGTGACCGCGTGCGAGCCGGGCCGCGAGTTCGCGTTCGGCGTCGGTCCGTCCGACAAGCCGCTCAGCGTCTGGAGCTACCGGCTCGAGCCGGCCGGTGACGGGACCGACGCGACCGAGTCGTTCGACCTCGCCCCGACCCCGCCCCTGCGCCTGTACTGGGCGCTGTTCGGCTGGACTCGGGGCCGCACCAACCGCAATGGCATGCGCCAGACCCTCGAGCGCATCAAGGCCGAGGTCGAGGCCGGCTCCTAGTCGTGGTCGAGATCGACCTGGGCTACTGGATCCTCCGCTGGGACGGCGCGGTGCCGCGGCGCCCGCATGCTCAGCGTCGACCTGCGGTCATCTGTCCTTGGTTGGTTCCGGCGAACTGCCGGCGATCGGACGTCCATAGGTGACGGCTTCGACCACGGGCGCCGGGGCGCTCGAACGAAGCTGGGCGTCGGGCCGTGCGCCGAGCGCGTCGTTCACGGTCGAGAACGCGATGCGCATCGCAACGAAGATGGTCACGGCGAAGATCTGGCTGTCGGTGAAGCCGGCATCTCGCAGCGCCTGGACATCGGTCTCGCTGGTGGCGTTCGGGTCGTGGGCGACCTGGCGGGCCCAGCGGGCGAGCGCCTGCTCGGCCTCGGTCAGGCGTTCGTCGTCTCCGCGGAGCACGCCACCCGCCAGGTCGTCGCCGGCCACTCCGGCAAGCTTCGAACCCCAGGCGAGCGCGCAGTAGGAGTCTCCCAACGCCGAGGCGCACGCCGACACCAAGATGGCGCGCTGGCGAAACGAGATCCCCTGGTCGGCGACGGCCATCGCGGCGACATCGAACAACGCGTCGACGGTCGCCGGTTGGTGCGCCCAGAGCCGCGAGGCGTTCATGACGTACCCGACCTCGCTGATGTCCTCGTCGAACATGGCCTGGGCCGCAGGACTCGGCTCAGGGCTGGCGAGAAAGCCGCCGTCGCTCACCGTTCGACCTCCTCGTGGCCGGGTTTGCGTGCGAGGTAGCCGACGACGTCGATCTCAGCTCGAAGCGGCAAGTCCGCTCGCATCTGGGCACGGGCCACGTCGAGTGCTGCGTCGACGAACGCAGGTTCGCCCACGTGCTCGATCGCCTCGAACGCGGGACCCGTCGACGCGAGCGAGCGGGCGAACATCTCCGGGTCGCTGAACTCCCACGCGAACGGCACCGTGATGCGCTCGATGTTCACGAACCCACAGCCGGCGAGAAGCTCCTCGCGACCTCGGTGGCCCGGGTCAGGCCCTCGGCGCCCATCATGCGGATGTAGGCCCACGGGATCGGCAGGATGCCCGCCGAACCCCACGGGGCAGCAGAGATCGGGCCGGGGCCGGTGGCCGGCCCGG
>JAODBM010000033.1 GCA_025463985.1 Acidimicrobiales bacterium
CCCCGGCAACGGCTCCGGCTCGGTCGCCACGCCGGCGCGGCCGGCGCGGCCCGGGGCTGAGGCTGCGATCGCGCTGGCTCGAGCGCCGGCCGTGGACCCGTTCGGGCTCACCGCCCGCGAGCGAGACGTGCTCGCGCTGTTGGCCGAGGGCCGCACCAACCGCGAGATCGCCACCCAGCTCTACATCAGCGCCAAGACGGCCAGCGTCCACGTGAGCAACATCCTGGCCAAGCTCGACGTGCGGTCGCGCACCGAAGCCGCCGCCGTCGCCCACCGCGCCGGCCTCACCGCCTGACCCCAACTCTCAAGACCAGAGGCAATGACCCACCGATTCGGGGCGCTATTGCCTTCGGTCTTCCGCGAAGGCAATAGCTCCCTCGGCCCCGGCGTCGCGGTCTCCGCCTCGTCGAGCTATTGCCTCGGCGGAAAAATCGAGGCAATGACCCACCGTTCCCGTGCGCTATTGCCTCGGGTTGCTAGGCGATGGCGCCGGACGAGCGGAGCGCGGCGATGCGGTCGGGGGCGATGCCCCAATCGGCCAGCACCTCGTCGGTGTCCTGGCCGGCGTGCGCGGGAGGGCGCTGGATCTCGGCGGGCGTGCGGTCGAAGCGGGGTGCCGGCGACGGCTGGACGATGCCGGCCACCTCGGTGAACGTGCCGCGGTGCACGTTGTGCGGGTGCGTCGGCGCTTCGGCCAGCGACAGGACCGGCGCGAAGCAGACGTCGGTGCCCTCCATGATCTCGCACCACTCATCGCGGGTCTTGACCTTGAAGATGGCGGCCATGCGGTCCTTCAGCTCGGGCCAGTGCGCCTTGTCGTGCTGCCACGGCAGGTCCTCGCCGTCGAGGCCGGTGTGCTTCAGCAGCTCGGCGTAGAACTGCGGCTCGATCGACCCGATGGAGACGTACTTGCCGTCGGCCGTCTCGTAGACGTCGTAGAAGTGGGCGCCGCTGTCGAGCATGTTCGTCCCCCGCTCGTCGTCCCAGATCCCCATGGCCCGGAAGGCGTGGAACATCGTCGTGAGGATCGCTGCGCCGTCGACCATTGCTGCGTCGACGACCTGGCCCTCGCCCGAGCGGCCGGCCTCCACCAGCGCGGCAGCGATGCCGAGCGCGAGGAGCATGCCACCGCCGCCAAAGTCACCGACGAGGTTGAGCGGGGGCACCGGCGGCCCGCCCCGGCGCCCGATCGGCTCGAGCGCGCCGGCGAGCGCGATGTAGTTGATGTCGTGGCCGGCGGTCCGGGCGTACGGGCCGTCTTGGCCCCAGCCGGTCATGCGCCCGTAGACCAAGCGGGGGTTGCGCTCGCGGCAGGCGTCGGGGCCGAGCCCGAGCCGCTCCATCACGCCGGGCCGGAAGCCCTCGATGAGCGCGTCGGCCTCGGCGACGAGGTCGAGGACGGTGGCCACGCCGTCAGGGTGCTTGAGATCGACGGCGACCGAGCGCCGTCCCCGGTTGAGGACGTCGCCCGGAGGCGTGGCCGGGTCGCCGCCCAGGACGTTGCTGGACCGGTCGATCCGCACGACGTCGGCGCCGAGGTCGCTCAGCAGCATGGCGCAGAACGGCCCAGGGCCGATCCCGGCGATCTCGACGACCTTCACACCGGACAGTGGTCCCACGGATGCTCCTTCGGATGCGGTCTGGCTGGTGGCGGCCGCCGTGCGACCGGCGCCCGTACGACGGAGGGCACCTCCCCCGGCCGCAGACGGGCTGCTGCTAGCGACGGGCTCGGACGGCGAGGGAGGTGATGGCCTCGATGATCTGCGCCCAGTGTGCCGGCGGCAGGTCGTGGCCCATGTCGTCGATCACGAGCAGCTCGGCGCCGGGCACGAGCTCTGCGGTGCGTTGGCCGCCGCTGAGCCCGACGAGCGGGTCCTGGCGGCCGTGCACGACCAACGTCGGCACATCGAGGGCGCCCAGCCCCTCGGCGCGCGATGGCGACATGACGATGGCGAGGAGCTGGCGGGCCGTGCCGAGGGGATCGAACGCCCGGTCGTAGGACCGCGCCGCGAGGTCGCGGCGCTCGTCCTCGTCGAAGTGCTCGGGGCTGGCGATGGCCCGGTCGACCTCGACGTCGTGCGCGATGGCCGCGTCCCGCTGGGTCGGTGTGGGCGCCATGAGCTGCAGCAGCACCGCGGGGTCCGCCTGGCCGACATCGTGCTCGCCGGTCGTCGACATGATCGAGGTGAGCCCGAGGACGCGCTCCGGGTGCTCGATGGCCACGGTCTGGGCGATCATGCCGCCCATCGAGGCGCCGACCAGGTAGGCGGCGTCGATGTCCAGCGCGTCGAGGAGGCCGACCGCGTCCGCCGCCATGTCGCTGAGCAGGTAGGGCACCTGCGCCGCCCCCCCGGTGAGCGCCGCGGCGATCGCCGCGGGGACGTCGAGGTCGGGCCGGTCGAGGTGTGTCGAGAGCCCCACATCACGGTTGTCGAACCGGATGACGTGGAACCCGCGGCCGACGAGCGCGAGGCAGAGGTCGTCGGGCCACGAGATCATCTGCGCGCCGAGACCCATCACGAGCAGGAGCGGCGGGTCTTCGGGATCACCGAACGTCTCGTAGAAGATCTCGATCCCGTTGGCCTTGGCGCTCGGCATGGACGCCATGGTCGCCGGACCTTGACCGGACGGTCAAGCGGAGCCGGCCGTCCGGTGGGCCAGAATCGCCCCGACCTGTCGGACCAAGGGGGTTGGCGTGGAGCTGCGGATCGATCCGCTGACCGGGGCGCGAGTGCAGGTGGCCGGGCTGCGCCAAGAACGACCCAACCAGCCGAGCTCCGGCTGCCCCTTCTGCGTGGGCGGCACCGAGGCGCCCGAGCCCTATGACGTGCGGGCCTTCACCAACCGCTGGCCGTCGTACCCCGATGACCGGTGCGAGGTCATCCTGTACGCGCCCGACCACGAGGCGACGCTGGCCACCTTGCCCGAAGCCCACGTGCGCGCGGTCGTCGACCTGTGGGCGGCGCGCACGGAGGCGGTCGGCGGACGCGACGACATCGCGTACGTGCTGATCTTCGAGAATCACGGCGCCGACGTGGGCGCCACGATCCCCCACCCGCACGGCCAGCTGTTCGCGTATCCGGACGTGCCGGCGCTGCCCGCCCACGAGCTCCAACGGCTCGCGGACGGACATCGGCTGCTCGAGGACGACCCCGGCGGCGAGCGACTCGTGGTCGAGCGCGACGGGTGGCGGGCGTGGGTGCCGTGGGCGCCGGCCGCCCCCCACGGCGTGCGGATCGCGCCCCTCGAGCAACGCCCGGACCTGCCCTCGCTGTCCGGCCCCGAGCGCGACGCGCTGGCCCGCATGCTGATCGACGTGCTCGGCCGCTTCGACCGGGCCTTCGCGGCGCCCATGCCCTACATGTTCTGGTTCCACCAGCGCCCCACGGACGGCGGCGCGTGGCCGCACGCGTGGCTGCACCTGGAGATCGCCGGCGTGTGGCGCGACGACGGCGTGGTGCGCTTCGTCGCGGGCGGCGAGCTCGGCAGCGGGACGTTCATCAACCCGGTCGAGCCCGAGGCCGCCGCGGCCCGCCTCCGGGCCGCCGGGACCGCCCGGCCCGCGCCGTGACGCCGACCGCCACGGTCACCGCCGTCGCTCCCGGCCGGGTGAACCTCATCGGCGAGCACACCGACACCACCGGTGGCCTCGTGCTGCCGATGGCCATCGACCTGGCCACCACGGTGACGGGCCAGGCCGGAGGCGACCGAGTCGAGCTGCGCTCCCGCGAGGAGGTGCACCCGGCGGTGGTCCGGCTCGACGTCGAGGATCCCGCGTCGCAGGTCCCCGCGTGGGCCCGCTTCGTGGCCGGCGTGGTCGCCGAGCTGCGGCCAGAGCGGGGGTTCACCGGGACGGTGGCCACGACGTTGCCGGTCGGCGCGGGCCTGTCGTCCAGCTCGGCGCTCACCGTCGCGGTCGCGCTCGCGCTGGGGTTCGACGGGTCGCCCGTCGAGCTCGCACGCGCCTGCCAGCGGGCCGAGATCCGCGCCTCGGGCGTGCCGGGGGGGATCATGGACCAGCTGGCCTCGGCCGCGGGCGTCGAGCGGCACGCGCTGCTCATCGACTGCCACGCCCTGACGATCGAGCCCGTGCCGCTGCCGCCGCACACCGAGGTGGTCGTGGTCCACTCGGGCGAGCCCCGGCGCCTGGCCGAATCTGCCTACGGCGAGCGCCGGGCCGAGTGCGAGCGAGCCGAGCAGGCGCTCGGTCCCCTGCGGCTGATCGACGCGCGCGACCTGGGTGCGGTCGAGCGGCTGGCCGACCCCGTGCTGCGCCGCCGCGCCCGCCATGTGGTGACCGAGAACGCGCGGGTGCGCGCCTTCGTCCAGGCCTTCCGGGCCGGCGACGTGATCGCGGCGGGCCGCCTGATGGCGGGCAGCCACGCCAGCCTGCGCGACGACTTCGAGGTCTCGACGCCGACGCTCGACCGCCTCGTCGAACGCTTGGCGGCGACCCCGGGCGTCTACGGCGCGCGCCTCACCGGCGCCGGCTTCGGCGGCTGCGTGGTCGCGCTCGGCCCCATGTGGTCGACCGGCGCCATCGCCGACCGCGCGACGGAGCAGTACCGCGCCCGC
>JAODBM010000075.1 GCA_025463985.1 Acidimicrobiales bacterium
GCCCCGGTCGCCGAGCTGCGGCCGGGCGCAGCTTGGGGCAACGAGCGCGCCGCCGGCTGAGGCCGACCGATCAGGCGGCCGAGCCGAGGCCGCCTGACGAGGCGTTGGCCTGCGCTCGGGCGGTCGCCGCGGCCAGCACCACGGAGTCGCCGAGCGCCCAGCGCAACATGGCGCCCATGGCTGTGGCCTGCACCTGGCTGACCTGGTCCTGCAGTGGGAAGCGCGGTCGCAGCTGCAGCATGTCGCGCGCCCAGTCGGGCAGCAGGCCGACCGCGGCCCGCACCAGCACGTCGAAGGCGGCCCGCTGGAGGGGGTCCTTCGACCGGGCGACGGTCAGGTCGCGCGCCGTGGCCAGCGCCGCCGGCGTGGCGACCAGCTCGGGCCGGACGGCGGCCAGGTAGCGCTCGACCCCGGCGACCGAGCGGGGGACGTCGGTGGCGCCCAGCGCCTCGGCAACGCGCGCCACCTGGTCGAGGTACACGTCGCGCTCGGCGCGGTTGAGCGGCGGGAACGCGTACCGCTGGTGTGCCCGCAGGAACTGGAAGACCTCAGACACGTGGACCCAGCGCAGCAGGTCGGGGTCGCTGGCGCGGTAGGGAACCCCGTCGTCGCGCACGCCGTGGACGCCTCGATGCACGGCCCGCACCGTGCGCACGGCGTGCTCGGCCTCCGCCGCGGTGCCGTAGGTGGTCACGGTGAGGAAGTGCGCGGTGCGCTGCAGCCGCCCGGTCGGGTCCTCGCGCCAGTTCGAGTGCTGATCCACGCCGGCCATGGCGCCGGGGTGGAGGGTCTGGAGCAGGAGGGCGCTGACGCCGCCGATGAGCATGGCCGGGAAGTCGCCGTGCACCTGCCAGACCACCGAGCCGGGCCCGAACCAGCCGGGGTCGCCCGCGCCCTCGGGCACCACGTCGGCGGCAGGCGGGGCGATCGGTGCCGCGCCGACCGACCGGCGGATCGATCCGGCGACGGCACCCCGGAAGGGATCGACGATGGGGATGGGCACGGGGGGTGACCTCCAGCGGCGCGACAGGAACGGGCCAGGTTGGCGGGCCGACCGCGGCGCACCGTCGCCGGTCCCGCGGTCGTCTCCGCTACGAACCCTAGGCTCCGGCCGCGGCGAACCAAGACCTGTGGACGTCGTCACCACCGGGCGCCGAGCCGGCCGAAGGCCGCCGGTGAGCGCCGCCCGGAGCGATCAGGTGCCGGCCAGCTTGGCCACGACCGGCGCGAACGCGTCCATGCTGTCCTGCTGGACGACCACGTACGACGCCTCCCAACGGTCCCGCCGGGCCTGCACGATGTCGATGAGCTCGTCGGTCGTGCCGACCAGCGCGTGCGGGAAGTCCGAGAGCTGCTCGGGGGTCAGCCCGAAGAGCGGCGAGAGCTTCTCCACCAGGTCGGCGCGATCGTCGGTGATGAAGCAGCCGAGGCTCAGCAGGTTGATCTCGAGATCGTCGAACCGGTCGCCTGCGCCCTCACGGACCCAGCCAAGCTTGCGGTCGGTCTCTTCGGCCGTGCCCGTCTGCGCGGCGTCGGCGTCGGCCGCCCCGTTGGGCATCGTCGGGTTGATGCCCACGATGTCGGCCTCACGCCCGGCGAACGTGAGCATGCGGCGCTTGCCGCCGCCGATGAGGATCGGCGGGTGGGGTGACTGCACCGGCTTCGGCAGCCCGTCGAGCCCCTCGATCTGGTAGTGCTCGCCGGCGAACGTGCAGGCGCCCGAGCCCATCAGCCGCTTGATCACCTGGACGCCCTCCTCGAAGCGGGCCACGCGCACCGCACCCGAGTCGTAGGAGATGCCGGCCTGCTCGTAGTCGCTGAGCATCCAGCCGGCGCCGACGCCGATCTCGAGCCGCCCGCCCGACAGCACGTCGATGGTGGCCAGCTCCTTGGCCAGCACCACCGGGTGCTTGTAGTCGTTGTCGTGCACGAGGCAGCCCACGCGGATGGCGCTGGTGGCGTCGGCGGCGGCCATCAGCGCCGGGATGGGGGCGAGCTGGTCCCCGAAGTGGTCGGGCATGAGCACGGTGCCGTATCCCAGGTCTTCGGCTTTGCGGGCCAGCGCCTGCCACTCGGCGGCATCGGCCGCCTTGTGGAGCTGCAGCCCGAAGCGGAACCTGCGTGCGTGTGCCATCTCGTTCCCCTGTTTCTCGGCGAGTCGCCCGCGTGGCGTCCGGCAGGGGACGCTACCGGGCGGTCGCGTACCTCGATCCGGTCGGGACGCACGGTAACGTGTACGCCTCGTGGTCGTTCTCCGCCGGATCGTGCGCTTCGTGGCCATCATGTCCACGTTCATCGCCGTGCTCACCGGCGCCACGGTGCTGATCGCTCCGCAGGCCTCGCGCCTCGTGAGCGCCCACCGCTCCGACCACCAGCAGATCAACCTCAGGTCCTTGGCCGAGCGCTCGCTGATCTTCGATCGCAACGGGTCGCTGGTGGCCACGCTGAACAGCGACCAGAACCGCGTGCAGGTGCCGCTCTCGAAGGTGCCCGAGACGGTGGTCGGCTCGATCCTCGCCGCCGAGGACAACGACTTCTACAAGCACGTCGGCGTGAACCTGCGCTCGATCGTGCGGGCGTCGGCCGCCAACCTCAACAGTGGCGGCATCTCCCAGGGCGGCTCCACGATCACCCAGCAGGTCGTCAAGGACTCGCTGGTCGGCAACAAGCAGAACTTCAGCCGCAAGGCCCGCGAAGCGGTGCTGGCGCTCGAGCTCGAGAAGCAGATGTCGAAGCGCCAGATCCTCGAGCGGTACGTCAACAGCGTCTACTTCGGCAACGGCGCCTACGGCGTGCAGGCCGCCTCCGAGCTGTACTTCCACAAGGACGTGGGCGCCCTCAACTGGGCCGAGGGGGCACTGCTCGCCGGGCTGATCCCGAGCCCGGTCAACTACGACCCCTTCCGCTCGCCGCAGCTGGCTCTCACCCACCGCGATCGGGTGTTCAAGCGGCTCGTCGAGACCAAGCGGCTCACGGCCAACGAGGTCAAGGTCTACCGGCTGGTGCCCCTGCCGACCGTCGCCAACCGGCCGCGGCCCCCGAACGACTACTTCGTGGAAGAGGTCAAGCAGCAGCTGCTCGACGATCCCAGCTTCGGGCTGGGCGTCACGCCCGCCGCCCGCAACCGGGCCGTGTTCGAGGGCGGCCTGCGGGTGTACACCACGTTCGACCCGGTGGCGCAGATCAAGGCGCTGGCCGCCCGCAACCAGACCGTGCCCGGCGGCAAGGGCGACGGCACGTTCGACGTGATCGACCCGGCCACCGGCAAGGTCGCCATCGACGGCAAGGGCAAGCCCACGTTCGGCACGCAGGCGATCGCGTCGGTCGAGCCGAACACGGGGGCGGTGCGGATCATGGTGGGCGGCCCCGGCTTCGACAAGTACCAGTACAACCTGGCCACCGCGCTTCGGCAGCCGGGCTCGTCGATGAAGACGTTCGTGCTGACCGCCTTGATGGAGAACGGCGCCATCCCCGACGACACGGTCAACGGCGGCCCCTGCGCCTTCTACCAGGGCAAGAACGCGCCGCCCTACGCGCCCGCCACCGGCGCGGGCGGCGTGGCCACGATCACCGTGCAGACGCAGCGGTCGTCGAACTGCGCGTTCGTCCGCCTCGGCCAGCTCGTCGGCCTCGACCGCGTGGTCGACGTCGCGAAGCGGATGGGGATCACGAGCAAGCTGAACCCGGCCAACAAGTCGCTGCCGCTCGGCACCAGCGAGGTCCGCCCGCTCGACATGGCCGCCGCCTACTCGGTGCTGGCCAACGACGGCGTGAAGAACGACCCGTACTTCATCGACCGCATCGACGATCGCAAGGGCAACACGATCTACCAGCACAAGGCCAACCCCCAGCGGGTCCTCGACACCCAGACCGCCCGACTCGTCACGCAGGTGCTGCAGGCGAACGTGCAGGGCGGCACCGGCACCAACGCCAAGCTGGCGAACCAACCGGCCGCCGGCAAGACGGGCACGACCAACAACTCGTCGAACGTCTGGTTCGTCGGGTACACGCCGCAGCTCTCCACGGCGATCTGGATGGGCGTCACCGCTGGCGACATCCCGCTGGTGCAAGCGGGCCTTGGCGGCGCCACTGGCGGCAAGTTCCCGGCCACCACGTGGGGCGTCCTGTATCGCCTGCTGTACGACGGTCAACCGGTGGTCGACTTCGTGGCGCCTGATCCGTTGACCCGCACCGGTCACTGGGTCGGCCCGATCCCCAACGAGCTCGGCGGTGGCGGCCTCATCGGCGGTGGCACCACCATCGGCGGCGGCGCGGCGGGCACCACCCCCGGCGTGACCATCGGCGGGGGCGGCACCCCCGGCGTCAATCCCGGCGTGACCATCGGCGGCGGTGGCGGCGGTGGCGGCGGTGGCGGCGGTGGCGGCGGTGGCGGCGGGACACCGACCCCGGGCACGAGTCCACCGATCCAGCTGGGCGGGGGCGGGCCGCCGCCTACGCTGCACCCATGACGGTGGGCGTGCTCGAACAGCTCCTGCTGGTGCAGGGTCACGACACCCACATCGACCAGCTCCGCCATCGCGTCGAGACGTTGCCCGAGCGGGCGCAGCTCGTCGACGCGCAGGCGGCGCGGGCCGGGCTGGCGGCCCAGGAAGACGACGTGCGCAGCCGGCGCGACGCGCTGAGCCGCGAGCAACGCTCGCTGGAAGACGAGGTGGCGTCGTTGACCGACAAGCGCCAAGGCGTCGAGGCCACGATGTACGGCGGCACGGTCAGCAACCCGCGCGAGCTGCAGGCGATGCAGGAGGAGATGGCCGCGCTCGGGCGGCGGATGGGCCAGCTCGAAGACCGCATCATCGAGCTGATGGAGGAGATCGAGCCCCTCGACCGCGAGCTGGTCGAGCTCGGCACCGGCATCGCCACCCAAGAGCACGAGGTCGCCCGCCTCACGCGCGAGGTGGCCGAGCAGGAGCAATCCATCAGCGCGGAGCTCGAGGTCGAGGGGGCCGCCCGCAGCGCATCCGTCGAGGGCATCCCCGCGGCGCTCCTGGCCGAGTACGAGTCGCTGCGGGCCGGCTCGGGCGGCATCGCCGTGGCCCGCCTGGCCGGGAACCAGTGCGGCGGCTGCCACCTCACCTTGTCCGCCGTCGAGTTCGCGCGCATCCGCAAGCTGCCCCCCGACGAGGTGGCGCACTGCGAGGAGTGCGGCCGGCTGCTCGTCCACTGACCCCGGCCGTCGATGCTGCTCTGGTTCGCCGGCGGGAGCCTGGTCCTCGTGTTCCACGTGTTCCGCAGCCCGGCGCTGGACTACCGCTGGATCGTCCTCGGCGCGGTGCTGCCGGTCAGCGAGGCCCTTCTGGGCGGCCCGCGCCTCCTGCACACGCTGCTGGGAAGCGTCGTCGTGCTCGGCGTGGTCATGCTCGCCACGCGTCGGCACCGCCTGCTGCGACGTCAGCTGCTCGGGCTGCCCATCGGACTGTTCGTGCACCTCGTGCTGGATGGCATCTGGATGCGCAGCCGCGTGTTCTGGTGGCCGTTCCTCGGCTGGTCGTTCGGCTCGGACCAGGTGCCTGAGCTGACGCGCGGCTGGTTCGCCCTCGTGCTCGAGCTCGCCGGTGCCGCGGCGCTCTGGTGGACGTGGCGCGCGTTCGGCCTGGCCGACCCGGGCCGGCGCGGCGCCTTCCTGCGCACCGGCCAGCTGGTGCCCGTGGACGCGCCGCGGCGGCGCTGACGAGCGGTGGCCGACCGGCCTGGGCTGCGAGCGGTCAGCTGGCGGCGGGGCGCTCGGTGGGCTCGTGCCCGGCGTCGAGGTCGAGGACGTCGCTCAGCTGCAGCCAGTCGGTCTTCCCGGAGCGGGCCCATGCGAGCGGCGCCAGGACGATGCAGACGTGGTCGTCGTCGGGATCCAGCAGGGCGACCCGCCGCCCGACGAACCAATCATCGAGATCGTCGAGCACGGGCACCCCGTGCGGCCCCGGGTGCCACGAGCACTGCGCGAACTTGTCGACCTCGTCGCCGGTCGTGGCGCCGAAGAGGGCCCCGAGGCCGTAGTGCTCCGAGCGCGGGAAGTGGACGACGAACACCTCGGCCAACGCGCCGAGCCGGTACGTGTGGTTGGCCTTCGACAGCCAGATCGCGTAGCGCAGCGGCTCGATGCCGCATTGGACGTGGAAGCCGACGAGACATCCGCTGCGCTCCGCGCCCAGCACGGTCGTGACGATGGCCATCGGGTGGTCGAGCGAGGCGAACAGGGCGTCGACCTCATCGCGGTCGGGCTCGTCGGTCATGGGCGTCCTCCGGTCGGCGTCGCGGCGCCACCTACCCAACGCTCGGCCCGCGGAACGTGGGGGTTCGACCTCAACGGCAGCACAACGTTCGCCGCCACGTAGGCCAAATGGCTCAAGCGCGAGCGCTGGGAGGTCGATGACGTCCACGACGCAGATCTCCGCCCTGCAGGGCGCTCAGCAAGGAGCAACACATCGATGGTCGCGATCTACGACTTCCTCGCCACCTACCTCCGGGCCCGGTTCGGTGAGAGCGAGCGCGGTGCGTCGCTCGTGGAGTACGCCCTGCTCGTGGCGCTGATCGCGGTCGTCTGCATCGCCGCCGTGACGCTGCTCGGCAAGAACGCTGGCAGCAAGTTCGACAAGGTCGGCAACTCGATCGCCTGATCCCTCGCCCGGCTGAACCGGGTCGGGGTTCCGCCGCTTCGCGGGGAGCGGTGCCGACCCGGTTCAGCGTTTCATGGCCGCTGGCCGCCGGTGATCTATCCTTGCGGCACATCAGCCCGTGGGGGGCAGCAAAGAATGGGCATCGGTCGGAGTAGGCCACGCTGGGCGCGTTGGCGCACCGGCACCGCGGCGGTCGTCGTGCTCGGGGCGGTGGCCGTCTCCTCCGCGACCCCGGCGGCCGTCGGGGCACCCACCGCCGCGCACCGACGGACCGCCACGCAGACGGCGACGGCTCCCGCGGTCGCAGGGGCACCGTCGGCGCCCGCGGCGCCGACGGCCTCGGCCGGCAACGCGCAGGTCGCGCTCCGCTGGGTCGCCCCCGCCCCTGGCGGTGCGGCCATCACGGGCTACGAGGTCACGGCCACCACCGGCGGCGTGGCGGGGGCGCCTCTGCCCTTTGCCTCGACGGCCACCGCGCAGACCATCACCCGCCTCACCAACGGCGCCGCCTACACGTTCACCGTCGTCGCGATCAGCAGCCTCGGCCGCAGCCCGGCGTCGCGGCCGAGCGCGGCGGTGGTCGTTGGCGTTCCGTCCGCTCCGGGCCTGCCGGCGACGACACCGGGCACGGGGTTCGTCACGCTCCGCTGGGGGGCGCCGGCCGCCAACGGGTCGCCCATCACGGGCTACCTGGTGACCCCGCGGAAGGCGACCACCGTCCTCCCGGCGCAGCGCTTCGGGTCCACCGTCACCACCCAACAGGTGGTGGGCCTGGCCGACGGCGCCTCGTACTCGTTCACCGTCGCCGCCTTCAACAGCTACGGGATCGGCCCGCCGTCGTGGTGGACCGCGCCGGTGGTGCCGGGCGCCCCCGCCACGCCGACCGGGGTTCGGGCTGCGCTCGACGGCACCGGCTGGGGCGCGCTGATCACCTGGACCGCCCCGACGACCGGCGTCCTGCCCGTCACCGGCTACGTCGTCACCCCCTATCTCGGCGCGATCGCGCAGCCGGCCCTCCCGGTCAAGGGCCTGGCGGTGTCGCTGGCGGTCCCCAAGCTCGCCACCGGCTCGGCCTACACGTTCAAGGTGGCCGCCGCGAACGCCGCCTACACGAGCCCGGCGTCGACAGCCAGCGCGTTGGTCACGACCAAGAACTGGTTCTGCCTGCCCGCCGAGCCGGCCACCGCGGCCGAGCTCGCGACCGCGCTCAACCACCACGACCCGCGCTGGCAGGGCGCTGACGGCGCGCATCGCGTGCCGCTGCGCGACGGCCGCATCGTCTGGCTCTTCGGCGACTCGATCTACGGCACCGTCCAGCCCGACGGCACGCTCACCACCGGGTGGGGCATGGCCCACGGCTCGATGATCATCGAGCGCGGCGGGTGCTTCGATCCCTTCTACAGCGCGTCCACGCCTAGCCCCACGTCGGTCGTCCCGACCACACGCCTTCCGTCGGACGAGTTCTACTGGCCGGGCGCCGGCTGGGCCTCGCCCGACGGCAAGACCCTGAACGTGATGGTCAGCCACGTCCGTTCGATCTCGACGCCCCCAGGCTTCATCGGCCTCGACAACGGCATCGCCATCTACCAGCTGCCCACGCTGGCGTTCGTCCGCGTCGACCCGCTGCCCGCGCCGCCGGCGGGCACTGCGGCCTTCTGGAAGTCCGTCCCGTTCTACGACCAGGCCAGCGGCTACGTGCAGATCTTCGTGCAGAACGGCTTCCCGCAGTGGACCGTCCGCTTTCTGGCAAGCACGACCAGCTTCACGACCGCGACCGGCTGGCAGTACTGGACGGGCGCGGCGTGGTCACCGCTGGCGACCGACATCAAGCCGATGTCGATGCGTTCCGCCCCGCTCACCGGCATGTCGGTCATGAAGACCCCGAGCGGCTACGTCGGCGTGGCCAACGGGTTGAGCGCCGCCAACACGGTGATCTCGGGTTGGACCAGCGCCGGGTCAGCTGGGCCGTGGGCGCCGCTCGGCACGATCGGCACCGCGACCCACGCCGGAGGGTCCTCGGTCTCCTACGGTCCGCACGCGGTCACGGTCGGCTCGGGCAAGCAGTTCATCATCTGGTCGACGTCCGCCGTGGCCCACCTCTCCACGATCGGCGCCGGCTTCGGCGTGATCGACCCCGCCGTCCCGCTCGGCTGACCTGCAGCCCCGATCGGAGCCGGGCCTCGGGCGTGGGGAGCTGTGCACGTCGGGGTCAGGGGGCGACGCGTGCGGCGTACTCGGGTGAGGACATGACCCAGGTGATCAGGGGTGTCCGCGGGGCGCCGTGCTGCAAGTAGTACGCGAAGGCGAGGATGTCGGTGGGGGTGGGTGCTCGGCGGAGGAGCGCGAAGACGACCGTGGCCACTCCGACGATACCGACCGTGTTGGCCTGGTTCTCGGCCGACTCGGAGAAGGCGGTCATGACCTGGCCGCGCGTGCGCTGGTGCTGGTCGAGCTCGAAGGTCCAGAACCAGATGCCCTTGGCCTCGCCGTTGCGCTCGAGGACGTTGCGGTAGACGAGCTGCACGAAAGCCTGGTTGGTGAGGGTGGCGTACTTGGCGGTGAACTCCGGCGAGGCGGCGAAGGCATCGGACACGGCCGCGAGCGGCCGCCCGTGGCGCAGCTGGCCGACCCAGTAGCTGAGACCGCCGGTGTCGGGGTTGCGAAGGAAGTAGGCGTCGTACAGGCGGGTCACCGGGGCGACGCTCGTCGACCACGGCTGGTGCAGCAACAGCTCGACGATGTCCGACGGCGTGCCGCCGGAGTCGACGGTGTACTCCACCGCCCCGCGCTCTTGGCTGTTCGGCGCGCGGCCGGCCAGGTCGGGATAGACCGAGGTGGCAAAGGCCTGCACGGAGGCGAACGGGGGCAGCGCCCAGCCCGAGGCGTCGGACGACAGGCGGCCGTCGCCCTCGGCGTTCACGGCACGGACCCTGAACAGGTAGCGGCGCTGGGTCGAGAGCCCGGTGACCTTGGCCTCGGTGGCGCTCGCGGCAACCGTCGCCGTCGCCGCCGGCCCGACCGTCGGTGGCGATCCCGTCTGCTCGTAGGCCTCGACTCGGTACCCCGTGGGTGCCAGCGTCGACGGCCCTGGGCCGCAGCGGGTGAACCCGACCACGATCGCCCCGCCGTGCGCTCCCACGACGGTCGGCTGGCTGGGGACGCACGACGGCTTGTCGGGGAGCACAGGCAGCTGCGTCGCGCCGTGCGAGCCGTCCCAGTTGTGGTCCTGGTCGAAGTACCAGATGTCCACCGACTCGGCGGCCACGATCCGCCCGCTGGGGGCCGGGCGCACCTCGTTCCAGCCCGGGACGTCGGTGTGGTCGCCCACGTAGCTCTCGTCCTGGCCCGGACCAGTCGGCAGGTAGTACCGCAGCACGGCGACGCTGCCGCACCCGGCCTCACACGTCGGGCCTCCGATCCACACCCGGCCCGAGGCGTCGACCACGCCGGCGGTCGGCGCGACCGGCCCGTCGGCGGCGGGAGGCGTGAGGTGCCAGAGCTGGGCGCCGTCGCCGCGGTAGCGGGTGACGGTGAGCGAGCCCGTGGGGTTCCCTCCTCGGCCACAGGCGGTGGCGAGACCACCGACCTGATCGGCGACGACGAGCAGGACCTGGGGCGGCGTGCAGGTGGTAATGACCACCGGCTGGGCGGAGGTGCCAGCGGCTCGGCGGGTGATCGACCCATCGGCACCCGCGACCAGGAGCCGCCCGAGGCTGTCGACCGTCGCGCTCGCCAGCTGCGCCGGAGCGATGCCGAGGTCGGCCCGGAGGCTGCCATCGACGCCGCGCCACCGCACCGCGCTGGCCGACTTGGTGAGCACCGAGCCGTCGGCCAGGCCCTTGATCGGCACTTCATCGCTGACCACGGTGGTCGGCCCTACGGTCCCGTCGGCGACGTGGACGTCGATGAACCAGGCCTCCGGGCACTGGTCGAGGCCGGGATGGTTGGGATCGCACTCAGCGGCGAGCGTCCCGTGGCCGGTGACGGTCACCCCACCGGCCCCATCCGCGGCCACCAGTGCGAGACCGGCGATGTTCGAGTGCCCGTCCGGGGTGAACGGCCCACTCGGCCACGGCAACGGATAGGTCCGGATGAAGCCGGGGGCACCCCAGGTCAGGTCGGCCGAACCGTCGGCAAGAAGCCGCTGCACGCGCAGGCTGACCTGGCTGCTCCCGTCAGGAACCTCGAGCCAGGCCTCGTAGCTGCGGTCGAAGCTGTCCGGCCACGCCACCGGCGCGCTCATCCGTCCGGCGTCGCGGTAGTAGTAGGTCGCCGGAGCGGCGGTCGCGGCCACGGGTGCGATCGCCCACGCGCCGGCCAGGAGAAGCGCCGTCAGCACGACGGACCACGACCGCTGCGACCTGACCATCCCACGCCCCCGTCCGCCGCGCCTCACCCTACGCCCGGAGCGCCGCGACGTCCGGTGCGAACTTGCGTGCGGGACCCACCAAGCGAGCGACGGATCGGCGCGCAGCCCGACCCTTCGTGTCTTTCGCCGGCGTGTGTGCTGCAGCGCGGTGCCGCGTGCCGGGGATGGTTGCACTTGTTGCAGATGAAGTGGAGGTTTGATGGTGGCGCGGTCACGGGTACGGCGGGGCGTTGTGCGAGTAGAAGCAGACGTCTCGGTAGTGCGTCGGGCGAGCGAGATCGTCGAGCTCCTCGCCGAGCCGTCGGCTGACGGCGCTGTCCTGACGCTTGCAAGCGGCCGGACCGTCGTGCTGCCGGCGCGGCTGTTGGACGTGCTGCGCGCTTCGGCCCGAGAGCTGGCGAGCGGTCACGACGTCTCGGTCGTGCCCTCGGACAGCATGCTCACCCCGGCTGAGGCGGCGGGGCTGCTCGGGCTGTCTCGGCCATTCGTGGTCCGCCTGCTCGACGACGGCACGATCCCGTCCGAGCGGCTCACGAACAGCCGCCATCGACGCGTCCTCCTCGCCGATGTGCTTGCCTTCGCCGCCCGACGCGAGCGCCGCCGCGAGGGCCGTCGCCGCGTCGGGGCAAGGGCAGCCGAGGCCGGCATCCCGTACTGACCGGTGCGGCGGGTCTTCGTCGACACGAGCGTCCTGTTCCTGTTCTCGGTCATGGACCTCTTCCTGGGAGCACGTATTCGGGGGTGACCGTGCGCCGTGCCCGTTTCGCCGCCCGCGCCAGCGCGGGAACGACCTCCGCTGGTGGTCAGGCTGGTGGTGACGGTGAGTCGGGCTGTAGGCGGGGTTCTGTTCCCGGGTCCGTTGCCGGAGTCCGGGTGGTGACCATCCATCTGTGCGGCCTACCTGAGGGTCCCTCACGAGGAGGGGCGGGCGGGCACCCTGCCCTCTGTTTGGCCTTGCTCCCGGTGGGGGTTGCCGAGCCGTTCGGGTCGCCCCGGACGCTGGTGCGCTCTTACCGCACCCTTTCACCCTTGCCTGTGCGGGGTTTCCCCCGCCATCGGCGGTCTGCTCTCTGTTGCCCGATCCGCGAGGTCGCCCCCGCCTGGCTCTCGCCAGCACCGTGCCCTGTGGAGCCCCGACCTTCCTCGACCCGGTTGCCCGAAGGCCCCGAGCCGCGGTCACCCGTCCGACTCACCGTCACCCTCCAGTCTGCCGGACCGACCCCCCGTACGCACCTCCGAACGCGCCGCGGCCTGAGGCCCACGGAGCGCGGGGACCTCAGGCGGCGGACGAAGGAGCCCGCTCCGAGAGTTCGCCGAGGGCCGTGTCGGGCCCGTCTGTGAGCTCTCGGAGAGGCGGATGGCTCAGGCGACGAAGCTCGCCTTGGGGATCGTGGGCTTCAGGTCGAAGAAGGCCACGGTCGGCACCGACTGCTGCAGGACGCCCGAGAGGATCGCCGCGTGGCGAGCCTCGACCCCACCGATCGCCATGATGGCGGCGCGGAGGGCGGGGGTGCTGAGCAGGCCGGCCGCGGTGCAGTAGGTCGCGGCTGCCGTGTTCTCCAGCGTCAGGGCGAACTTGGCGATGTCGCCGTCGTTCTTCAGCGTCGGCAGTGCCGGCTGGACCACGTTCTTGTTCAGGTAGTCGTTCGGCATCATCTCCACCTTGCTGGCGCCGAACGCCTCCTTCGTGGCTCCCTGCAGCTGCTTGGCGTGCTCGTCGTGCTGGTTCATGAACAGCGTCGCCACCTGTGCGCTGGTCTTGTCCTTGAGCAGCGGGATGGCGGTCTTGTAGACGGCCACGGCCAACAGCTCGAGCGACGTCGCGGTGCGCAGCAGCGTCATGTCGGTCGCCGAGTCCGTCGATGGTGCCGTGGTGCTGCTGTCCGCCATGCCCGTGGTGGGTGCCGCGGTGGTGGCCGCGGCGCCGGTGGTGGTCGACGCCGACTTCTTGGTGTCCTTGCCGCAGGCGGCGAGGACCGCGGCACCGGCCACGGTCACCCCGCCGATCTTGAGGAACGATCGGCGGTCCGGGGCGCCGACCAGTTGGGCCTTGGCCGCATCGCTGGCCGACTCGTGGCCGGCGAAGACCCGCATGAGCGACTCGCGCCATGAGCGCATCGCCACCTTCTGCTCGGCCTCCACCTCTCGGAGCTGGCGGCGCACCTCATCGTGGTTGTAATCCATTGATCTCTCCTTGGTCCGATCGGTGCGGCTCAGGCCGGGTACTTGGTGGGGTCGAGCGCGGCCTTCGTCGTCTGGAAGGACGGCATGTAGGTCGCGAGGTCCTTCTTCAGGGCCGTGGCCAGGACGACGGCGTGCTGCGCCTCGATGGGCAGGATGGTGGCCGTCGCCGCCGCGTGCGCCTTGTCGGTGAGGGCACCGAGGGCGAACAGGTAGGTGGCGGCGGCGGCCTCCTCGATCGAGTAGGCGATGTCGAGGATGGCGGCCTGGTCGGCAGCGCCGGCGATCTTGGGGCCGAACGCGGTGAGGATGGCCTGGTTGGGCTTCTTCTGGGCGTCGGTGGCCTTGATGATGCCGGCGAAGGCATCGCCGTGCTCCTTGTGGTGGCCGGCGAACGTCGTGCCCACCTTGACCACGGCCGCGTCGAGCTTGCCGGTTTTGACGGCAGCCTGATAGGCGGCCACGGCGGCGTACTCGACGGTCATCGCGAACTTGGCGATGGCCGCGTCGTCGAGGGTGCCTGCCGCGAACGCGGCGGGCATGAAGCTCGCCACCGGGCCAACGAGGGAGCCGGCGGTGACGAGCGCGCCGCCGATGCCGACCTTCTTCATGAAGCCGCGTCGGGCCTCGCGTTGCTCACGCAGCGACTCGTCGCCGAAGTGGAGCTCCTCGGCCTCCGCACGAAACGTGCGCATGCTCTCGTGGTGCAGCTGATCGACCTCGTCGGTGAGGTCGAGGAGCTGGCGCTTGTCGATCGACACGCGTGATCCTCCTGGTTGCTGGGCTGGTGGTGGTGGGGTGGATGGGGGTTGGGCAGCGCAGGGCAGGGCGGTCAGGAGACCGTCACGGTGCCCTTCATGTAGTTGTGGATGTCGCACATGTAGGCGTAGGTGCCCGGCTTCGCGAACGTGAACGAGTAGCTGGCGCCGCTCTTCAGGCCCTTCGAGTCGAACGTGGCGGGGCCATCCGTCGACGTCACCGTGTGGGTGTTGTTGTCGTCGTTGGTCCACTTGACCGTCGTGCCGACCTTGACCTTCAGCTCCTTGGGGGAGAAGAGGAAGTCCTTGATGTCGATCGTCGAGCCCGACGCCGCGGCAGGGCCGGACGTCGCGGCCGACGACGGCGTGGTCGTCGTGGTCGCCGTGCTGCCGCTCTTGCCGCAGCCCGCTCCGATGAGGAGGAGGACGGCGAGCGATGCCATGAGGGTTCGTGTTGCCTTCATCGCCGGGTCTACGGAGCGGTGCGCCGCGCCGGATGGTGAAGGTCAGCTGAACGCGACGAGATCCCGCATCGCGGTGATGCGGGATCTCGTGTGCTGCGGCGTTGGGCGGAGGCCGCCCCCTGTGGTGCCCGCTACTTCACGAGGGCGTCGATCGGAGCCGCGCTCTCGACCGAGAAGAACGCGACCTGCGGCACGAGGTCGCCGAGCTGGCTGCCGAACGCGGCGGCGCGGCGCGCCGACAGGGCCGCGATGTTGCCGGCGGCCTCGCGCATCGTGGCCAAGCTCAGGATCCCGAGCGCCACGACCGCGCTGGCGGCACCCGTGTTCTCGAGGTCGACGAGGAAGCGGACGAAGGCCTGCGCCGAGGCCGCGCGCGCGGTGGCGTCGGACGCGTTCGTGGCATCGGAGACGAGACCGGCGAGCGTGGGCTTCACGAAGCTGGCGGAGAGGGACGGGTTGGGCTGGTCGTACGACGCCTTCAGCCCGAACTCGCGCTGCGTGAGGCTCTGCAGGTCGGCGGCGTGGGTCTGGTGCTGCTGACGGAAGCGCTGCGCGAGCGGGACCGCCTGGGACGAGAGGTACTGCTCGACCTGGCCGTAGACGTCGACCGTGAGCAGCTCGATGGACGTCGCCGTGCGCAGCTGCACGAGGTCGTTGTCCTTGTCGGTCGGCGTGCGATCGAGCAGCGGCACCCTGGGCGCGGTGGTGCTCGAGTCGGGCGGCGCGGTGACGCCGGCCTCGCCGACCGGGCTGGTCTTCTTGCTGCAGGCGGCGAGGAAGGCGGCGCCGGCCAGGCCGACGCCGCTCATCTTCAGGAACTGGCGGCGAGCCGCGTCACGGGTCTGATCCATCGGGGGTCTCCTGTGGTCCGTCGTGCGCTCAGGCCGGGGCGGCGGCGGTGGTGGTGGTGGCCGTTGTGGTCGGCGGCGCGTAGGTCGCGGGGCGCAGCGCCGCGGCCTGGGCTTCGCGGTCGGGCACCAGCGTGGTGGCGGACTGCTTGAGCTTGGTGCCGAGGTCGACGGCATGCTGCACCTCGACGGCCATCACGTCGCCGTAGGCCCGGGCGTCGGTGCGGTCGGTGGTGGCGGCGATCAGCGAGAGGTAGGTCGCGGCCATTGTGTCCTCGTAGTCGGCGAGGGCGGTGAGCAGCGCCTTCTGGTCGGCCGCGACGGTCACCTTCCGGGACCGCTCGGCGAGCAGCTTCTCGTTCGGGATCTTGGCGGCGTCCTTGGCCGAGATGGCGGTGGCGTAGGAGTCGCCGTGCTGCTGGTGGTGGTCGCCGAACTTGGTGATCAGCGTGACCACCGCAGGGTCGAGGCCGGCGTGCGCGCTCGCGAGGCGATACAGCTGCGCCCCCGTGTACTCCACCGTCATGAGGAAGGTGGCGAGCGTCTCGCTGTCGGGGAGCGCGTCGGCCTGACGGGCGGCGGGCGCGGCGGCGGCACCGGTCAGGGCCTCGACGGGAGCCGCGGCGCCGGCGACGGCGAGGAGCGCGCCGCCCACCCCCACCTTCTTCATGAAGCCGCGGCGGGAGTCGCGCCGATGCTCGGGCTGCCGGTCATCGCGTTCGTCGGTCGACACGCGGGGATCCTCCTGGATGCTGGGACGTGCTGGCGGGACGGTGGCGGGGGCGCGAGGCCCCTGCCGTTCCTGTTGGTCTACGCGATCGCGGGCAGGGCGGGCCACCTCAGAAGTCGAGGCCGGACAGCTCGGGGAACCAGGCCTTCGACCGCTCGAGCGCGTCGGCCCACTTCGCGCGGTCGAGCACCCGGGCCGGCTCGATGGCGGCCCGGGGAGCCCAGGTGGCGGCCACGGCCGCCTCATCGGGCCATGTGCCCATGGCCACGCCGGCGGCGAACGCGGCGCCGAGGGTGGTGGCCTCGAGCACCGGCGACACCTCGACCGGGCGTTGGGTGGCGTCGGCCAGGGCCTGGACGAACGTCGGGTTGGCCGACATGCCACCGTCGACCCGCAGCGTCGGGATGCTCGTGGCGCCGTCGGACTCGGCGGCCTCCACCAGGTCGGCCGCCCGCTGAGCCACGCCCTCGAGCACCGCCCGGACGATCTGCGGGCGGCCGCTGCCGCGGGTGACGCCGAGCAGCGTGCCGCGCGCGCCGTAGTCCCAGATGGGCGCCCCCAGGCCCAGCAGGGCGGGGACGTAGGCGACGCCTTCGCTGTCGGCGCACTGCGCGGCGACGTCGTGGGATTCGGCGGCGGTGGCGATGATGCCGAGGTCGTCGCGGAGCCATTCCACGTTGGTGCCAGCGGTCAGCATGACCGCCTCGACACCCCAGACCCGCTGGCCGTCGCGCGAGCGGGCCACGATCGGGAACGTGCCGGCGCCGCCGCGCCCGTCGAAGGTGGGCCGCTCGCCCAGGCACACGTCGAGCATGCCGCCGGTGCCGAAGGTGATCTTGGCCATGCCCGGTCGCACGCAGCCCTGCCCGAGCAGCGACGCCTGCTGGTCGCCGAGGATGCCGGCGATGGGCGGGGCGCCGTCGAGCCTCGTGGCCTCGGCGGCCACGCCGATGGAGTCGACGACGGTGGGGAGCAGGCCGTGAGGGATCCGCAGGGCCTCGAGGATCCGGTCGTCCCAGTCCGCCTGATCGGGCGTGCGCAGGCCGGTGAGCGCGGCGTTGGTGGCGTCGGTGACGTGCGCCGTGCCGCCGGAGAGCGTCCAGACCAACCACGAGTCGACCGTGCCGAAGCACAGGTCGCGCGCCCGGTCGGGGTCGTGGAGGTCGAGGAGGTGCGCCAGCTTGGTGGCCGAGAGGTTCGGCGCCAGGCGGATGCCCTGGCCCTGGAGGGTGAGGCACTCGCCCAGGGTGCGCAGATCCTGCCAGCCGAGCCCGGGACCGAGCGGCTCGCCGGTGGCGCGGTCCCAGAGGATCGTCGACGCCCGCTGGTTGGCGACGCCGACGGCCTCGACCGGGCCGCCAGCGGCCAGCGCGGCGCGCGCGACGTCGAGCGCGGCGGCGGCGAGGACGGCCGGGTCGAACTCGACCAGGCCCGGTGCGGGTGAGGACGGCAGCACCACGCGGTGGTGCTCGGCGGTGACCGTGGCGTCCGGATGGACGACAGCGGCGCGCACCCCGCTCGTGCCCGCATCGACGACGAGCAGGCTCACCGATCGACCACCACGGCGAGCGTCGGCCCGCAGAGGGCAGCAGACGGCCGGCTGCCGGCCGACGGTCCGGCTGGCGGGACGATCGGGCGAACAGTCACGGCCACGCCACCTCGCCGAACGGTGACGGCAAGCCGAGCTTGCCCGGGTTGAGCACGCCGTGCGGGTCGAGGGCCCGCTTGAGGGCGACCAGCGTGTCGAACGCCGGGCCCAGGGCTTGGGCCACGAAGCGGGCCCGGTTGAGCCCGATGCCGTGGTGGTGGCTGAGGGAGCCGCCCTTGGCCAGCACGGCGCGGGTGCCCGCATCCCAGGCGGCCGCGTAGTAGCGGTCCCGGTCGTCGGGCTCGACCTTGGCCGCGAAGGTGAAGTAGAGGCAGCCGCCGGTCTGGTACGAGTGCGATTGGTGGGCGGAGGCCACGAGCGTGCCGGAGACGGCGCGGATGGCCGTGGTGGCGGCCTCGTAGATGTCGGGCAGCGCCGCCCAGGGGCCGGTGATCTCCATCGTGTCGACCACGTAGCCCTTGGTGATCAGGGCCTCCAGCGCGCTCACGTTGTTGCGATGGCCGAACCAACGCTCGACCAGCGCGTCGTCGAGCGGCTCGGCGGCGGCGCACTCCTCGGCCAGCACGGCCATGCGGGCGTCGACCAGGCCGGCGTCACCCTCGTCGTGGGCCAGCAGCAGGTGCGTCTTGCCATCCGTTTCGAAGTTGCCCTGCGACTCGATCTCGTCGTAGAGCCGCAGGACGGCCGGCACCGCGCCCCGCTGGGTGGTGCGGCGCATGACCTCGAGCGCGTCGGCGAACGAGCCGAAGCCATAGGCGGCGCGTGCGGTGTGGGCGGGCAGCGGGTGGCACTGCAGCCAGGCCCGCGTGATCACGCCGAGCGTGCCCTCGCAGCCGACGAACAGCTGATCGAGGTCGGGCCCGACCGCCTGGCGAGGCTGGCCGCCGGTGCGGATGACCCGGCCGTCGGCCAGCACCACCTCCAGCCCGACCACGATGTCCTCGATCTTGCCGTAGCGGTTCGACAGCTGGCCGGCGCCCCGGCAGGCGAGCCAGCCGCCCACCGTCGACAGCGTCATCGACTGCGGCCAGTGGCCGACGGTGACCCCGTGGTGCTCCTGCAGCTCGGCCTCGAACGTGTCGCCGAACGTGCCGGCCAGCACCTCGACGACCATCGACGTGGTGTCGACCGCAACGATGCCCGAGAGCGCGCCGAGGTCGAGCAGCACGCCCCCATGCACGGGCACGGTGCCGCCGACGACGCTGCTGCGACCGCCGGCCGGCGTGACCGGCACGTTCGCGTCGTGGCACAGCGCCACGACCGCCGACACCTCGTCGGTGTCCGCCGGCCGCGCCAGCACCGCGGCCAAGCCGCCGACCTGGCCCTCGGTGGCCCACACCATCGCCAGCGGCCACCAGTCGCGGCTCGCCTCGGCGAGCGCGGCCGGGTCGTCGACGACGGTCTGGCACACGCCCCGCAGCCGCTCGATGAAGGCCCGGTCGACCGCCACGTGCGGGGCGGCGAGGTGGCTCGTGGCCTGTTCGGCACCCCTCGCGATCGCGATGGGCGCGGTCGGCGCTCCGGGGCCGGGAGCGAGCTCGGTCATGGCGGGCCACCTTAGAGGGCGGGGGCCGGGCGGAAGGCGGGTCAGCCGCGCGGCACCTCTCAACTCAGGCCACGGCCGTGTCGGACGGCGCCGCGCGCCGCAGCCGCAGCGCTCGCCACCCGATCGCCGACGCACCGAGGATCAGCGCGGCGTCCACGAGCATCGCCGCGCCCGGGCCGGCCGTGCCCCCGATGGCGCCGGTGAGCTCGCTTGCGAACGGCAGGCTCCCGGAGGTGGCGAGCGCGAAGCAGCTCATCGTGCGGCCCAGCACGGCGGGGGCGGAGGCGGTCTGGACGAACGCGAGCAGCTCGATGGAGAGCACGCCGGCCGCCGCTCCGGCCGCGAACATCGCGCCCAGAGCGGCCGCACGCGTGGGGAGCAGCGCTGCGGCGCCCACCGAGACCGCGGCGGCCGCGCCTGAGGCGCCGACGACGGCACCGATCGAGGCGTCGCGTCGCCGTGCACGGCTCAAGCCGACCGCGGCGATCCCTGAGCCGAGCCCGAAAGCGCCGACCGCAAAACCCAGGGCGCTGCCGCTCCAATGGCGCGTGCGTGCCAGCAGGGGCAGGGCGATCTCGAGGGTGCCCGCCAGGCCCAGCTCGACGAGGAAGACCACGACCAGCGCCGGCATCATGCCGGGACGTCGGTGGACGTCCCGCAGCCCGTCCCGCAGGTCGCGCCACACGTTCGTTCCGCCGGGGGCCCTGGTGGTCACGTCTGGTGTGCGCAGCCTGATCGTCGTCATCGCGACCAGGGCCACCACGAAGGTCAGGGCGTTGAACGCGAACGCGCCGCTGGCATGCCAGCGGACGACGAGGAGCCCGCCGAGCGGTGCGCCGATCACGAGCGCCATCCGCAGCGCGGCGCCGCGCAGGCTCTGGAGCTCGAGGAGCCGCTCCGGTGGTGCGAGCCGCGGCGGCAGGGCGCCGATCGCCGGCTCGGCCAGCGCGTCGCCGATGCCGAACAGCACGCTGATCGTGAGCAGGAGCGGGAGGTCCGGGGGACGGGTGGCGAGTGCCACGACCGCGGCGACCATCACCGCGCCACGGCCGGCGTCGCTGATGATCGCGACCCGTCGTGCGCCGTGGCGGTCGACGACCACGCCGCCCAGGAGCATGAGCGTGGCGCGGGACGGCGCCCGCGGCGAGGACCAATCCGGCCGCGCGGGCCCCCACGGCAGCCACCGCGGTCCAGCTCAGCGCCAGGAAGAACACCTGGTCACCGATGAGCGACACGGAGAGGCCGGCCAGCCACCGCCGCACCGACCGGTCCCGCAGGGCAGAGCGGTCGGCGCGCCAGGTCGCTGGTGCCGCAGTCATTGGCGGTCGTCGGGCAAAGTCCGCGGCCGCACCCGCCGGTGTGCGCGCATCGCGCCGAACGTATGACGGACCCGGCGCGATGCGCAACGGTGCTTTCGGACCGCGGTCGACGCCGACCCGTGCCCCAATGCCGTCGTGGGGGACCGGCGCCGCGTGCGGGCGGTCGACCGGGCCGGCTACGCCCCGAGCGAGGCGTCGAGCGCGGTCTCGGGGAGGCCGGCGCTGGTGCGCTCGTGGTCGATCGCGGCGCGGTAGGCGGCGACCTGGACGGCCTGGTCGGCCTCGCTGAGCCCGAGCACCGGGGCGATGAGCGCGGCGACGTCGGCCGCGGCGGCGGCCGAGGCGTCCCGGGCCAGCAGGCGGGCGCGGGTGCGTCGGCTGAGCACGTCGTCGACCGAGCGGGCCATCTCGTAGCGGGCGGCGTACACGGCCTCGGCCCGCAGGTAGGGGAGCCCGGGCACGAGCGGATCGCGCAGCGTCGGGTCCTGGTCGGCGAGGGCCAGCACGGTGCGCGCCTCGCCGCCGTAGCGGTCGGCCAGGTGCGCGGCGACGTCGTCGCCCGCGGCACGCATGGCCTCGTAGCCCTCGGCGCCGCGCAGGCGGAGGTGCTTGGTGCGGCTGTGGCGCGCGATGCCGGTGACCCGGCTGCCGAGCCAGCGGCTGACGGCATCGACGGTGTCGGCGGACATCTCGCGGTAGGTCGTGAGCTTGCCGCCGGTGATCGTGATCATGCCGCTGTCGGATGGGTGGACCTTGTGGCGCCGTGAGAGGTCGGCGGTGCGACCGCTCGACGCGCTCTTGACCAGCGGCCGCAGGCCGGCCCAGGTGCCGAGCACGTCGGCGTCGGTGAGGCCGGTGAACTTCACCGCGTCGAGCAGGTAGTCGACGTCCTCACGGGTGCACTGCGGGTCGTCGAGCGGTCCGTCGTAGTCGGTGTCGGTGGTGCCGATGTAGGTGAGGTCGTGCCAGCGGACCACGAAGATCGAGCGCTTGTCCTTGGGGACGGGGATGACCGCGGCGATGTCGTTGCGCACCTTGGACCACGGCACGGTGATGTGGATGCCCTTGGCCGGGCGGATCGAGTCGGGCGACGTGCCCTCGTCGAAGGTGCGCACCTCGTCGGACCAGACGCCGGCGGCGTTCACGATGGCCTTGCAGGCCACGCTGATCTCCCGGTCGTCCGCCCGCACCCGGGCCCCGACGACCCGGCCGGCCGCGTCCTTCTCGACGCCGACGAGGGCCACGCCGTTGGCGACGACCGCCCCGAAGTCGACCGCCGCGGTGCGGGCGATCGTGAGCGTGAGGCGGGCATCGTCGGCCTGGGCGTCGTAGTAGAGGTACGACGCCGCGAGCCGGCTCTCGGGCAGCGTGGGCATGTGCGCGAGCGCTTCCTCCGCGGTGATGCGCTTGTGCAGCTTGCCGATGCGAGCCCCGCCGGTGAGGTCGTACGCCCACATGGCCAGGCCCAGCGTGCGGGACAGCTTGCGCGGGATGACGCTGCCCTTGCCGGTCAGGATCGGCAGGAGGAACGGCATGATCTTCACGAGGTGCGGGGCGTTGTGGCGCAGCCGCTGGCGCTCGTGCAAGGCCTCGTAGACGAGCCGCACGTCGCCCTGCTGGAGGTAGCGCAGGCCGCCGTGGACGAGCTTCGAGGACTTCGACGACGTGCCCGATGCGAAGTCGTCGCGCTCGACCAGGGCCGTGCGCAGGCCTCGGGACGCGGCGTCGAGGGCGACGCCGGCGCCGGTGATGCCCCCGCCCACCACGAGCAGGTCGAACGGGTCGTCCGCCAGCCGGCGCAGCGCCTCGGAGCGGTCGAACCAGCCCGGGCCGATCAACAGGTTCGTCCAGTGCACATCACGTCGATGCTACGAGGTCGCGCCGCCGGCCCGGTCCGGCCACCGAACGTTCATCAACAACGATTGCTAACAAGCAAACTTGGCGATATGGTCGACGACGTGAAGTCACCGGCCGAGCTCACCGACCTCTTCCGGGCCCAGGGCCTCAAGGTCACGCCGCAGCGCCAGGCCATCTTCCGCATCCTGCACGAGAGCGAGGTGCACCCCAGCGCCGAGGCCGTGCACGCCGAGGTCACCCGCGAGCTGCCGATGGTCTCGCTGCGCACCGTCTACCAGACGCTCAACGATCTGGCGGCCATGGGCGAGCTCGTGCAGCTCGACCTCGGCACTGGCGCGGCGCGGTTCGATCCCACGCTCACGCCGCACCACCACCTGGTGTGCGACGGTTGCGGCCGGGTCACCGACCTCGAGGTCGACTTCCCCGATGTGAGCGTGCCGGCGACCCTCCACCGCGGGTTCACCGTCTCGTCCACCCAGATCGTCTTCCGCGGCCGCTGCGACGCCTGCGCCGCCGCGGTCCCCGTTCACCCCTGATCCCCACATACAAACCACCAAGGAGACGCGACAGCGCTATGGCTGAGCTCAAGGGCAGCAAGACCGAAGAGAACCTCAAGGAGGCGTTCGCAGGCGAGAGCCAGGCGAACCGCCGCTACCTGTACTTCGCCCAGAAGGCCGATGTGGAGGGCTACCCCGACGTGGCCGCCCTGTTCCGTTCGGTCGCCGAGGGCGAGACCGGCCATGCCTTCGGGCACTTCGACTTCCTCGCCGAGGTCGGCGACCCGGTCACCAACGAGCCGGTAGGCCCGACCGAAGACAACCTGAAGTCGGCCATCGCCGGCGAGACCTACGAGTACACCGAGATGTACCCGGGCTTCTCGAAGACCGCCCGCGAGGAGGGCTTCGAGGAGATCGCCGAGTGGCTCGAGACGCTGGCACGAGCCGAGAAGAGCCACGCCGGTCGCTTCACGCAGGGCCTCGAGCACGTCAGCTGACGCTCACGGCCCGTTGAGCTCGACATGAGGGGGGCCGGTCTGACCGGCCCCCCTCGTGCGTCTCCCTGACCCACGAGGATCCACCTATGGCAAAGCTCCAGCTCGACGACATCGCCGACCTCCGCGCCTATGAGCGCGAACGCGCGGACTTCCGGCGTTCCGTCATCGACCTGAAGAAGAAGCGGCGGGTCCACGTCGGCCCGGTGGTCACGCTGCTGTTCGAGAACGCGGACACCATCCGCTTCCAGATCCAGGAGATGGCCCGCGCTGAGAAGATCCTCACCGACGAGGGCATCCAGACCGAGCTGGACATCTACAACCCGCTGATCCCCGAGCCGGGTCACCTGGCGGCCACGCTGTTCATCGAGCTGACCAGCGAGGACCAGCTGCGCGAGTGGTTGCCGAAGCTCGTCGGCATCGAGACCAGCATCGAGCTGCGACTGGGGGAGGGCGACCAGCAGCGCATGGTGCGCTCGGTGGTCGACCCCGATCACGAGAAGCAGCTGACCCGAGACGAGGTCACGGCCTCGGTCCACTACGTGCACTTCTCGCTCGACCCCGACGACGTCGAGTCGTTCGCCGCCGGGCCCGTCGAGCTGGCGTCGACCCATCCGAGCTACCGGCACGCGGCGCCGCTCAGCGACGACGCGCGGGCCGAGCTGCTGCGCGATCTGCGGGGCTGAGAGCAGTATCGACAATTGCGCCGAAGTTCGCAGATGGACACCGAGCGCGGCGCGGACCATACTCTCCGACTCGTGCCGGTCGTCCGGCGTCGGGCCCACACCCCCCGGCACCCCACGAACGGCCCCCTGGCGCGACCCGAGCAGATCGAGCCGTGTCGTCAACCGACCCGTGACCCGTCCCACGAGTGAGCCCACGATGAACATGTCCTGGCGCAACAAAGCTGCCTGCCATGGACTCGACGCCTCGATCTTCTATCCCGGCGACGATGACGACGACGCTCGCCAGGCCAAGGAGATCTGCGACGGCTGCCCCGTGCAGGAGGCCTGCCTCGAGCACGCGCTGACCCGCCGGGAGAAGGAAGGCGTCTGGGGCGGCTGCACCGAGCGCGAGCGGCGGCGCATCATCCGCCAGCGCCGACGCACGGCCTGAGCCACCCCCGGCCGCGCTCCGTCGGCCATGATGCTGCGGTGATCAGGGTCCGGCGCATCCAGCCCAGCGACGGACCGCTCTTGCGGGCGACCCGTCTGGCGGCGCTGGCCGACAGTCCCGGCGACAGCACCACCACGCTCGCCAACAACGAAGCCCACCCAGCCGAGCACTGGGACCGGGCCGCGGCGGCCAACGCGGTCGGGTCGAGCCAGGCCACGTTCTTCGCCGGCCGTGAAGACGGCGACGAGGTCGTCGGCATGATCGGCGCCTACCTGATGTCCGACGGCGCCGCCACCATGGTCGGCCTCTGGTCGGCCCCCGGCCACCGCGACGTCGGCGTCGGCGACGCCCTGGTCGACGCGGTCGTCGAGTGGGCCGAGCGCAGTGGGGGCACGCGGGTGCGCCTGTGGGTCGTCGAGCGCAACGAGTTCGCCCGGCGCTTCTACGAGAGCAAGGGCTTCACGCCGACCGGGTCGTCGATGCCCTACGAGCCCGAGCCGTCCATCGAGCAGGTGGAGATGGCCAAGGGGCTCGGCTAGGGCCTGGACCACATGACCGAGCGCTCCGACCGCGACGCGACGTAGCTCACGATCGTCGAGGGCACGAGCGCGGTGCAGCTCGGGCCGATCCCCGTGCGGTGCTCGCGCACGATCTGTGGTGGGATTGACGCTGGCTTGGCTGCCGCGAGACGGCATGCGGGCGGCGCAGCGGGAGGGGAATAGCACGTGGAGCCTCAGGGGGGTGGAGCGCCGGCTCGCCGCGTCTCGGCGACGGCGCCGGTCCGCGTGGCGGACGTCGGCGGCTGGACCGACACCTGGTTCGGGGGGCCCGGCCGGGTCTGCAGCGTGGCCGTCGGGCCGGGCGTGCAGGTGGACGCCGAGCTGCGGACGGCAGCGCCCGACGATCCGGCCGTGCGCATCTGGGCGGCCGACGTCGACGAGCCGTACGGCCTCGGTCCGGACCCGGTGTCGGGCTGGTCGAACCCGCTACCGGGTCGCCAGCCGCTGGTCGAGCATGCGGTGGCCGCGGTGCTGGTCAAGTCGCCGCTCCCCCACGGCCTGCAGCTCGGCCTCCACATCCACGCCGCCGTCCCGCCCGGCGCCGCGCTCGGCACCTCGGCCGCCGTCCTGGTCGCGTTGCTCGGCGCGCTCCACGCGCTGCTGGCCAGTGGCCGGTGGGTCCCGCTCGACAGCGCGGCCCTCGCCGAGGAGGCACACCGGGTGGAGACGACGCTCGCGGGCCGCGAGTCCGGGGTGCAGGACCATCAGGCCGCTGCCCACGGCGGGGTCGGGCTCCTCACGGTCGACCCCTACCCGACCGCCCGCTGGCACCGCGTCACGGTGCCGGCCGAGGCCCGCGCGCAGCTCGACGAGCGGCTGGTCACGGTGGTGCTCGGCGCGCACGACTCGTCGGCCGTGCATGGCACGGTGATCGAACGGATCGCGTCGGTGAGACACCCCGACCATCCCGCCGCCATCGATGCCATTCGACGGCTGGCCTTGCTCGCTCCGGGCGCAGCCGCCGCCCTCGCGGCGGGCGACCTTCCGGCGTGGGGGCGCACGCTGACCGCGGCCACGAACACCCAAGCCGAGCTGCATCCCGGGCTCGTCGGCGCTGCCCACCACGAGGCCATCGCGCTGGCGCAGGCCCACGGCGCGCTCGGTTGGAAGGTCAACGGCGCTGGCGGCACCGGTGGATCGCTCACCGTCCTGGCCGCGGACGATGCGCGCCCGCTCATCGACGCGTTCGCCGCCCGACCGGGCTGGACGGTGCCCGAGCTGCGCCTCGTCGACGAGGGCGTGACCGCCACGGTCACCGAACCGTGAGCGTTGCGCCGCGCGCGCTCTGACATGCTGGCGGCCATGACCGCGGTGACGTTGGACGACCTGGGCGGCTGGCCCGTGGTGCTCGGCACCTTGACCGGCGGCGGCGACCTGACCGGCACCGAGGCGGCAGCGGCGATGCACGAGATCCTCGAGGGCAACGCGTCCTCGGCGCAGATCGCCGGGTTCATCGTCGCGCTGCGGATGAAGGGTGAGACGGTCGAGGAGCTGACCGGCCTCGTGCAGTCGATGGCGGACATGGCGGTGCGCGTGCCGCTGGCCACGCTCGATGGGGTCGTCGACATCGTGGGCACGGGCGGCGATCGCAGCCACAGCATCAACGTCTCGACGCTCGCTGCCCTGGTCATCGCCGGCGCGGGAGGCAAGGTCTGCAAGCACGGCAACCGCGCCGCGTCGTCCTCGTGCGGGGCCGCGGACCTGCTGGAGGCACTCGGGGTCGCGTTCGACCTCGGGCCCGTCGGGGTGGCGCGCTGCGTCGAGACCGTCGGGATGGGGTTCTGCTTCGCACCGCGGTTCCACGGGGCGATGCGCCACGCGATCCCGACGCGACGCGAGCTCGGGGTGCCCACCGTCTTCAACGTCCTCGGCCCGCTCGCCAACCCCGGGCGGGTGCGACGCCAGGTCACGGGCGTGGCCGACCCGGCCATGGCCGAGCGCATGATCCGCGTCCTGGCCGCCAACGGAGCCGAGCGGGCGCTGGTCGTCTACGGGCACGACGGGCTCGACGAGCTCACGATCACCACCACGTCCACCGTCCACGAGCTGCACGACGGCGAGATCCGCACCTACGTGGTCGACCCGGTCGAGCTCGGCATCGAGCCGGCGAGCCTCGACCAGCTGCGCGGTGGCGACGCGGCGACCAACGCCCGTTTCGCCCGCGAGCTGCTCGCCGGCGCTCCCGGGCCGCAGCGCGACATCGTGGTCCTCAACGCGGCCGCCGGGCTCGTTGCCGCCGGCATGGCCACCGACATCGCCGCCGGCCTCGACGCCGCCCGCGCCTCCATCGACTCGGGTCGGGCCGCCGCCACCCTCGACCACCTCGTGACCGAGTCGAACGCCGCTCGCCGCGAAGAGGCCTGAAGGCCGGAAGGCTGCGGGGTCAGGGATACATCGCGAGAAGGGCCCGCGTCGCGTCGGCGGCGACCGCGGTCTCGGCGCGGCGGGTGCTGGCGGCGGCGGCCGCGCCGACCAGCGTCGCGACGATCACGGGCGCGCCCGCCACGTCGGTGAGGTCGAGCCAGTCGGTGAACGAGTGGGGGTCGGGGCTGACGCGGCCCACGGGCCCGGGGTCCCAGAAGCGGCTCGGGAACCGGAGGGCGACGGTCTCGAGGTGACCCGGGCTGAAGCCGGCCAGGGCCGTCCGAGTGGCACCCGGCAGCGCCGGGAGGAACCGCGGTGACCCGGCCTGCAGCACGCTGACCGGGACGGTGACGATGACGGCGTCGACGGCGAGCCGCCGCGGTCCGGTCGCGGCGTCGGTGGCGACCACGACGCCCGTCGAGGACCGTTCGATGGCCACCACGGTCGTGCCGGTGCGGAGATCGCAATCGTTGGAGGTCACGGTCGGCAGCTCCGCGAACCCGCGGCGGAAGAGCCGGAGGTCCGGTGACGTGGTGGGCGCCGCGTGTGGCCAGGCGGCTGCGCTCACGGCATCGACAGCGGCGGCCAGGCGGCGCTCGACCACGTGGGCGACGGCCCAGGCCAGCGCCGGGTCGCGCCGCCACG
>JAODBM010000079.1 GCA_025463985.1 Acidimicrobiales bacterium
CGCGCGCAGCGCCTGCTCCATCGCGGCGTCGACCACCCGGAGCACGTCCTCCGCGGCGACCCCGGCGCGGTCGAGCGCGGCCTGCGCGGCGGCGCGGTCGAGGCGGCCGATGCCCGGCAGCTCAGCGTCGGCCGGGATGTGGCCGGCCACGAGGTCCGCGTCGGTCACGGTCGGCTCGACGCCGCCGTGGCCATAGCAGGCAGGCCCAGGCAAGGCTCCGGCGCTGCGCGGACCGACCGCCAGCGCGCCGCCGGGGTCGATGCGGGCGATCGAGCCGCCCCCGGCGCCGATCGTGTGGACGTCGAGCGCGGGTTGGCGGATCGGCAGGCCGCCCACCGCCCGCTCGCCCGCCGGCGCCGGCTCACCGCCGAGCACGAGGCAGACGTCGGTGCTCGTCCCGCCCATGTCGAACGTGATCGCGTCCGGGAACCCGCAGGCGACGGCGACGGCGGCGGCCGCTCGCACCCCGCCGGCCGGGCCGGACAGGAGCAGGCGCACGGGCAGCTCCGCACCCGCGGCGATCGGGACAAGGCCGCCGGCCGACGTCATCACCAGCACCTCCTCGGCCACGTCCGCCAGCCCCGAGAGGTAGGAGCGACACGGGGGTCGGAGGTACGCGTTGACGACCGTGGTGACGGTCCGCTCGTACTCGCGCAGCTGCGGCGACACGTCGCACGAGCAGCTGACGTCGAACCCGCGCCGCTCGAGCTCGGCGGCAACGGCACGCTCGTGACCGACGTCGAGGTCCGCGTGGAGCAGGCAGATGGCGATGGCCTCGACGTCGGCCGGCAGCTCGGGGAGCGACGACAGGTCGAGCGGCTCGATCTCGACGCCAGACGCGTCCAGCCGCCCGGCCACCTCGAGCCGGTGCGACCGGGCCACCAGCGGTTCGGGGCGGTCGGCCCATGGGTCGTAGAGCGACGGACGGTCCTGCCGGGCGATCTCGATGACGTCGGCGAACCCGACGGTGGTGACGAGCGCGACCCGGGCCCCCCGTCGCTCGAGCAGGGCGTTGGTTGCGACGGTCGTGCCGTGCGCGAGGACCGTGGGCCGCCGGCCCGCGGCCACGAGGGCGCCGACGCCCGACCGCACGGCGTCGCCAGGGTCGGCCGGAGTGGACGGGACCTTGACGATGCGCCCGTCGTCGCCCACGACGTCGGTGAACGTCCCGCCGGTGTCTACGCCCACGCGCATGGCGCCGAACCTACCTGTCCGCCCCCACCGCCTCGCCGCCGATCCAAACCCGAGGCAGGGGCCCACCGATCCGGTGCGTCATTGCCTCCGATTTGCCGCCAAGGCAGCAGCACCCCGCGGCGGTGGGCCATCGCCTCGCCGCCAAACCCGAGGCAGGGGCCCACCGATCCGGTCTGTCATTGCCTCCGGTCTGCCGGGGTGCGCTACGGCTCGAGGACCCAGAGGTCGGGGCCGAGCTGCTCGTCGAGCGTGCGCTGCAGCCGCGCCAGGCGCGGGTCGTCGCCGTCCCACACCAGGACGGCCTCGTCGGCGGCGCGGGCCAACCACGCGTCGCGCCGGGCCAGCGCCTTCGCCGCCGCGGCACCGTCGACCGGCTGCTTGCGCTCGAGGGTGACCACCCCCTTGGCCCGGGCGGCGAGGTCCCGGAAGCGCGCCTGCGCGGCCGGCGGCCAACGCTTCTCGGGCTCCGGGTACGGCAGCACGGCCACGAACGGCACGTCGGCACCCACCGCGGCCTCGGCCCCGGGCAGCTCGGCGCCGAGCCGCAGACCGCTCAGCACGACGAGGTCGGGGTGCAGCTGGTGCTTGGCCTCGAGGATCTCGCGCAGGCGCCGGCGGACGTCGTCCGCGGTCGGGTTGGCGTCCCAGCCGCCGAGCTCGGGTGGCTGGTGGCCGAACACAGCCAGCAGGTGACCGTCGGGGATGCGGCTGTCGCGCCGGCGGCGCTCGGCCCGCTGCTCGTCGGGCGACAGCGCCCGCAGCGGTGCCGCCGTCGACCCGTCAGCCAGCGGCGCGAGCGGGGTGCCGCCGGGCCGGTGCGCATCTCGCTGGCGGCAGGCCAGCTCGTCGACCAAGTCGTTCATCCGATCGCCGCTGTGGCCCTTGACCCAGCCGAACGTGAGGTCCGACCGGGCCCGCACCGCGTGCACCAGCGGCTCCCACAGGTCCCGGTTCTTCACGTCCTTGCGATCCTTTGTCTTCCAGCCGTTGCGCTCCCACGCGTGCGACCACTGCTCGATGCCGTGCTTGACGTAGGTCGAGTCCGTGACGACGTGGAGCGGCCCCGGGTTGGCCCTGATCGCCTCCAGCACGGCCAGCAGCTCCATGCGGTTGTTGGTCGTGTCGACCGAGCCGCCGCTGTCGGAACGCTCGGGCGACTCGGCCCAGGCCCAGCCGCCAGGGCCCGGGTTGCCGCTGCACGCGCCATCCGTGTACACGACGATCGCGCCGCCGTCAGCGGTCATGGCTCCCTGCGTCCCATGGGGGTCAAGCATCGCAGGACCAGCGCTCGGTGGCGTCAAGGCGCCGCCGGCTCGGGCTCGGGCCTCGTCGCCGGCGCCTGCACGTCCAGCGGCGTGACGCGGCCCTGCGCCAGTCGCAGCACCCGGTCGGCTCCGACGTTGAACCGCGGATCGTGGCTCACGGCCAGCACCGTCACGCCGGCCTCGGACTGCAGGCGCGCGAACAGCTCGACCACGCCCGCGGCCGAATCGTCGTCAAGGCTGCCGGTCGGCTCGTCGGCCAAGAGCACGGGCGGCCGATTGGCGATCGCACGCGCGATGGCCACGCGCTGGCGCTCGCCACCGGACATCGTCGGCGGCTTGTGGTCCCACCGGTGGCCGAGGCCCACCTCGTCGAGCAGATGCCGGGCCCGCGCCCGGCGCTCCGTGCGGGCCAGGTGCGTCCCGAACATCGCCATCATCACGTTCTGCTCGGCGGTGAGGCGCGGCACGAGGTTGTGCAGCTGGAACACGAGGCCGATGTCGAACCGCCGGTAGCGGGTGGGCTGGTGCAGCCGGGTGACGTCGACGCCGTTGACGACGATCGTCCCGGCGTCCGCGTGGTCGAGCGCGGCGAGCAGGTGCATGAGCGTGGACTTGCCGGAACCGGACGGGCCGGTCACCACGGCGAACTCACCCGGGGCCAGGTCGAGGTCGACGCCGTCGAGCACCGCGGTCTCGCCGAAGCACTTGGTGAGCCCCCGCACCGAGACGGCCGCGCCCGCGCCCTCGACGTGCCGCCGGGCCCGCCGGGGCTCGCTGCGCCGCAGGATCGCCGGCATCCGGTCACTCACGGCGCAACGCCTCCAGCGGCGACATGAACGCGGCCCGCACCGCGGGATAGAGCGCGCCCAGGAAGGCGACGCCGAACGCGAAGTACAGCGACCGGCTGAAGATCGACGCCTCGTAGACGGGATGGAACACGCCCCGCAGCTGCGACAGGTGCTGCAGCACGTTGATCGCGGCCCAGCCGAGGAAGAGGCCGACGAGGGCCCCGAGGAGGCTCACCACCAGCGCCTCGCCGAGCACGAGCGCGATCACGCGCTGGCGCGACCACCCGATCGACCGCAGCACGCCGAACTCGCGGATGCGCTCGAAGAACGACAGCAGCGACGTGTTCAGCACGCCGCTGATGGCGATGACGGCGGCGAGGATGCCCCCGCCGGTGTTGGCCGCCGAGATGAGCACGAGCGTCTGGTCGGCGCGGCCGTAGTCCTTCTCACCGAGGATGGTGGCCAGCTGCGGGAACCGCTGGTCGATGGCCTGCCGGACCGCCTGCTTGCTCGCTCCCGGCACCAGCTTCACGAACCCGAGGGTGACCTGGCCGGCGACCTGGTAGCGCCCTTGCAGCTCGGGCAGCGGGAACATCACCGTCGAGTTCCCGAAGCTCACGTTGGTGCGGTACAGCCCGGTGACCCGGTAGTGGTGGCCGTCGATCACGAACGGATCGCCGACGCGCTTGTGCAACGCGCTGGCGATGACGTACCCGAGCATCACCTCGTCGTTGCTCCGCGGCGCGTAGCTGCGGCCCTCGAGGATGACGACCCCGAACCGTCGCTGCGCCGCCGGATCGAGCCCGACCTGGATGACGCCGGGATGGGCGGCGTCGTACTTCTCGAGCTCGATCAGCGCGCCGATGGCGGCCTGCACGCCGGGCACCTTGCCCATCGCTGCGATGTCGCCCTCCGCGATGGTGCTGTTGAGGATGTTGTCGACGTGCTTCTGGGCGACGCTGAAGTCGGCGTTGCCGACCTGCAGGATGCCGGTGGCCGAGGCCTTGAGGCTGGACGTCAGCACCCCGAGGGCCACCACGGCCATCACCGCGATCGCGACCGCACCGGCGGTGAGCGCGGCGCGCAATCGCCGGGCAGCGACGTTGTGCCAGATCAGGCCGAGAAACGTCAATGCAGCCTCACGGTCGGTCCCAGGCCGACCGGGACCCGTTCTGAGGGTATCGGCGCGGGGGTGGCTTGTGGGGAGTTCGGGCGAGGGTGTGCACACCGCTCGGACACCAGGCACCATGGCAGGCATGAGCATCGATGAGGGCTTCGTCGACCAGCTACCGGACACCGATCCGGCCGAGACGCGTGAGTGGTTGGAGTCGCTCGAAGCGGTGGCGAGCATGCGCGGCCGGTCGCGGGCGGAGTTCCTGCTGCAGAAGCTGTCCGAGCGTGGCCACGAGCTGCACTTCGGCACGCCGTTGCCGGTGCGCACGCCGTATGTGAACACGATCCCGCCGGTCGACGAGCACGAGGAGTACTGGTTCCCCGGCGACGAGCTGCTCGAGCGGCGGATCCGTGCGTTCACGCGCTGGAACGCGGCGGTGATGGTCGTGAAGGCGAACAAGCACGCCGACGGCATCGGCGGCCACCTGGCCACGTTCGCGTCGTCGGCCGCGCTGTACGACGTGGGCTTCAACTGGTTCTGGCGGGGCAAGGACGACGGCAACGCGGGTGACGCGGTCTACATCCAGGGTCACGCGGCGCCGGGCATCTATGCCCGGGCCTACCTGGAGGGCCGGTTGACCGAGGCGCAGCTCGACCGGTTCCGCCGCGAGATCGGCGGCGGCGGCCTGTCGTCGTATCCGCACCCCCGGTTGATGCCGGACTTCTGGGAGTACCCGACGGTTTCGATGGGGCTCGGCCCGATCAGCTCGCTCTATCAAGCCCGCTTCAACCGCTACCTGCACCACCGCCAGCTCGACGACACCAGCGGCAACCGCGTCTGGTGCTTCATCGGCGACGGCGAGACCGACGAGCCTGAGACCCTAGGCGCCATCTCGCTGGCCGGCCGCGAGGGCCTCGACAACCTCGTCTGGGTCGTGAACTGCAACCTGCAGCGCCTCGACGGTCCCGTGCGCGGCAACGGCAAGATCATCCAAGAGCTCGAGGCGACCTTCCGCGGGGCCGGCTGGCACGTGATCAAGGTGATCTGGGGCTCGCCGTGGGACGAGCTGCTGGCCAAAGACGTCGATGGGGTCCTGCTCGACAAGATGAACAGCACCCTCGACGGCGAGTTCCAGCGCTACACCGTGGAAGACGGCGCCTACATCCGTGAGCACTTCTTCGGCCCCGACCCGCGGCTGCGCAAGATGGTCGAGCACCTCAGCGACGAAGACCTGCGCTGGCTGCCCCGCGGCGGCCACGACTACCGCAAGCTCTACGCCGCGTACAAGGCGGCCACCGAGCAGCGCGGCGCGCCGACGGTGATCCTGGCCAAGACCGTGAAGGGCTGGACGCTCGGTCCCGAGGTCGAGGCCCGCAACGCCACCCACCAGATCAAGAAGATGACCAACGCCCAGCTGCGCGTGCTGCGCGAGCGCCTGCACCTCGAGGAGGAGATCCCCGAGGCGGCCCTGGCCGACGGCGAAGAGGCGCCCTACTACCGGCCGCCGGAGGGCTCGCCGGCCCACACCTACCTGATGGAACGCCGCAAGGCCCTCGGGGGTTCGCTGCCCAAGCGGGTCGTGCGCACCAAGCGGCCCCTCACGCTGCCCGCCGACGAGACGTTCACCGAGTTCTTCGCCGGCTCGGCCAAGCAGGCCGCCTCGACCACCACCGCGTTCACGCGGATGCTGCGTGCCATGGCCCGCGACAAGGGCATCGGGTCGCGGATCGTGCCGATCATCCCCGACGAGGCCCGCACGTTCGGCATGGACGCGCTGTTCAAGGAGTTCGGCATCTACGCCTCGCAGGGCCAGAAGTACGAGCCGGTCGACCACGCGCTGCTGCTGTCGTACAAGGAGTCCAAGAGCGGCCAGCTGCTCGAGGAAGGCATCACCGAGGCCGGTGGCCTGGCCTCGTGGATCGCGGCGGGCACGTCCTACGCCACCCGCGGCGTCCCCATGGTCCCGTTCTTCATCTTCTATTCGATGTTCGGGTTCCAACGCGTCGGCGACCTGATCTGGTCCGCGGCCGACGCCCGCGCCCGCGGGTTCCTGATGGGTGCCACCGCCGGCCGCACCACGCTGCTCGGCGAGGGCCTCCAGCACCAGGACGGCCACAGCCAGGTGCTCGCCTCGACGGTCCCGGTCTGCCAGGCCTACGACCCGGCCTTCGCCTACGAGGTGGCCACGATCGTCAAGCACGGCATCGAGCGCATGTACGGCCCCGAGCCCGAAGACGTCTTCTACTACCTCACCCTCTACAACGAGAACTACCCGATGCCGGCCATGCCCGACGGCGTTGCCGACGGCATCGTCGAGGGCCTCTACCGCTGGGCCGACGCTCCCGAAGGCCACCACGAGCACCGGGCCACGATCCTGTTCTCGGGCAGCATGCAAGGCGGCGCCCGTGCCGCGCAGGCCGAGCTGGCCGAACGCTGGGGCGTCGGCGTCGAGCTCTGGAGCGCCACCTCCTACAAGTCGCTGCGCGAAGAGGCCATGGCCACCGAGCGGTGGAGCCGGCTGCACCCCGAGCACGAGCGCCGGCGCCCCCGCGTCACCGAGCTGCTGGCCGACTCCAGCGGACCCATCGTCGCCGTCACCGACTTCATGCGCGCCGTCCCCGACCAGATCTCCCGCTGGGTCCCCGAGGGTCGCAGCTACACGTCCCTCGGCACCGACGGCTTCGGACGCAGCGACACCCGCGAGTCGCTCCGCCGGTTCTTCGAGGTCGACGACGCCCACATCGTCGTCGCCGTCCTCGCCGGCCTGGCCGCGGAAGGCCGCATCGGCACCGACACCGTCATGAAGGCCATCCGCGACCACGACATCGACCCCGACACCGAGGTCCCCTGGCACGGCTGACCGCCTCGATGAGCGGGGTTGTGGGATGGGCCGAACGGCTCGAGCTGGCTTGTCCGACCGACAGCCTGGGTCAGACGCCTGCGGGTCCGGGACCGCCGTGCATGTAGAGGGTCTGGCCTGAGCAGAAGCTGGACGCGTCGGAGGCGAAGAAGAGCACGCCGTAGCCGATCTCCTCTGGCTCACCGAGGCGACCGGAAGCGTTCGTCGCACCGAGCGATTCCGGGTCGACGTCGTGGCGAGCGAGATCGTCGAGCAGCGACGCGGCACGGACTGCGCCGACGGCGATGGCGTTGACGCGCACGCCCCGGCTGGTCCAGGCCGATGCCATCGAGGCCGTAAGGTTGTTGACGGCGGCCTTCGCGGCGCCGTAGGGAGCGGCTTGGGGCATGGCGAGGAGGCTGGCGCCCGAGGAGATGTTGACGATGGCGCCGGTGCCCGGCAGGGCGCCCGGCGGGCCCCAACCTCGACGGTGCGCGGGTGGGACTCGCTGCCGGTCGTGGTCCGCTGAGCTCGGTCAGCCCGACGTGCGCTTGGCGGCCCGCCGAGCGGTCTTCTTCGCAGCCGGGCTCGGCTCCACGACGTCGAGGTACCGCTCAAAGCCGTCCAGGACCTCGGCATGGGTCGCCGACACGCCAACGCCCTCCTCGAGGCGAACAAGCTTGGGGACGCCGGTCACGAGGAACAGCAGCGCACCGGGCGAGAGGTCCTCGAAGCCGACCACGCGGGCTGGAAGGCTCTTGGTGAGGGCATCGAGCTGCACCTGGCGGACCCGTTCCGTGGCCTCCGCGATCTCCGACCGGATCGACTTGCGGTGGTTCCCGAGCGCGAGGAACTCGGTGGTGAACGCGGCTGAGGCTTCCTCCTGGCTGTACTCCCACAGCACCCGAAGTGGCTCGTCGGGACGCGCTGCCAGCGCCGCTTCGAGGCGTAGGAGGTTCTGCCCGGAGCGGCGCCGAATGGCCGCCAGGAAGATGTCGTCGAGCGTCGGGAAGTAGTACTGGACCAGCCCCGAGGTGACCTCGGCCTTCCTCGCCACCGCCCGGTACGTGACTGCCGCGTACCCCTCGGCCAGCATCAGCCGCTCGACAGAGTCGAGGAGCAGATCCCTCGTCTTGGATGTCTCAGCGCCCACGCGACGAGCCGTTGCCATGCGCTACCTCGTTCCGTCCATGCGATCAGTGTCGCAGCCCCTCACCTCGACACGAGCTCCCGCAGGAGGTCGTTCGTGCGGCGCAGCGATGCCTTGCGGTCCTCACCGACCGGAAACGCCGCCGCCCAGAGGTCGGTGGCGCCCGCGTCGAGGAGGGACTGCAGCTGTGCCCGCACCGACGCCTCATCCCCCACGATCGCCGCGTCCGCCGGGCTAGCGGAGCCACCGATGGCGAGGATGCGCTGGTAGTTCGCCATCCGTGCGTAGGCGCTCGAATAGGTGACCGCGGCGCTTCGGGCCTCAGCCTCGTCGTCGTGCACCGCGACCGGCATGCCGGCAACGATCCGTGGCGCCGCCCGGCCTGCCTCGGCGGCCGCCGCACGGATCTTCGGGGCGACGTGGCTCTCGATCGCCTTCGCTGATGCCATCCACAGCACGGTTCCGTCCGCGACTGCGCCAGCGACTCGCAGCAGCCTGGGACCGAGCGCGGAGACGAGCACTGGGACCGGGTGCGCGGGCGTGACACCGCGACCACCTGTGTGTGCGACCCAGTCCTCGCCGTCGACGTCGACCGGCGCACCGCTCATCACCCCGGTCAGGATCTGGACGTACTCCTCCGTGCTGCGGCCGGGGAAGTCATACGAGTAACCGAAGACACCCCGGATCAACGGCTCGTGCGACGGCCCGATCCCGAGCGTGAATCCCGCCCGACCCATGGCGTCGACCACTGAGGCTGCCCGGTTCGCCTGCAGCAGGGGGTGGCAGGGATACGTCTGCAACACCGCGGTGCCCAGCTCGATACGAGACGTCTCCCGACCTGCGATCGCCATGGCAACCAACGGATCCCCGGTCACGACGCTGGCGTACCAGAGCGACGTGAAGCCGTCGGCCTCGGCCTCCTTGGCCTGTCGAACCACCCTGTCGACGGTCGTCCCGCCTCCCGTCAACCCGATCCGCATCGCGGTCCCTTCCCCGTTGCCATGGCCCTATGATGCCATACGATCGTACAACACCCTGTGAGGAGACGAGATGAGCATGGACACGGACCTCGATGAGCTTCGGCGTGACGTCCGGTACCTCACAGACCGAATCGAGATCCTCGATTGCATCGCCCAGCACGCGCGGGGGTGCGATCGCCACGACGTCGATCTCCTGACGGAGACCTACCACTCAGACGGCGTCGACGACCACGGCACCACCGAGACGGCTGGCTCGGACTATGCCGAGTGGGCCAACAGCGTGCACGCCGCGACTTCCCTCAACCACCTGCACAACGTGACGACGCACCGCTGCGAGATCGACGGCGACCAAGCGCATGCCGAGAGCTACGTGCTCGTCACCCTCCTCGCTCCCGACGCCGCCACTGCCACCGTGATGTGCGGCCGCTACATCGACCGCCTCGAACGACGCCACGGCACCTGGGCCATCGCCCATCGCACATCCACCGTCGAACTGGCCTTCACCGCCGACGCACGGCTCCTCAAGTCCGAGTTCTTCAGGTCCCAGGGGTACATCAGAGGGAGCCGCAACTGCGACGATCTGTCCTACGAGCGGCCCCTGGGGTCCGGCTCCCGCGACCCCGAGCGCTGGTGAACGTGCCACGCGCTCTCAGGTCAGCGGACTGCCCTGGGCCTCGGCGTCCGCTTTCAGCCGTGCGAGCGTGTGCTGGATGCCCTCGTCGAACGCCACAGTGACCTGACAGCGCGCTTCGTGCGTACGACCGCCGGTGACGTTGTGCCCGGTGAACCAGGCGCCCTCGGTCGGAGTCGGGCCAAACCCATCGTCCCAGCTCAGCGGGAACCTTCATCAGGCGGGCCAGGTTGCCGCCCATGATCTTGCGGACGAGCTCGTCGTTGCTGGCCTCGTTCACCTGGATCTCTTCGATGTAGCTGCGGGGGTCGGCGGCGTGAGCGTCCAGTCAGCGAATGCCTTACATACGTATAGCATTTTCGGGCAGCATCGCCAGAGTTGATCCCTGACGCCGCGCCCCTAGGATTCGCCGTCTATGCAGGGAGATCTTGCCGTCACTGGCGACCCAACAGCCGACCGGCTCGTCAACGCCGATCCGCTCGCGCTGCTCCTCGGCATGCTGCTCGACCAGCAGGTGCCGATGGAGTGGGCGTTCCGCTCGCCGGCAACCCTGAAGGGGCGGCTGGGCGACCGCTTCAACCCGGCGGCCATCGCGGCGATGGACCCGGAGGATCTCGTGGCGGTCTTCTGCGAGAAGCCGGCTCTGCACCGCTATCCCGCGGCGATGGCCCGGCGGGCGCACGAGGTGTGCGTGCACCTGGTCGAGCACTACGACGGTGACGCCGGCAAGCTCTGGAAGGGCGCCCGCGACGGTCAGGTGCTGTTCGACCGCATCCGCGCCCTGCCCGGGTTCGGCCAGGAGAAGGCGCAGATCTTCCTCGCGCTGCTCGCCAAGCGGATGGGCAAGCGACCGGCCGGCTGGGAGCAGGCCGCCGGGCCGTTCGCCGACGGCGAGCCCCGCTCCGTCGCCGACATCTCCTCCCGCGAGGCGTTCGCCGAGGTCCGGGCCTGGAAGCAAGAGCAGAAGCGTCAGGGCAAGAAGAAGTCCGAGTAGCGAGCGGCGGCGGGCGAGCCCCGCGCTCACTCGGAGCGGTGGCGTTCGCGGTCGAGCCAGCCCAGCAGGATCGAGATGGCTCTGGGGTCGTGGCGCAGGTCGTGCGCGGCGCCGGGGATGATGCGCATCTCGCTGCCCCCGTGCGCGTCGCCGAGCACCCGCGCGTCGAACGAGGGGACCGACTCGTCCTCGGCGCCGTGGAGCACGAGGAAAGGACGGTCGCCCAGGGTTCGGGCGTCGTTCACGGGCCGGATCTCGCGCAGCTCGCGGGTCCAGGCGTCGAGCTGCTGCGGGAACGTGGGATCGGTGATGGCGCCGATGTCACGTGCGTGCTGCAGCAGCCGGCGCGGGTGGTGCGACCAATCGTCGAAGTCGGCCGGGGCCCCGAGCGCGGCCACGCCCTCGACCTCAGGACGCCGGGCGCCCGCGCTCACGCACAGCGCGCCTCCGGTGCCGAACCCGGCCAGCCACACGCCCCGCGACTCACCCAGCTCCCGCACCCGGACGATCGCGGCGAGCAGGTCGTCGAGCCAGCCGCCGAGCGAGAAGTTCCCGTCGGAGGTGCCGCAGCCGCGGAACGCGAACGTGAGGACCCGCCAACCCTCGTTGGCGATGCGGTCGGCGAGCTGTGGGAACGACGCCCCGGCGGCCGCCGAGCCCAACGTGCCGTGCGGGAACCCGTGGCACAGCACGAGCGCGGGCGGACGCGGGGTCGAGGTCGGCGGATGGGCCACGTACGCGGTGAGGCGCACCGAGCCAGAGCGGAGCTCGGTCTCCACCGGTCAGGTCGACGTCACGCGTCGGCGTCTTCGCGCGACGCGGCAGCGCGGCACTGCGTGCACAGCCGGTAGCCCCGGTTGCGGGCCTCGGGCAGCGTGTCGGGCCCGAACGAGAGGTACGTTCGTGCGTCCATGAGCTCGGCGATCGCGTCGGCGTGATCGTCGGCGTGGTCGAGGTCGTGGACGACCCAGGTGCGCTTGTCTCCGACCCAGCGGCTGTGCTCGAAGCGGGTGGGGCGTTCCATGGCGGCACACGGTAGGCCACCCCAGCCACGCTCCGGTAAAGCGCGAGCACGGGGAGCCCCGAAGGACTCCCCGTGCCAGTTCGCTGAAGGAACCTGGATTCCGTTGCTACCGGGTGGGACCAGCTCCCGGCCGGTGGTCCAGGGGTGACTGGTGGGATTTCACCAGCAGGCCCAGCAAGCCGCTTAGCGGCCAGCCACCTCCGAAGTCCCGTAAGAACAATCGTTCAAGTTGGACCACCTCCTTTCTTCGGTCCCGTCATCCAACCACAGCCAGAGGCGATTTCGCACCCGGATTGCGACCCTTTTTCGGACCGGGCGGGTCAGGCCGCTGGGGAGTCGGGGTCCTCCGGGCCGGCCGCCTCGGGGCCGAGCGCACCGATGGCCGCCAGGTAGCGCAGCCGGGAGTCCAGCACGGCGACCACGGCGGCATCGGAGAGGTCCCGCCGCTCGGCCTCGGCCGCGGCGAGGATGCGCGCGATGGCGGCGTCCTCGTCGACCACCTGGATGCCGCTCGCGTCGTCGCTGGTCGCTTCTTCCAGCAGGTCGACGTCGCGCTGCAGGACCCAGCGCACGTCGCCGTGGCTGATCTGCGACGCCACCTCGACCGGCAGGTCGTCGGCGATGAACTCGACGGCCTCCTCCAGCTCGAACACGGCCGAACGGGGCCGGGCCGCGAGCGTTCCGGTCTCCCGGCCGAGCACCACGAGCCCGATGCCGACCACGAGCAGCGCGGCGAGGACCACGAACAGCCAGATCACACGGCGGAGGGTACGTCAGCGAGGAAGCAGCAGCGCGTGGCGGGGGAGCGCGTACGCCACGATCTGCGAGTAGATGCCCATGACGATCGGGCCGTAGTTGGGCGCCGTGGCCCACTTCTTGGTGAGGTCGCCCCAGGTCGGGCAGCAGCCCCGGGGGCCGTGCAGCCGGCTGTCGACCAGCGGGTTGACGTAGACCGGACTGGCGATCGCGTACGACTTCAGCAGCTGGATCTGCGCCCGGACGCCGAGCATCGGCGACGGGAACGCGAAGCCGCCGGCGCAGGTGTCGCAGTGCCCGATGCCCGAGTAGTTGTTGTAGGCGACGCTGTCGTGGTTGGTGAAGCCGCCGGTCTCGAGCACCGCTTGGGCGAACGCGATGTCGCCGCGGATGCCCTCCTGGCGGCCCTCGTCGATGAACCACTTCGCGAACTCGGTGATCGGCGTCGGCAGCGCCGAGTGGTAGGTGCTCCCGAGGAACCAGCCCGCGAGGTCCTCAGGGGTCAGCACGGGGTCGCCGACGATGGGGACGCCCAGCGGCACCGTCTGCACACCCGCGCCGGCGGCGGACCGCAGCCGGTTGCGCGCCGCCTGCTGGTCGACGAGCGCCTGGAACCGTCGCGCCTCGGCCTCGGCCTTGATGCGTTGACGGTCGGCCGCGGCGGCGGCGGCGTCATCGGCCGCCTGCTGGGCCTGCGTCAGCCGGAGGTTGGCGGCCTCGAGGCGACCTTGGGCGCCGCCCCGCGCCGCCCGAGCGCTGCGCAGCCGAGCCACCTGGTTCTTGAGCATCTCGTCGAACATGATCGCCACCCCGCCCTTGGGGTCGGTGGTGTCGCCTCGCAGCAGGTCGCCGAGCCGGTCGAGGCTCGTGTTGCCGCCCGAGACGTAGGCCTGCGTCGACAGCCCGCGCAGGCGCAGCCGCTCCTCCGCGACGTGCCGCTCCGCGACCACCAGGGCACGGCTCGCGGCAGCGGCTCGGGCCGCCTCCTGATCGCGCTGGGCGATGGCCAACATCTGCGTCACCGCGGCCTGCTTGGCGGCGTCGCCCGAGGCGAGCAGCTCGAAGGCCGCGGCGTCGGCCGCCCGGTCGGCCGTCTGGACCAGCCCGATCACATCGTCGGGCGACGGCGGCGAGGGCGGCGCCTGCACGACGGCGCTCGGGTGCGGGTCGGCCATCGCGGGTCCGGCCGTGCCGAAGGCGGCGATGGCGGTCGCGCACGCCAGCACGATCGCCGCGGGGCGCGGCGATCGACGCTGGCGTCGTGTGAGCGATGGCGCGGGCATCGGTGCTCTATCGGCCGAGGAGCCCCCGGGTTGAAGCCTGGCGCCGCGGCGCCGACGGTCAGATGCCGATGCGCTGGGCCAGCAGCTCGCGGTGGTAGGTCGGATCACCGAACAGGAGCTCCGACGACTTGGCCCGCTTGAAGTAGAGGTGCGCCGGGTGCTCCCACGTGAAGCCGATCCCGCCGTGGATCTGGATGTTCTCGGCCGCGGCGTGGAAGTACGCCTCCGAGCAGTACGCCTTGGCCAGCGAGGCCACCGACGGCAGCTCGTCGTTGAGCTCGGCGGCGCACCAGCCCGCGTAGTAGGCGGCGGACTTGGCCGACTCGACCTCGAGCAGCATGTCGGCGCACTTGTGCTTGATGGCCTGGATCGAGCCGATCGGCCGGCCGAACTGCACGCGGTCCTTGGCGTACTGCACGGCCATGTCGAGGCACGCCTGCCCGCCACCGACCTGCTCGGCGGCCAGGGCCACCGCAGCCAGGTCGAGCACCTGCTCGAGCACCGACCAGCCGGCGCCATCGGTCCCGATCAGCGTCGCGGGCGTGGCGGACAGCTCGACCTTGGCCTGCTTGCGGGTCTGATCCATGGTCGAGAGCGCCGTGCGGGTGAGGCCGGCGGCACCGGCGTCGACCTTGAAGAGGCTCACCCCCGCGTCCGTGCGGGCCGCGACCAACAGCAGGTCGGCGGTGTGCCCGTCGAGCACGAACATCTTGGTCCCCTCGAGCGTCCATCCATCACCGCTCTTCGTGGCGGTGGCGGTGATCCCCTGCTCGTCCCAGCGGCCGTTCTCCTCGGTGAAGGCGAGCGTGGCGATGGTCTCGCCGCTCGCGATGCCCGGGAGGAGATCCTTCTTCGCGGCGTCGTCGCCGGAGTGGATGAGCGTGTTGGCGGCCAGGACCACCGACGAGAAGTAGGGGGCGCACAGCAGCGCCCGGCCCATCTCCTCGAGCACCACGATCAGCTCGATGTAGGAGTACCCCGACCCGCCGAACTCCTCTGGGATGATCAGGCCCTGCAGGCCGAGCTGCTCGGCCATCTGCGACCACACCGCGGGGTCGTAGCCGCTCTCGGTGTCCATCTGCTCGCGCACGGCGGCCTCGGACGACTTGTTGTCGAGGAACTGCCGGACGATGCGGCGCAGCTCTTCCTGGTCCTCGCTGAAGGCGAAGTTCACGGGATGGTCCCCTTGAGAGATCGGCGAATGTGGAGTGGAAGCGGTCGCCATCACGACCGCTTCCACTCCACATTCGCGGGGGTGGTGGGGGCGGCGCAGGTCGAGGCGTGTACACCTGCGTACACTCAGCGCTCGTGGCCGAGCGCATGGGGATCCGGGAAGTGCGGACGCGGGTGGCCTCGCTCGTGCGGCGGGCGGGCGCCGGCGAGCGGATCGTGATCACCGTGGGCGGGCGCGCCGTGGCTCAGCTGGGCCCGGTCGAACCGCACGACCGGGAGGTGACGATCGAGGACCTCGCGGCCCGGGGACTGATCGAGCCGGCCCACCGGGGTGACCGGCCGCGGCCGGACCTGCAGGTCGACTCATGGACCGGCACCCGCCTCGACCGCGTCCTGCGCGAGGTCCGCGGAGCATGACCCTCGCGCTCGACACCTCAGCGCTGCTCGGCCGCTTCCTGTCTGGGCCGCACCGTCGCGTGGTCATCGACGCGATGGCCGGCGACGCCGTGTGGTGCGCGTCGGCGCTCGCGCTCACCGAGGCGCTCGGCATGGTCGACCGCGTCTGCGACCTGCCCAGCGACGGCGACCGGCTGCGGCGGGCGCTGCGCGACGACTGGGAGCGCGTCCACGTGGTCCCCGTGGATCAGCGGTGCCTCGACCGGGCCGCCGAGCTGAGCCGCGAGCAGCCGCTGCGGACGGTCGACGCCCTGCACCTCGCGGCCGCCGATCGGCTGCCGCGGCCGGTCACGTTCCTGACGTTCGATCCAAGGCAGATCCCCGTCGCCCTCGCGCTGGGGTTCGACGTCGTCTCGACCTGACCGCCCGCGCTTCGGACTCCGCACAGCGCGCCGCCGCCCGGGCGAGCGCCCGCACCCGCCGCGCGTGACCCTCGAGGTCGTTCCACTCCTGCACATCCCGCACGTCGCCCTCTCCTCTCCGCTCCGGGGAGCACCGTGTGAGGGGACGTTCCAGCGGGCCCCGCCCTTACACCCGGCCGCCCCCGACCTGCCCTGACTGATTGCGTAAGCAACCAGCGCGCCGGCGCCGTCCTACCACTGAACGAGGCCGCTTCCCCCCCATCGGTCTCGAACGGAGCGATGTGAAGATCTCCCGACACGGCGCGCGCCCACTGCCACGGTTCGCTCCCGGCCTCGGCCGACGGGGCGTCGCCTCGACGGACGGGGTGTGCCCCGCCGACCTGGACCACGCCGAGCCGATCGGCCGTCTCTTCGCCGAGACCTACGGCGGCGCGAACCATCCCATGTCGGACCCGCTGGAGTTCCAGCGATCCCACCTCGCCGGCGACATCTGGATGGTGGCGCACCACGACGGCGGGGTCGTGGGCTGCATCGCGATGCGCGACGTCGGCTGGGACGGTGTTCTGGAGCTCGGTTGCCTGGTCTTGGCCTCGGGCCACACGGGCCGCGGTCTGGCCGGACGCCTCCACGGCGAGGTGCTGGCCGAGGCGGTGCGCAACGCCGACTTCGAGGTCGTCCTCTGCCAGTACCGGTCGAAGAAGTCGGCATCGATGGGCACATCGCACGAGATGCTCCCGGTGCACGTGACGGGACACGACGGAGGCATCATCGCGATCGACGGGGAGTCCGAGGTGCACCTCATGTCGGTCGGCGCGAACCCCGAGCGGCAGATCCGCCGATCCTCGCTGCCCGCGTCCCATCCCCTGCACGCCTTCGCGGCCGAGGTGCCGTGGCTCGCAACGACGCGGCCGATCGAGGCCGCCAGGCCGGACCAGTTCATCGTCTCGCCCGCCGATCCTGGTGCGATCCAGCCCGGACGCCCGGGAGTCGACGGCCACGGGCCCGACGTCGACACGGTGCTCGTGCCGCCGATCCAGGCCGCCACGACGCTGGCAGCGCTGCGCCAGCTGGCCCGCGCCACCGAGGCCGTCCGAGCGGCGCGGGTCGTGACCGCGTTCGCGCTTGCCGACAAGGTCGACCTCGTCCGGTCCAGCCGCGACCTCGGCTACCGGCCCACGGCATGGCTGCCCGCCTGGTGGACCGACGGCCACCAGCGCCACGACTGCGTGATGCTGACCCGCTCTGACGGCCTGGCGCAAGGCGATCCGCACGTCCTCGACCTCGGCATGGCGTGGGAGCGGCAGCTCACCGAGATGCTCCAGCCCGAGCAGGTGGGGGGATGACCGCGTCGTCGAGACCCGGGACGTCCGCCCAGGCCACGCCGTGGACGGTCGAGCGGTTCGACCTCGGGAATCCCGCCGACGTCGTCGCGCTCGAGCAGCTGCGCGGATCGGGCCGCGTCGATCGTGAGGAGGACGGGCTGCCCGAGGCCCTCGAGGAGCTGTTCCGCCTCGACGTCCCATCGCTCGCGCCCGGCTCGCCGGCCTACGCGGCTGAGCTGCAGCGCTACCTCGACGCCCGCTGGAACGGTGGTGACGTCGGCGCGCTCGGTGTGTGGGTCCACCTGCCATGGCGGCGCGGACTGGTGCATCTTCCGGCCGAACCCGACTTCTTCCGGCTGCGCACGGCCCGCAACCAGATCCTGGTCACGCCGGAGGAACAAGCGGCGTTCTCGCGAGCCCGCGTCGGTGTCGGCGGCCTGAGCGTTGGCCAGTCGGTCGTCACGACCATGGTCCTCTCGGGCGGTGCTGGGCGGGTGCGGATCGCCGACGACGACACGCTCGGGCTCACCAACCTCAACAGGCTCCCGGCATCGGTCACCCAGCTGGGCGTGTCCAAGACGACCCTCTGCGCCCAGCGGCTGCTCGAGCTCAACCCGTTCCAGGAGGTGCAGGTCTTCGGAGGGCTCAGCGCCGGCACGCTCGACGCCTTCTTCGGCAGCGGCACGGAGCGGCTCGACCTGTTCGTCGAGGAGATGGACGACGTCGCCATGAAGGTGGCCACGCGCTTCGCGGCCCGAGCCCGGGGCATCCCCGTGCTCATGGCCACCGACGCCGCCGACGCTGCCATCGTCGACGTCGAGCGCTTCGACCTCGAACCCGAACGGCCCCTGTTCCACGGTCGGGTCGCCGACGCGACCCTGCGCGACCTGCCGGCCGAACCCTCCGTCGCCCAGCGGGTCGACCTGATCGCCGCCATCATGGGAACCGACCTGGGGCGCCGGACCGAGCTCGTGCTGCGCGAGGTCGGGCAGCGCATCCCGCAATGGTCGCAGCTCGCCACGGGCGCCACGCTGGCCGGTGCCGCCCTCACGTACACGGCTCGCCGGATCCTGAGCGGCCAAGCGATGCCGTCGGGGCGCTACCGCGTCGACCTCGACGCGCTGCTCGGTTCGGGCATCGAGGCGCCGCTGTCGAGGCCGGAACCGCCAGACTGGGCGCCATGAGCACGTTGCACTGGGAAGACGAGCAGGCCGAGATCCACAAGGTCGTGGTGGGCGGCTACGACAACAACGTGTTCGTGTTGCGCTGCAAGCAGACCGGCGACTCGGTGCTGATCGACGCGGCCAACGAGCACGAACGGCTGCTCGAGCTGTGCCGCACGCTCCGCGTGCGCGACGTCCTGGAGACCCACGGCCACTTCGACCACATCCAGGCGGTCCCCCAGCTGCGCGACGCCGGGTACTCGGTGCACGTCACCGCTGAGGACTCGTCCATGCTCCCGTCCTACGACGAGGTGCTTGCCGACGACGACGTGATCCCGGTCGGGCGCCTGCGGCTCCACACGATCCACACCCCGGGCCACACCCCGGGCTCGATGTGCTTCCGCCTCGAGGGCTCACCGATCCTCTTCGCCGGCGACACGCTGTTCCCTGGAGGCGTCGGCAACACGAAGTTCGGGGGCGACTGGCCCACGATCCTGCGCTCGGTGGAAGACCGCCTGTTCGCGAAGCTCGACGCCGACACGCTCGTGCTGCCCGGCCACGGCCTCGACACGACCATCGGCACCGAGCGCCCCCACTTCGACGAGTGGGTCGACCGCGGCTGGTGAGCTCGCCAGCCCTGCGCCTGCTCGCGTGGGACGATGGCTCGTGGTCGATGCCCTGCCCGCCGACGAGCGTCCGATCGATCCGACGCCCGTGCACACCGTGGACCTGCCGCCCACGCCGATCCGCGACCGCAACATCCCGGCCGAGGCCTGGATCGAGGCACCGGCCGAGCTGCGCGAGCTCGGGAACGACCTGGGCCACCCCGCCGTCACCTACAAGCGCCGCATCGGTCCCTGGCTGCTGTGGCGGGCCGGACCAGCGGTGAAGGCCGATGCCCGCTACTGGGCCGGTCACGTGGACGAGCCGGGGCGCACCTACACGTTTCGCCTGTTCCCCGACGGCACGGGCGACGGCGTCGGCCCCAGCGGCACCCGCCACGTCCGCTTCCGCACCTGGAAGGAAGACCTGCGCGACCACCCCTGAGGGGTCCCTCCCCGACCCACACGCGGACCCCGAACTGGGCGGGAACCCGGTCGCCAGGACAACCCCGGCCCCGCCCAGTTCGAGGTGGCCCCGGAACTGGGCGGGAACCCGGTCGCCACGACAACCCCGGCCCCACCCAGTTCGAGGTGGCCCCGGAACTGGGCGGGAACCCGGTCGCCACGACAACCGCAACCCCACCCAATTCGACGAGGTGGGCGTCCAGGTCGGGGGGCGGCTCCGTAGACACGGTGATCGTCCACCCAACCCCTCAAAGGAGTCGTGCCATGGGTCTCGGAGCACCAGAGCTGCTGATCATCCTCGTCGTCGTGATGGTCCTGTTCGGGGGCAAGAAGCTGCCCGAGCTGGCCCGCTCGCTCGGCCAGGCCAAGAACGAGTTCGAAGAGGCCACGACCGACAAGGCCAAGCCCGCTGCAGCTGCCCCCACGGTGACCCCCGCCCCGGCCTCCGCGCCGGCCCCGGCCGTCGTCCCGGCGACCGAGCCCGCGGCCGTCAACGGCCACCCGACCAGCGCCTAGGCACTATTACCACTATCGCCGTAGTGCTAATACACTGGGGGCCATGTCCGGCCAGCCGACCCCCCTCTTCGAGATCTGCGACCTGCACGTCGTCGCCGATGACGCCGAGATCCTGAAGGGGGTCGACCTCACGATCCTCCCCGGTGAGGTCCATGCGCTCATGGGCCCCAACGGTTCGGGCAAGTCGACGTTGGCCAGCGCCCTCATGGGCAGCCCCGAGTACGAGATCACCAAGGGCTCCATCCGGTTCCAGGGCGACGACATCACCGACTGGAGCCCCGACGTCCGCGGCAAGGCCGGCGTGTTCCTCGCCTTCCAGTATCCGCAGACCATCGCCGGCGTCTCCGTCATCAACTTCCTGCGCCAGGCCCTCTCGGCCCGCAAGGGCATCGACATGTCGGTCCTCGAGCTGCGGCTGTCCATCATGGAGTGGATGGCGCGGCTCGACATGGACCCGGCGTTTGCCGACCGCTACCTCAACGAGGGCTTCTCCGGCGGCGAGAAGAAGCGCAACGAGATCCTCCAGATGGCGATCCTCGAGCCGCAGATGGCCATCCTCGACGAGACCGACTCCGGGCTCGACATCGATGCGCTCCGGGTCGTCGCCAGCGGCGTGCGCGAGGTCCGCAAGGACCGGCCCGAGCTCGGCCTGCTGCTCATCACGCACTACCAGCGGCTCCTCGACGAGTTGCGCCCCGAGCACGTGCACCTGCTGTTCGACGGTCGCATCGTCGCCTCCGGGGGCATGGAGCTGGCCGCGCAGGTCGAGGCCGAGGGCTACGAGGCGTACCGAGGTGAGGCATGAGCACGATCGAGGAGCGCACCGATCCCATCGACGTCGCCGCCGTGAAGGCCGACTTCCCGCTGCTGGCTCGCGAGATCAAGGGCCGGCCGATCGTCTACCTCGACTCGGCCGCCACGTCGCAGAAGCCACGTTCGGTCATCGAGGCGATGACCGGCTACTACGAGACGATCAACGCCAACGTGCACCGCGGCGTCTACGAGATCGCCGAGGCGTCCACCAACGCGCTGGAAGACGCTCGGGCGGCGACGGCCCGCTTCATCGGGGCGTCCTCACCCAACGAGATCGTCTTCACCAAGAACGCGACCGAGGGGCTCAACCTGGTCGCCCGCTCGTGGGGCGGCGCCAACCTCCGCAGCGGTGACGCCGTGCTGCTCACCCAGCTCGAGCACCACGCCAACATCGTGCCGTGGTTCCAGATCGCCGCCGAGAAGGGCGTCGAGATCCGCTGGATCCCGCTCACCGCCGACGGCAAGCTCGACCTGACCGACCTCGACCGGCTGCTCGACGGCGTGAAGATGGTGGGCCTGTCGGCCATGTCGAACGTCACCGGCACGCTCACCCCGGTCCGCCGCATCACCGACGCCGCCCACGCCGCGGGCGCGCTGGTGAGCCTCGACGCCTGCCAGTTCGTCCCCCACCTGCCGACCGACGTCGCCAAGCTGGGCGCCGACTTCGCCTCGTTCTCCGGCCACAAGATGTGCGGGCCGACCGGCATCGGCGTGCTGTGGGGCCGCGAGGCCCTGCTCGACGCCATGCCCCCGTTCCTCGGCGGCGGCGGCATGATCCTCGACGTCTCGCTCGACGGTTGGATCCCCGCCGACCTGCCCGCCAAGTTCGAGGCGGGCACGCCGCCCATCGCGGAAGCCGTCGGCCTCCACGCCGCGATCGACTACTTGAGTGGGATCGGCATGGACGCGGTGCGTCGCCACGAGGTCACGCTGACCGGCTACGCCCTGCGCACGCTACGAGAGCGGTTCGGCGACCAGATCACCATCCACGGGCCCTCTGAGCCGGCCGAGCGTGGCGGCGTGATGTCGCTCGCCATGGAGGGCATCCACCCCCACGACCTCGCCCAGGTGCTCGACGAGCACGCCGTGTGCATCCGACCCGGTCACCACTGCGCCAAGCCCCTGATGAAGGTGCTGGGGGTCGGGGCGACGGCTCGGGCGTCCTTCTACGTGTACAACGACGAGACCGACGTCGACGCGTTGGCCGAAGCCTTGGATGCTGCGGCAGGCTTCTTCTCGTTCTGAGCTCCCCCCACCGCAACACCTGGACCCGAACGCGAGGCGAGACCATGCCCGGACTGGAGGATCTCTACCGAGAGATCATCCTCGACCATTACCGCAACCCCCGGAACCGCGGCGAGCTCGAGGCCCCACCGGCCACGCGCGTCGAGGGCTTCAACCCGCTGTGCGGTGACGAGATCGTCGTGTACCTCGACGTCGATGACGACGGCACGATCGCGGACATCCGCATCGGCGGCCAAGGCTGTTCCATCAGCCAGTCGTCGGCCTCGATGATGTCGGCCGCGGTGAAAGGCAAGACCGTCCGCGAGGTGCAGGCCCTCACCCGGGCGTTCAAGGGGATGATGTCGATCCACGAGTCGTCGCTGGACGGAGAGGCGGACGCCGACAGCGAGGCCGCCGAGGAGGCCGCGGCCGACGAGGTGCGGCTGGGCGACCTCGAGGCGCTGCGCGGCGTGGTCAAGTTCCCCGTCCGCATCAAGTGCGCCACGCTCAGCTGGAACACGCTGGCCCAAGGCCTCGCTGAGGCCGCCGAGGCGGGCTGACGCCCCTCCTGCAACCGGCTGGGACCGCCTTCGGGCGCGGACCCAGCTGCGGTTCCGCCTGCGCACCAGGCCTCGCTGCGCCGCGGTTCGGCGGTCAGGCTTCGGCGAGGAACGCCGCGACGCGGTCCTTGGGGCGGCCGATGATGGCGCGATCGCCCCGCACGAGCACCGGGCGCTGCATCAGACGCGGGTGCTCGACGAGCAGCTCGATGACCGGCTCGGCCTCCGTATAGTCGTCGGCCGACAAGCCGAGCTGGGCGAAGTACGGGTCGTGGCGCACCAGATCGGCGACCGGGTCCTCGAGCTTGGCCACCAGCGCCTCAAGGGCCGCCCGGCCGAGGGGAGCCTTGAGGTACTCCACGACCTCGGCGTCGGCGCCCTGGCTGCTCAAGGTGTCGAGCGCATGGCGCGAGGTCGAGCACTTCGGGTTGTGGAGGATCGTGACGTCGGCCATCGGCGCACGGTACCGCCCCGGCACGCTGGCCGACGCGTGGCCGGTCAGACGGTCGGCAGCAGGCCGTTGATGGCCGAGGCGAGCTGCGCGTCGCGGTCGGTGAGCGCGCCCACGTCGTGGCTCTGGAGGTCGATGACGACCCGGTTCCACGAGTTCGACCAGTCGGGGTGGTGCTGGAGCTGCTCGGCCAGCAGCGCGACGCGGGCCATGAACCCCCACGCCGCGGAGAAGTCGGCGAACTTGAGCTCGCGGTGGAGCTTGCCGTCGACGATCGACCACCCCTCGGGCACCTTGATCTCGTCCATCCCCTGTGTGTACCCGATCGGGGGCGGCCCGGCTCAGGCGAAGGGGCCCGGGCCGAAGGGGTCGGCGAAGGGGTCGGCCGGCTGGGGCTCGCGGTCGGACTCGCCTTCGCCGAGGTACGCGCCGTAGCCCGTCGTCTCCAGCTCGTCGGCGAGCTCGGGACCGCCGGTCGCCCGCAGCTCGCCCTTCACGAGGATGTGGACCACGTCGGGCTTCAGCACGGTCAGCAGGCGGTTGTAGTGCGTGATCGCGAGCACGCCGAGGCCGTCCTCGGAGGTGGCGGCCTCGACCCGAGCGGAGCAGGCCCGCAGCGCATCGACGTCGAGACCCGAGTCCAGCTCGTCGAGGATCGCGAAGCGGGGTCGCAGCACGCCCAGCTGCAGTGTCTCGTTGCGCTTCTTCTCGCCGCCGGACAGGTCGACGTTCAGCTCGCGCGTCAGGAAGCGGGCGTCGAACCCGATGCGCTCGGCCTCGGCGCCCACGAGCGCGGGCACGTCGGTCGCGGACCGGCCTGCGGCGGCGAACGATGCCGACAGCACCTGGGCGAGCGACACGCCCGGCACCTCGGTCGGGTACTGCATGGCCAGGAACAGCCCGGCCTGCGCCCGCTCCCAGGTGTCCATGGCCAGCACGTCCTCGCCGTCGAGCGTGATGCTGCCAGCGAGCACCTCGTAGCCCGGACGACCCATGATCACGTGCGAGAGCGTCGACTTGCCCGACCCGTTGGGCCCCATCACCGCGTGCACCTCGCCCGAGCGCAGCACGAGATCGATCCCCTTCAGGATCTCCTTGCCGGACACGCCGGCCCGCAGCCCTTCGATCCGTAGCTCGCTCATCGGTCTGCTCCGCTCATGGCACGGTCACGACGACGTCGTCGCCTTCGACGCGGGCCGGGTAGACGGGGATGGGGCGGGTGGCGGGGAGGGAGTCGGGGTGGCCGGTGCGCAGGTCGAACGCGCTGCCGTGCTTCCAGCACTCGATCTGGCAGGTGTCGGGGTCGACCTCGCCCTCGGACAGCGAGATGTTCTGGTGGCTGCAGATGTCGCCCACCGCGTGGACATGGGCGGCGATGCGCACCACGGCGATCGGGTGCCCGTGGACCACGAACCGGCGGGGCTCGGCGTCGGGCAGCTCGTCGAGCCGGCAGATTGTCACGTCAGCCACGCTCGGTGCCCTCACGCTCGAGCTTGGCGTCGAGCTGGGCCCGGACCAGGCCCGCGAGGCCGTCGACGGGCAGCTTGCTCAGCACCTCGTCGAAGAAGCCGGACACGATCAGCCGGTCGGCGACGAGCGGCGGCACGCCCCGGCTCTCGAGGTAGAACCGCTGCTCCTCGTCCACGGGGCCGACGGCTGAGGCGTGGCTGCAGTGGACGTCGTTGTTCAGGATCTCGAGGTTCGGGACCGACTCGGCCCACGCCTCGTCCGAGAGCTTGATGTTGCGGTTCGTCTGGAAGGCGTTGGTCCCCCGCGCTTCCTTCTCGACGCGGATGAGGCCGGTGTAGACGGACCGGCTGCGGCCGGCGACCGCGCCCTTGAACAGCAGGTTTGACGTGGTGTCGGGCGCCCGATGGTCTTGGAACGTGCGGAAGTCCAGCGTCTGGTCCGCCTCGCCGAAGTAGGCGGCCAGCAGGTCGCCCGAGGCGCCGCGGCCGACGAGACGGCAGTCGGTGCGCAAGCGGGCGTAACCGCCGCCCAACGCCACGGCGGCCGCCACCAGGTCGGCCTCCTGGCCGACGCTGGCCATCACCGAGGCCAGCTGCCACATGCGCAGGCCGAGATCTTGCACGCTGACGTAGCGCAGCCGGGCCCCGCGGTCGGCGTGCAGCTCGACGACCGGAACGCTGAGGGCGGCGACGTCGTCCGAGGTGGCGACGTCGACCACGACCGCCTCGCTGCCGGCACCGGCGACGACGATCAGCCGGGGGAAGGCGGCCGCCCCCGCGGTGGCGACGTGGTGGGTGACGACGATCGGTGCGTCGAGATGCACGCCGGTCGGGATGCGCACGATGATCGGGTCGACGCTGAACGCCTCGTTGAGCCGAGCGAAGGGGTCGACCGGCTCGATGCCCAGGGCCTCGAGGAGCTGCTGGGCACCCGGCACGTCGACGACGCGGCCGATCTGCACGCCCTGGTCGGCCCAACCGTCCGGCACGGTCAGGGAGGCCAGCCGACCGTCGACCAGCTGGATGACCGGCGCCGCGTGCACGGGGAGCCGGTCGGCGGCTGGCGGCGAGGGCCGCACCGCGCTGGCAGCGTCCGCCGGGGTGAACGCGTCCAGGTCGAGGTCGTCGATGCGGCTGTAGCGCCAGGCCTCCTCATCCGCGGTGGGCAGGCCATCGGCGACGAAGCGCTCGGCCGACGCCATGCGCCGGGAGCGGAGCCAGTCGGGGCCGTCGATGGCAGCAGCGGCTTCGACGGTGAACGTGCTCAGCGTGGGACCTCTCGGGACGTGCCGTGGGTGCGCTCGGAGCCTCGGCGTGAGGGAACAGCCTACCGGCGAGCCCGAGCATCTCCCAAGGTGGACGGGTGGGACCACGCCGACGGATATCTGACATCGCCTGGCAAACTGGACGAATGCCGATGCGGGAGGAGTGCAAGTTCTTCGAATCGCGGACCTATGGGGACGGCGAGACCGTTCGCAAATGTGATCTCGACCTCGCGCCCGAGGCGCCGTGGCGCTGCCCGGCCGACTGCCAGGCGTTCCAGCCCCGGTTGGCCGACGTCAACTGGGCGCACGGCAGCCTGGTCACGCCGGCCACGCCCGAGGAGCCCCCGGGGCTCGACGAGCGCGGCGACGACATCGCCGCGCTGCTCGACGAGGCCGAGGACATCGTGAACGCGGCGGGGCCGAGCATCCTGGCCGAGGTCCGCACCGAGCAGGAGCAGACCTCCAAGGCCGGTCGCTTCCGCCGCGTGTTCCGCCGCCGCCGCTGAGGCTGACGTTGGCGCCGGCGCGCCCGGGGCCGCTCAGCCGGGAGTCATCGCCTCGGCGGAGAACCCGAGGCGATGCGCCACCGTTCCGGTGCGTCATCGCCTCGGCTTGGTCGGAGTTGGGCGGTTGATGAGGGTGGCCGTAGCCTCGCCCACGCAATGGACCAGGGTCTCTACGAGGCGTTCCCGCGCGACGCATGGCGAGCCCTGCGGGCGAGCACGCCGCTCACCTTGCGCGCCGAGGACCTCGACGAGCTGCGGGGCGTCAACGAGCGCCTCGACCTCGACGAGGTCGAGGCCGTGTACCTACCGCTCTCGCGCCTGCTGAACCTCCACGTGGCCGCCGCGCAGGCTCGCCGCCGGGTGACCGCGACCTTCGTCGGCAGCGAGCGGCCGGCACCGCCGTACATCATCGGGATCGCGGGCAGCGTGGCGGTCGGCAAGAGCACCACCGCCCGTGTGCTGCAGGCCCTGCTCGCCCGCTGGCCCGACCACCCGCGCGTCGACCTCGTGACCACCGACGGCTTCCTGTTCCCGAACGCCGAGCTCGAGCGCCGGGGACTCATGGACCGCAAGGGCTTCCCCGAGAGCTACGACGTCCGCCGGCTGCTCGGCTTCCTGCGCGACGTGCGCGCCGGGGTCGAGGAGGTCGTCGCGCCCCTCTACTCGCACGTGATCTACGACGTGATCGACGGTCCGGGCAGCGTCGTGCGCCAGCCCGACATCCTCATCGTCGAGGGCGTCAACGTGCTGCAGGTGAGCGCGGCGACCACGACCTTCGTGTCGGACTTCTTCGACTACTCGATCTATGTGGACGCCGACGTCCGCGACGTGCGCACCTGGTACGTCGACCGGTTCCTGGCGCTGTACTCGACGGTGTTCCAGCAGCCCGACTCGTACTTCCATCGCTACGCCTCGTTCACCCACGACGAAGCGGTGAGCGCCGCCCTCGACATCTGGCGCGACATCAACGAGCGGAACCTCGTGGCCAACATCCGCCCGACCCGCAACCGCGCCGCGCTGATCCTGCGCAAGGGACCCGACCACCGCGTGCGCGAGGTCCACCTGCGAAGGATCTGAGCACCACACCCGAACTGGGTGGGATCGCGGTCGCCAGGGCGACCGGATCCCCGCCCACTTCGGGCGGTTCGCAGCTCTAGCCGACCGAGCCTTCCATCTGGAGCTCGATCAGGCGGCTCCACTCGACCGCGTACTCCATGGGCAGCGTGCGGGTGACCGGCTCGATGAAGCCGTTGACCACCATGCCCATGGCCTGCTCCTCGGAGAGGCCGCGACTCATGAGGTAGAAGAGCTGCTCGTCGGCCACGCGGGAGACGGTGGCCTCGTGGCCGATGATCGCGTCGCGGGCCCCGACCTCCATGTAGGGGTACGTGTCGCTGATCGAGTCCTCGTCGAGGATGAGGGCGTCGCACTGGACGTGGCTCTTGCAGCCGTAGGCGTCGTCTTCGACCCGCACGAGGCCGCGGTAGGACGTGCGGCCGCCGTCCTTCGAGATCGACTTCGAGACGATCTTCGAGGTGGTCTCCGGCGCGGCGTGGACCATCTTAGCGCCCGTGTCCTGGTGCTGGCCGGGGCCGGCGTAGGCCACCGAGAGCACCTCGCCCGAGGCCTTCGGGCCGACGAGCCAGACGGCCGGGTACTTCATGGTGAGGCGGCTGCCGATGTTGCCGTCGATCCACTCCATGTGGCCTTCGGCCTCGACCCGCGCCCGCTTGGTGACCAGGTTGAACACGTTCGACGACCAGTTCTGGATGGTCGTGTACGTGACCCGCGCGCTGGGCTTGACGATGATCTCGACGACCGCCGAGTGCAGCGAGTCTGACGTGTACACGGGAGCCGAGCAGCCCTCGATGTAGTGCACCTGCGAGCCCTCGTCGGCGATGATCAGCGTGCGCTCGAACTGGCCCATGTTCTCCGCGTTGATGCGGAAGTAGGCCTGCAGCGGCATCTCGACGGTGACGCCCGGCGGCACGTAGATGAACGAGCCACCCGACCAGACCGACGAGTTGAGCGAGGCGAACTTGTTGTCGTTCTTCGGGATGACCGTGCCGAAGTACGCCTTCACGATCTCGGGGTGCTCGCGCAGCGCCGTGTCCATGTCGGTGAAGATCACGCCCTGGCGCTCGAGGTCTTCGCGGTTGCGGTGGTAGACGACCTCGGACTCGTACTGGGCGGTGACCCCGGCCAGGTACTTGCGCTCGGCCTCAGGGATGCCGAGCTTCTCGTAGGTCTCCTTGACCGAGTCGGGCAGCTCGTCCCACGCGTCGACCTGCTTGTCGGTCGGCTTGATGTAGTAGTAGATGTCGTCGAAGAAGATGCCGGACATGTCGCCGCCCCAGTTGGGCATCGGGCGACGCTGGAAGTGCTTGTAGGACTTGAGGCGATAGTCGAGCATCCACTGCGGCTCGCCCTTCATCCACGACATCTCGCGCAGCATGTCTTCGTCGAGACCGCGCTTGGGCTTGAAGACGTAGTCCTCGGCGTCTGACCAGCCGAGCTTGTAGCGACCGAGATCGAGATCTGCGACTGCCATGTGCGTTCCTCACGGGTGCGGCGGGCCACCGACCAGGGCCGGCGGAAGAATTTCTCCTATGGCGATAGTAGCAATCCCGCTGACCAGCGCCACCTCCGGAGCGGCGGTCGGCGCGCCGGGGCGCCGAAGAACCCGCTACTTCGTGCGGATGAGGGTCCGCAGGATGAAGTCGGCGTACGCCTCGATCCCGGCGCTGGTCAGGTGGACCGTGTCGCTGTGGAACCACTCGTTGTGCCCATTGGCCAGCGCGTGCCAGTCCGCGACGCGCGCACCGGGCAGCGTGGGGACGACTGCGGCCAGCGTGTCGTTGACGTTCTGCTCCCAGGACCGGCCCTCGCGCACCGTGAGGAACACCACCGGCGTGGGCGCCGCGGCGTGGACCATCGCGGCGATGTCCTCGGGCTTCAGGGGGCCGTTGGTGCCGAGGTGGATCAGCACCACGTCGCCCAGGCCGCGCTGGGCCCGCAGCGAGCTGATGATGCTGGGCGCGACCTTGCCCTGCCGCGACACGCGGGCGTCGATGAAGATCTTGTCGCCGAACCGCTTGTAGAGCCCGCCCGCCGCCCCGACCATGACCGAATCGCCCACGGCGGTGACCCGGGGGATGGCGCCGACTGGAGGCGGGGGCGCGGTGGTGATCACGGGCGCCGTGGTGGCGGTGGTGGCGCTGGCGGCAGGGCCGGTCGTGCGCACCGCGGTGGTGGTCGTGCCGGCGGCCACGACCCGCCGGACGGGCCGCGCCGCGCCGCTGTGGGCGGCGATGAGGTCCTCGCCCTGCTTGATGCTGGTGACGATCGCGTTGCTCGACTTGGCCGCCGTGGCCAACGACGCCGAGCCGACCGCGAGCGCGAGGACGGTGCCCACGGCAAAGGCCTGCGCGGGGCGCGCCCAGGCCACGAACCGCTGGCGCGAGGGCAGCAGGCTGGCCAGCGTGACCCGCCGCTCGTGCCACGGCCGCTCGACCCAGCGGAAGGACACCTCGTTCACGACCACTGTGCCCACGAGGCGGAGGGCGAGGGCGGCGCCGCTGCTCAACGGCACGTCGATGCCCGGGCGCGTGATCGCGTAGATGGGCCAGTGCCACAGGTAGATGCCGTAGGACCGGACGCCGACCGCGACCAGCGCCGGGTGACCAAGGCCTCGAGCGCTGGCGAGGGTGGTGTGGGGGTGCGACGCGGCCGCGACCAGGAACACCGCGGCGAGGCTCAGCAGCGCGAACCCGCCCCGGTACATGCGGGCGCTGCTGTCGTTGGCGAACACCATGAAGGCGACGATCACGCCCAGCGCGCCGACGCCGACCATGTCCAGGACGCGGCCCTGCCGGGCCACGTCGCCCCGAGCGAGCGCGGCCGGCCGCCAGACCAGCGCCAGCGCCGCGCCGAGCAGCAGTCCGGTGAGCCGGCAGAAGGTGTCGTAGTAGGCGCGGGAGGCGTCGGCGCTGGGGCTGAAGACGACGGCCAGGAGCACGGACGACGCGACGGCGGCGACGACCAGGGCGATGACCAGGCGCTCGATGTGCTCCTTCCACCGACGCATCGCGGCGACGAACACGAGCGGCCAGACGACGTAGAACTGCATCTCGATCGCCAACGACCACAGGTGGCGCAGCACGGGGGGCCGACCGAGGGCGGAGAAGTACGAACCGCCGGTCGCGATCAGGTACCAGTTCGTGCTCGCCGTGAGCGCGGCGACGACCTGGCCCCGCAGGTCGTAGAGGTCTTCTCGGTAGAAGATCGCGGTGACCACCGTGACCACGGCCAGCAGCGCGACCTGCGCCGGCAGCAGCCGCCGCACCCGGCGCGACCAGAACCGCTTGAGCCCGACGCGGCCCGACCGGTCGTGCTCGCCGACCAGGAGCAGGGTGACGAGGAAGCCGCTCAGCACGAAGAAGACGTCGACCCCGAGGTAGCCACCCGACATCCACGAGATGCCGCCGTGATAGAGCAGCACGCCGACCACGGCCACGGCGCGGATGCCGTCCAGCGCGGGGATGCGCAGCGTTGGGGTGGAGGCGGGCCGGAGCTCTCCGGCCACGGGGATCGTGGGTTGGACGGTCATCGTGGGAGGTGGGGACCGAGGCGTCGGCGCCGCGGCCATCGCGCAATCTTCGCATCCTTGTGGAGGCGCAAGCTGGGACCGAACGGGTTCATCGCGGAGCCGAGGCGTGCGACCGCTCAGCGTGATCGCCGTCGAGGGCAAGGTAGCCCGGCACCTGATCGTGCGGCGTGTCGAGGTACACCTTCGCCTCCGGTTGCCCGCTGAACCGGCCGTGGCTCCACCGCACCTCGACGTGGCCGCCGACCGTGCGGTCGACCGCGGCCAGCCGGTCGGTCACGTTGGCCCGCCAGACCACCTTCGGCTGGCCCGCCTCCTCGCCCCAGACGTCGAACGCCCGCAGGGTGAAGCGCTGGCGCCAGTCCCACGGCGTGGCGATCCGCAGGCGGAGCGAGGCACCGCCCGGAGCGCTACCGAGCACGAAGTACGGCGCGCTGGACAGCCGCAGCAGCCGCCAGAGCATCTCCTCGCGTGCCCGCAGGTCCGCCAGCGAGCGGCGCCAGCGATCGGCCGATGCCTGGCTGACCACGTCGGCGAGGTGCTGGTAGGCGGCGGCGACCGGTGCGGGCAGCTGGCCGGTCAGCTGCGTCTTCAGCACCTCGCGATGCGCGCGCCCGAGATCGGCCGGGTCCGCGGGCAGCGTCGGGTCGCCGAGCGCGGCGCACACCTCGCGGTACAGCGCGCGATAGGCGCCCGGCGCGACGTCGAGGTACCAGTCGGCGCCGGTGCCGCGGCGCTCACCGAGCACCCGGTCGAACAGGTGGGCCGGCGACGCGTTCAGGAGGATCTTCGAGAGGTACTTGCAGGAGATCAGCCAGACGTGGTCGACCCGCAGGTCGGCGGGGACGAGGTCGTAGCCGGGCGGCTTGTCGGGGCCCTTCCACTCGACGCGCCGCGGCGGGCGGCCGCGAAGCCCGTCGTCGGCCCCGAGAAAGGCCACGCCGTTGGCCCAGGCGCTCGCGAAGTCGCGGTCGTGGAGCCCCACGGCCCGGGCCTTGGCCAGCCGGTCCCAGTGCTCGTCGCTGACGCCGGCCAGCGCGGCCGGCCGAGCCGCGAGCGCCCAGTCGACGTCGCCGAGCCCGAGCAACCCCAGCCCGGTGACGATCTCGGTGATCTCGGTGCGCAGCGACGGCATGGGGCGCGGGTCCCGCCGTCAGCGCTCGTCGACGTCGGGTGGCGGCTTCCACGCGTCGAGGTCGCCCGGAGCCCAGAAGCCGGCGACGGGCGCCCTGCGCCCGCCGCCGAAGCCGCCCGAGGCATAGCTGCGCAGGCGGCCAAAGTCGTCGGCTTCGAGCATCGCGATGGCGTCGAAGAAGGCGTTGGGACCGGCCGCGTGCATGGCTCGTTCGCCGTCGGTGCTGGGGTGCGGAAGGTGCGAGGTGAGCAGCACCAGTGGGATGCGGGCAAAGGCCTGGTTGCGGGCGAGGACGTGGGCCCGGCCGAGGGCCTTCCACATCGTGTCGGTGCGGCGGAGGCCGCCACGGGTGCTCGAGAACGCACCGGACACGTCGAACAGCCAGAGGTCTTCGGCCTGGTCGACGGCCCGGAAGTTCATCGTCATGCCGAGGCCCCGGAGCCGATGGTTGCGATCGATGATCGTGAAGCCGGCCTCGGTGAGCACCTGCTCGGCCAGGGCCTGAGCGGCCTTGCCCTCCAAGCTGGCCCGACGCTGGAAGTCGCTCGCGCTCTCCGCCTGGTCGGATGCCGGCACCTCGGCCTGCGGCGGCGTGCTGGGCACCGCGCGCCGCTCTTCCTCCTCGGCGAGGCGCTCGTGCTCGTCTTTGAGCCGCTGCCGGGCGATGGCGACGTAGGCCGGGTCGAGGTCGTAGCCGACGAAGCGCCGGTTGGTGCGCGCGGCGGCCACCGCGCTGGAGCCCGAGCCGAGGAACGGGTCGAGCACGAGATCGTTCTCGTACGTGTAGAGGTCGATGAGCCACTCGGGCAGCTCGACCGGGAAGGGGGCCGGATGCCCGACCCGCTTGGCGCTCTCGGGCGGGATCGACCAGACGTCGGTGGTGGCGGCCATGAAGCGGTCGGCGTTGATGGTGGGGCGGTACGGCAAGCCCGCGACCTCGCGCCGCTTGGCCGACATGGCCCGATCGAAGCGGCCCTTGCTGGCGATCACGACCCGCTCGGTCAGGTCCCGGATGGTGGGGTTGGCCGGCGAGCGATAGGAGCCCCACGCGCAGTTGCCGCTGGCGCCCTCTTGCTTCTGCCAGACCACCTCACCGCGCATCAACAGGTGCAGCCGATCTTGCAGGATCTGGATGACGTCGGCCGCCAGGCTGCGATACGGCTTGCGGCCGAGGTTGGCGACGTTGACCGCGATCCGGCCGCCGGGCTCGAGGGTGCGCACGCACTCGGCGAAGACCGCTTCGAGCATGTCGAGGTAGGCCGCGTAGGACGCGGGGATACCGCCTTGGCCCAGCTCCTCCTCGTACTGCTTGCCGGCGAAGTACGGGGGAGACGTGACCACGAGCGCCACCGCGCCGTCGGGGACGTCGGTCATGGCGCGGGCATCGCCGGCCTTGAGCGGGTCGCCGATGGCACCGTCGACCAGCGCGGGATCGAGCACCGTGGCGTCGTCGGAAAGCCGCGGGGCCTCGAAGCGGGCGTAGAAGGCGGAGGCGTCGTGGCTCTCGCGCTTGCCGACGCCGAAGTTCGACGTGGACGTGCCCCGCTTCCGCTCGACCATGCGGCAACCCTACCGAGGGTCGGTGACAGCGGAACCGGACCGCCGCCCCGCCTGCGGTCGGGTCACGGCCGGTCGGCGAACGCCAGGTTGGCGATCTGCACCACGCCCTGCCCCCGCCGGTCGAACACGATCGTGACCCGGCGGACGTTGTGCAGGTCGACGCCTGCGAAGGCCGACAGCGGCACGCGCACCGTGTTCAGCAGCAGCTTGGGCTCGCCGGAGCCGTTCTCCCATCCCGGTGCGTAGCGCAGGGCGTTGCTGTACGTGGCCGCGTTGACGATGACGCCCTTGCCGGTCTGGTCGACGAGCGCGACCCGCAGGTTGGTCTGCACGCCGATGGGGTTGTTCGAGAAGCCGAAGTTGAGCGCGGTGCGGAACGTCAGCGCCGTGAAGCCGGTGACGTCGCCCTTCGCCGCCGGCACCTCGAAGCGGAGGCGAGCGTTCGTGCTCCCCCACGCCACTCGCATCTGGTTGAGGCCCGGCTCGCCGCCGTGTGGCTCGGTGCCGTACACCCCGGTGTTGCCGAGACAGGGCGGCGTCGATCCGCCGCCCTGGCCGCAGACGTCGCGGAACAGGTCGATGCTGGTGACGCTGCCGCCGAGCGTGTCGCGGGAGACCTCGGACGTGACGTTGGTGCGGGCGACGTCGAGCCGCCGACGGTCGACCTGGGTCGAGTGGTAGCCGATCAGCACGCTGGCGCCGCCGATCGAGGCCGGCTTGGTCGTGCTGCCGTCGAAGAGCGGCGCGAAGGACGCGTCGGCGGTGACGTAGCGGCGCATGAAGCCGTTGACGTAGGCGAGGCCCGCGGCGCGCTGCGCGACCGGCGACAGCCGCTGGTTGCCGGGGGCGGTGCGGTCGCACACGCTGCCGCTGCCGGTCGGCCCGTCGTCGAAGCCCGTCGGCGCCGGCGGCGTCCACTCCGTGTTGAAGAAGTTGTGGTTGGCGCCGTCGATCAGGATCGTGTTGCGGTTCGTGTAGTCGTTCGGGTTGTCGTAGAGCGTGTCGTCGACGTAGTGCACGCCTTGGAGGTCGGACACGTCGCCGTCGCAGTACGGCAGGATCACGCCGAGGTGCACGGCGTGGACCTTGCGACGCATGAAGTCGACCGGCGCGAGCAGCAGGACCGCCTTGATGCCGTAGCGGGTGGGCAGCGCCTGGTTCTGTTGGACCGCGGCGGCCACGCCCTCACCCCCGCGGGAGTGGCCCATGAGCCCGATGCGGCTGAGGTCGATCTTGCCGACGTAGGTCGACCCGAACGGCGCGCCGCCCGAGGAGCTCCAGGTCTTCCAGCGGTCGAGGTGGTGGAGGATCAACCGGCCGCGTGCGTCGGCTCCGCCGTCTTCGACGCCGGCGTCGGCGGCGTTGATGCCGTTGGCGCTGATCGACGCCACCACGAACCCGTGGCTGGCGAGGTTCAGGGCCATGCCGTCGTAGCCCCGGTACGAGCTGACGCGGTGGGACGGGCTCGTGCAAGGCCAGGTGGGGTCGCCCGACGTGCAGAACTCGTGGCGGCCGTGCAGGAAGATCACCAGCGGGAACGGTCCGCCCGAAAGGTCGACGGGGCGATACACGCGGGCTCGGTCCTCGACCGGGCCGGGCAGGCCGGGGAACGTGAGGGCGCTGTCGCCGAAGTCGTAGTCCTGGGTGGTGGTGACGAGCGGGCCGGTGGTGCCCGGGTCGGGAACGGCGGCAGCCCGAGCGGGCGCGCTGGCAGCGGCGAGGCGCGACGAGGCGGCGGACGCCGAGCCGGCGCTGACGCCCGACAGCGCGGGCACGAGGCCGGCGACGGCGAGCAGCAGCAACGCCCGGAGGGCGCGGGCCCTGCGGGCGCGAGTCGTGGGGGTCGGGGGCATGTCAGCCACCGGCCTTGAGCGGGCCGACCACGACGGGCCGGTGGGTGCCGATCTGGTAGCTGACGACGACGCCCGGATGCAGGATCGTCGGGTCGAGCACGGCGACCGACAGCGTCCGCCGCCCGTCGCCCGACCGCCCCTCGCCGATGTCCACGCCGTCGGCGCGCACGATGATGCGCGCGTCGCCGTAGGGGAACGGTCCGCCGGTGATGGTGAGGCGCCGGGCCTCGGCGACCCGGACGCTGCGGCCGGCGCGCGTGCGGGTGGCCACCGGCTGCCGCAACGGCACCCGGTCGACGACGCTGCCCGGACCGCGGGCCTCGACGGGGCCGGCCTTCGCGGTGAGCGCGTCATAGCGAGCCTGCACCTCGTCGTAGGGACCGGGCGCTGCGGCGGCCGGCGTGACGCTCCCCCCGCCCCCGGGTCCGCCGGTACGGACCTGCTGGCCGCCGTTGGACGCACAGGCCGCGAGCACCAGGGTCGCCGCCGCGAGGGCGAGGACGAAGGTGCTCGGTGACCCGCCTCCGCTCGTCGGTTGGTGCCGCATGCTTCTCGCTCCGATCTGGTCCGCCGGGGAGCGAACCGGCCTGCTCGTCGATGGCCCTGGCCGCCGGCCGACCGCGAGGCGGGCGACATCTTGGCGTACGCGAGCTGGTGGTACCCGGGTTGGCCCGCGATGTCGCGGGATCGTCACGTTGCCGGCAGGCCCGGCGCCAGCGTCAGTAGCATGCGGCGGCCACGAGGGGGCTGACGCATGCACGATCTCGTAATCACCGGCGCGCGGGTGGTCGACGGCACGGGAGCCGCGGCCCGCCACGCCGCGGTGGCCGTGGACGACGGCCTGATCAGCGACGTCGGGCCCGACGTCGGGCCCGGGCGCCGGCGGATCGACGCTGACGGCCTCGTGCTGGCGCCGGGCTGGGTCGACATCCACACCCACTACGACGGACAGGTCACGTGGGACCCGGAGGTGACCCCGTCGAGCTGGCACGGCGTGACGACCGTCGTGATGGGCAACTGCGGCGTCGGCTTCGCGCCGGTGCACCCCGACGGCCACGGGTTCCTCATCGAGCTGATGGAGGGCGTCGAGGACATCCCCGGCACGGCGCTGCACGAGGGCCTCGACTGGCAGTGGGAGACGTTCCCGGAGTACCTCGATGCGGTCGACCGGATGCCTCGCGTGCTCGACGTGGCGGCGCAGGTGCCGCACGCGGCGCTCCGGGCGTACGTCCTCGGCGACCGCGCCCACGAGGAGGCCACCGACGACGAGATCGCGGCGATGGCCGACCTGACCGAGGCGGCGCTGCGGGCCGGAGCGGTCGGCTTCACGACCTCGCGCACGATCCTCCACCGCTCGAAGCACGGGCTCGTGCCGGGCACGAACGCGCCCCCGGACGAGCTGCTGGTGATCGCCGACGCGCTCGGGCGCGCCGGACACGGCGTCTTCCAGCTCGTCTCCGACCAGCAGGGCAGCGGCGACGAGGGGGCATGGCTGACCGAGGTGGCCCGCCGGACCGGCGCCACGGTCTCCTACTCCCTCGCACAGACGCCGTACGCGCCCGAGGCGTTCCGCCAGTCGCTGGCCGATGCGTCGGCCCTCGCCGCGGAAGGCGTGCACATCGTCCCCCAGGTCGCCTGCCGGCCGACCGGGATGCTCTTCGGCCTGCAGTCGTCGCTCCACCCGTTCATCTCGCACCCCACCTGGCACGACCTCTCCCACCTTCCCCACGCCGCCCGCGTCGCCGAGCTGCGGCGGCCCGAGGTGCGGGCGCAGCTCCTGGCGGAGGAACCGAGGACCAGCAACGTCGTGGCCCGCGCGCTGGTGACGCGCTGGGACCAGATGTTCCGGCTCGGCGAGCCGCCCGACTACGAGCCGCCGCCCGAGGCCAGCGTGGCCGCGGTGGCGGCCCGCGAGGGCCGCACGCCCGACGAGGTCGCGCTCGACTGGATGCTCGAGCAGGACGGCTCGGGCCTCGTGTTCGCTCCCCTGGCCAGCTACGTCGACCGCAACCACGACGCGATCCGCGAGATGGTGACCCACCCAAGCGCGGTCCTCGGGCTGAGCGACGGCGGGGCGCACTGTGGGCTCATCTGCGACGGCAGCATGCCGACCTACCTGCTCACGCACTGGGTCCGGGACCGGACGCGGGGCGAGCGGCTGCCGCTCGAGCTCGCGGTGCAGCTGCAGACCGGGCGGACGGCGGCCACCTACGGGTTCACCGACCGCGGCACGATCGAGCCGGGCAAGCGGGCCGACCTCAACCTGATCGACCTCGACGGGCTCACGCTGCGGCCGCCGGAGATGGTCCACGACCTGCCCGCCGGCGGCCGGCGGCTGGTGCAGCGGGCCGACGGCTACGAGGCCACGATCGTCGCCGGCGAGGTGACGTTCGAGCGGGGCGAGCCGACCGGCGCCCGCCCCGGCCGACTCGTCCGCGGCGCGCCGCCGGCCGCCACCCCCTGATCCGAACTGGGCGGAAGTGCGGTCACCCCAGCGACCGAGACCCCGCCCACGACGGCGGCGAGGCGCAACTGGGCGGAACAGCGGTCACCCCTGCGACCGAGATCCCGCCCACTACCGCGGTGGACGGTGGGGTGGGCGGTTCGAGGGTCAGGCCGAGGACGCGAGGCCGCTGACCCAGTTGTCGTACAGGGCGGCGTAGCGGCCGCCGTGGTCGAGCAGCTCGCGGTGGGTGCCGAGCTCGACGAGGCGGGCGTCGGCGACCACGCCGACCCGGTCGGCCCGCTCGGCGGTGGACAGGCGGTGCGCGATGACGATGACCGTGCGACCCTCCATCAGCCGGTCCATCGCCCGCTCGACCAGCACCTCGGTCCCGGGATCGAGGCTCGAGGTGGCCTCGTCGAGCACGAGCACGGCGGGGTCGGCCAGCGCGGCCCGGGCCAGCGACACGAGCTGCTTCTCGCCCGCGGACAGCCGGGAGCCCCGCTCACGGACCTCGGTGTCGAGGCCCTCGGCGAGGCCGGCGAACCGGTCGAGGACCCCGATGTCGGCCAGGGCCCGCTCGACCTCCGCGTCGCTGGCCCCGGGCCGGCCGATGCGGACGTTGTCGCGGATGGTGCCGGTGAACAGGTAGCCCTCTTGCGGCACGACGGTAACGGTGGCCCGCAGCGCCGCGAGCTTCGCCTGGCGCAGGTCGACGCCGCCGAACGTGACCCGGCCCGACGTCGGGTCGTAGAGGCGGGCGATGACCTTGGCGAGCGTCGACTTGCCGGCGCCCGTGGGCCCGACCAGCGCGAGGCGCTCGCCGCTGGCGATGGCGAGGTCGACGTCGCGCAGGGCCGGTGCACCGTCGCCGTACGCGAACGACACGTCCTCGACGAGGATCTCGCCCCGGCGGGGCAGGTCGACGGCGTCGGGGGCCTCGGGGACGTCGACCTCGGTGTCGAGCAGGTCGTACAGCTTCTGGAGGCCGGCCGCCGCCGACTGCACCTGGTTGAACAGCTGCGAGAGCTGCTGGACGGGCTCGAAGAGGTTCGACAGCGACAGCACGAAGAAGGCGATGGTGCCGACCGTGACCGTTCCGCCCGTCACCAGACGGCCGCCGAAGCCGATGACCAGCGCGGTGCAGCTCAGCGCGGAGAGCTCGATCACCGGCAGGTACCAGGCCTGCACCCACACCGAACGCATGTGGGCTCGGTAGAGGTGGCGGTTGCGGAGGCCGAACCGCTCGGTCTCGACGCCCTCGCGCCCGTAGGCCTGGATGACCCGCACGCCGCTGATGCCTTCTTGGAGGCTCGAGAGGGTGAGGCCGATGCGGTCGCGGACCGTGAGGTAGGCGGCGTTGGAGTCGCGCTGGAACTTGACCGAGGCGAGCACGACGAACGGCAACGGCACGAGGCAGATCAGCGTGAGCTGCCACGACACGATCGCCAGCACCACCGCCGAGAACGCGATGAGCAGGACGCTGGCCACGAACTGGAGCAGGCCCTGCTGCACGAGCTCTTGCAGCGAGTCCACGTCGGAGGTCATGCGCGAGACGACCACGCCGGCCTTCTCGCGGTCGTAGAACGGCATCGACAGGCGCTGGAGGTGGTCGAACACGCGCACCCGCATGTCGCGCAGGAACCCCTCGCCGACCTTGCTCAGGAGCACGATCTGCACGCGGTCGACGAAGAAGGCGACCACGGCGACGCCGATGTAGGCGACGACGGTGGCGTCGAGGAAGCCGGCGTCATGGCGCTTGATGCCGCGGTCGATCCCGAGCTTGAGCAGGTAGGGACCGGCCAGCGTGGTCAGGGTCCAGACGACGACGAGCCCCACCGCGAGGCGCAGCGTCCGCCGGTACGGGCGGACCATGCGCGCGGTCCGTCGCAGGAGCTGGCGGGCCTCTCGGACGTCGAGCTTGGCGTCCGGGTCGACCCCGGCCATGGGCATCATGGCCGCGCGCTCCCAGCCTCGACGCCGGCTCCCGCACCGGCACCGTCACCAGCGGCCGCTCCCGCACCATCACCAGCGGCGGCTCCCGCACCGGCACCGTCACCAGCGGCCGCTCCGGCGCTCGCGCTCACGCCTGCGCCTGCGCCTGCGCCCGCGCCCGCGCCCGCGCCCGCGGAGTGGCGGGCCTGCTCGTCGCGGGCGGCGGCCGAGGCCAGAACCTCGCGGTAGCGGGCGCTCGATCGCAGCAGCTCCTCGTGGGTGCCGTCGGCCGCGATGCGGCCGTCGTCGAGCAGCACGACTCGGTCGGCCAGCGCGATCGTGGCCGGCCGGTGCGCGATCACGAGCGTGGTGCGGTCGCGCATGACCTCGGCCATCGCGTCGCGGATCTCGTGCTCCTTGGTGGGGTCCACGGCAGAGGTCGCGTCGTCGAGGATCAGCACCCGCGGGTCCGCGAGCACGGCCCGCGCGATGGCGATGCGCTGGCGCTGCCCGCCCGAGAGGCTGAAGCCTCGCTCGCCGATCTCGGTGGCGTAGCCCTCGGGCAGCGCGGCGATGAAGTCGTGCGCACCGGCCAGGCGGGCCGCCCGCTCGATGCGGTCCAACGTCGCCTCGGGTTCGGCGAAGGCGATGTTCGCGGCCACGGAGTCCGAGAAGAGGAACGTCTCCTCGAACACGAGCCCGATGGCCCGGCGCACGTCGCGCACGCGGGCATCGCGCACGTCGACGCCGTCGAGGAGCACGCGGCCGGCCTCGACGTCGTAGAAGCGCGGCACCAGCTTGGCCACGGTCGACTTCCCGCTGGCGGTGGCGCCGACCAGCGCGACGGACTGTCCGGCCGGCACCACGAGGTCGAGCCCGTCGAGCACGGCCCGGCCGGTGCCGTACGAGAAGCGCACGCCCTCGAAGCGCACCTCGCCCCCGCTGGGCGGCAGGTCGATCGGCGCGGCCGGGTCGACCACCGCCGGCTCGCTGACCAGCACCTCGTGCACCCGTTGGCCGGCGGCGGCGGCACGCTGCGCGTTGGCGATGATCATCCCGAGCATGCGCAACGGCCAGATCAGCAGCACCACGTAGGCGTTGAAGGCGATCAGCGAGCCGAGCTGCAGGTGGCCGGAGATCACCCGGTGGCCGCCGTAGCCGAGCACGGCGATCAGCCCGATGTTCGGCAACAGGTCGAGCAGCGGCCAGTAGGTGGCGCGCACCCGGGCGGCGTCCATCGACACCTCGTAGACGTCGTCGGCCTCGGCTCGGAGGCGGGCCACCTGCGTGGCCTCGGCGCCGAAGCCCTTGACCACCCGCACGCCCGAGACCGACTCCTCCACGACCGCGGCCAGCTCGGCCGACTCTTGCTGGACCCCGACCATGAGCGGGTGCAGCCGCGTCGAGAACCGCTTCGCCAGCACGTTGACCAGCGGCAGGAGCCCGAGGGCCAGCAGCGTGAGGAGCGGGTCGATGCGCACCAGGATCACCGTCACGGCCGCGACCGTGAGGAAGTTCGACATGGTCAGCGGGATCAGGACGATGAAGTTCTGGATCTGCTGGAGGTCGTTGTTGGCCCGGCTCATCAGCTGCCCGGTCTGCTGCTCGTCGTGGTAGGCGAAGTGCAGCCGCTGCAGGTGGGCGAACATGCGGTCGCGCAGGTCCGCTTCCGCGAACCGAGCCTCGCGGAACGCCATGTAGCGGCGGACGCCGGTGAAGGTGCCGGCGACCACTCCGGCCACGCCGATGAGCACCGCATAGTGCGTCACCACGCCCTTGCGTCCCGGCACGATGCCCTGGTCGATGGCCCGCTCGACCAGCTTCGGCACGCTCACCTTGGCCATCGTCCAGACGAGGCCCACGGTCACGCCGATCGTCAGGCCGAGCCACTGCTTGCGCATCTGGGCCCGCATCAGCGCCCAGCCATCGCGCGCGGACGACGTGGCCGCCGCATCGTCGGTCATCACGATGGCAGCACCTTCCCCTCTCCCGCTTGACCCGGCGGTCAGGGTATCGGCCGGACCCCGCCGGACCGCCAACCGGTTTCGCCGATCGAGCCCCTCGCGGCGACCGGCGGCGGTGTCGGAGGGCCGGCGGCAGGCAGGCGACGGTAGCGTCGTGGCCGTGACCTCGACAGGCCAGGACCCGGCGCCGCCGCCGACGCCAGCGCCCCCTGCAGCGCCGGCCGCGGCCGCGTTCGCGGTGGGAACGGCACCGCCATGGCGCCAGCCGGCCACGCTCGGGGTGCTGGCCGCAGCGGGCACCGCGGCGATCGGCATCGGCAACCCGAACACCTCCGGCGCGTTCCCGTTCTGCCCGCTGCGCGCGGTGACCGGCATCGACTGCCCGTTCTGCGGCTGCCTCCGCGCCACCCACGCGCTGGTGCACGGGCACGTCGGCACCGCGCTGAACCACAACCTGCTGTTCACGGTGGCGGCACCGTTCCTGGTCGTCGGCTGGTTGCTCTGGATGGGCCGGTCGCTCGGGCTGGCCTGGCCCCGGGTCCGCGCCCCGCGCTGGGCTCCGTGGGCCTTCGTGGCCGTGGCGCTCGCGTTCATGGTGCTGCGCAACCTCAGCGGCACGCCGTTCCACTGGCTCGACAGCGCCGCCTGAGCGCTGGCCCCAACCAGGGGCTACAGAACGCGGCTGCGGATGCCGATGCCTAGGTCGGAGGTCGGTCGGTGCGCTTCGAACAGCTCGTTCTCTATCTGCCTGGTGATCAGTTCAGGCTGCGGTTCAGCCCGCGGGTCACGGTGGTGAGCGGGGTCGACGAGGCGGCACGAGCCGACCTGCTCGACGCCGTGATCAAGGCCACTGCGGGCCTCACGCCGAACGCCACGGTGATCTTCACCGACCACACCGGGCGGCGGATCTTCGCGGAGAGCACGGGCGCGACCTACGCCGACACGTCCGAGCCGGCTCCGACCCCGGCTCAGCTCATCGGCGGCGACCCCGACGTCCTCCTCCAGCTGATGGCCCTCCGCGCCGCCGACCTCGGCCTGGAGGGCGGCCGGCCGCTGGCCCAGCTGCGTGGCGACCTCGTCGGGGCCCGTTCGGCCGTGTCCGACCTCAGGGCCGAGCTCGACCAGGCCGTGGAGCGCGCGTTCGACTTCGACGAGCGACAGGACGATCTCGCCGAGGTGGCGGCACAGCTGGCGCGCCTGGAGGACGACGAGGCCCGTTGGCGCTGGCTCGAGGCCAGCGAGCAGGCCGATGACCTGCGGGCCGAGCTCGCCGCCCTCGACCGAGACCCCGACGGCAAGGACGACGCCGACTGCCGCCTGCTCGACGCCGTCGCTGAAGTCCGCGAGAGCGGCGAGGCCTGGGCGGACCTGGCCACCGCCGCGGAGCAGCTGCGTGACCAGCTCGGCGCCCCGCCCGCCGTGTCCCGGGCCGATGTCGCGCGGGTCGCGGCGACGCCCGACGCCGTGCCGACCATGTTCACCGAGCGCTTCAACCGCTGGCAGCAGGCGACCGCCGACCGCCGCGCCGCGGAGCTGGCGGCCGACGAGGTCGAGCATGCCGACCCCGCGGTGCCCGACGACGCGCTCGTCGAGGCGCTGGCCCGGGTGGACCAGGACGCGCTGTGGGCCACGCACGCCGAGCTCGTCGGCTGCTCGACCGCCTTCGAGGAGGCCAGCACCCGCTTCGGCGGCCTGAACGACGAGATCGACCCCGCGGTCGAGCACGACGTGGAGGCCGCGCACCTCGACGTGGTCCGCAGCCAGCGCCGGGTCAAGGAACGCTCGCTCCCCGGCGCGCTCGCGGCGGGCGCGCTCGCGGCGAGCACGCTGCTGTCGATCCGCCTCGGCATCGTGGCCGGCGCCGCGACCCTGCTCAGCGCGCTGGCCGTCGCCTGCTGGCTCGTGCTCGTGCCCCGCCGCCGCCTCTCCGACGCGGTGCGGGAGGAGACCGCGCAGCTGCGGCGGGCCGGCGCCGCGACCTGGCTCGGCCTGCACCTGCGCCGCATCGACGGGCCGATCGACGCCAAGGCCCGCCGAGAGCTCGAGGAGGCGGCGAACGCGAAGGCGGCGGCTGAGGTCGACTGGCAAGACCTCGTCGGTGAGGTCGACGTCGTGGTCGCCGGCGCCCGCGAGGCCGAGATCCGCGCCCATGCCGCCGAGATCGATCCGGCGGCGCGCGCCGCCCGCATCGCCGAGTGCCATCGCGCCGTCGAGACCGCGCGCCGCCGGGAGCACGCCGCCGCCGGGGCGCTCACCTCAGGCCTGGGCGCGTACGGCATCCCCGAGAACATCCCGACCGACCAGGTCCGCAGCGTGCTCGCCGGGCGCATCGCCGCCGGGCGGGTCGCCCGCGACTGGGGCGAGCTGTTCCGCCTCGACGACGCCCTCCAGCTCGCCACGACCGACCTGGACCGGCTGCTCGGCGACCTCGGGTTCCACGGTGACGACCTCGAGGAGCGGCTCACCCGCGTGATCGGAGCCGTGGCCCGAGCCCGCACCCGGCTCAGCGCCGCCGAGCACCAGCGCGACCGCGGCGAGCTCGAGGCCGAGCTGCGCGTCCTCGCCGAGCGGATCGAGCACGACCGCCGACCGGGCTGGGCCGGCTCGCCCGACCCGACCGAGCGGCCGGCCGACGAGGCCACGCTGGAGGACCGCCGGCGCACGCTTGCGGACACCTTGGCCGCGGAGCCACGGCCCGACGTGACCGGCGCCCAGCGGCGCTACGACTTGATGGTCTCGCGGGTCGCCGACCTCGAGCGGCAGCTCGGCGAGGGCCCCGACGGCACGGCCCCGCTCCACAAGCGGCTCATCGCGCGGGTGGCCCGCACGACCTGGCAGGGGGGCGTCGAGGAGTCGGTGCCGATCCTGCTCGACGACCCGCTCACGCAGGTCCCCGTCGACCAGCGCTGCGACCTGCTCGACATGCTCGTGCGCCTCTCGGACAAGACGCAGATCGTCTACCTGACCGGCGACCCCGTCGTCGCCCGCTGGGCCCGCCAGCGCGCCACCGAGGGCGCCGTCTCCCTCTTCGAACCCGAGCCCGCCACCGTTCCCTGACCCCTACCCAGCCCCATCCAGCGACCCCCCACCCAGCGACCCCCCACCCAGCGAATGTGGAGTAGAAGCGGTCGCTAGGACGACCGCTTCTACTCCACATTGCGATGGGGTGGGGTCAGCCGAGGCGGCGGAGCTCCTGGCGGTAGCGCCGGCCCCGGTCCACGTAGGACTGCATGCCGAGGGCGATCAGCTCGGAGGTGACCACGCCCTCGCGCAGCTTGGCGGGGACGCCGAGGGCCATGGCACCGGTCGGCACGACCATGTCGTTGGGCACGACCGCCCCGGCACCGACGAGCGCGACCGACTCGATGACCGCGCGGTGCAGCACCACCGAGCCGGAGCCGATGAGCGAACCGTCGTGGACCGTGCAGCCCTCGAGGTGGGCGAGGTGGCCGACGACGCACTCGGCGCCGACGATCGTCGGGGTCGTCGGGGTGGTGTGCAGGATGGCGCCATCCTGGATCGAGGTGCGGGCCCCGACCACGATCTGGCCGTCGTCGCCCCGCAAGACCGCACCCGGCCACACCGATGCCTCGGCCCCGATCCGGACCGAGCCGATGATCACCGCCTCGGCGGCGATGTAGGCCGAGGGGTCGATGTCGGGCACCTGGTCGCCGAGCGCGTAGACGGGCATGGGCCACGAACGTACTGTGCCGGCCGTGCCCGCCCCCACCCCACCCGACGCCGCGCCGCCACCCGACGGACCGCCGCGTCCCGAGCGGCGGCCGACCACCCGCACCCACCACGGCGACGAGATCACCGACCCCTACGCCTGGCTGCGCGACGCGGACGACCCCGCGACCCTCCCGCACCTCGAGGCGGAGAACGCCTGGACCGCGGCGGTCACCGCGCCGCAAGCCGAGCTCTGCGAGCGGCTGTTCGAGGAGATCCGCTCGCGGGTGCAGGAGACCGACCTCTCGGTGCCCTACCGCAAGGGCGCGTGGTGGTACTACGTGCGCACCGAGGAGGGGAAGGCCTACGCCCGCCACTGCCGGCGCCCCGACGACGGGACCGGGCTGGCCATGGCCGCCGACGAGACCGAGCAGCTGGTCGTCGACGAGAACGTCCTGGCCGAGGGCACGCCTTACCTCTCGCTCGGCGTGCTCGACGTGAGCCCCGACGGCGCCATGCTTGCCTACGCCGTCGACCACGAGGGCGACGAGCGCCACCAGCTCCGCTTCCGCGACCTGTCCACCGGCGACGACCATCCCGAGGCCATCGACGACGCGTCCTACGGCTTCGCTTGGGCGGCCGACTCGGCGACGTGCTGGTACACGGTGGTCGACGAGGCCGAGCGCCCCTACGCGGTGCGCCGCCACACCGTGGGCACCGACCCGGCGACCGACGTCGAGGTCTTCCGCGAGGACGACGAGCGCTTCCACGTCTCGGTCGGCGCGGCCCGCAGCGGCGCCGTGGCGGTCATCGGGGCGGACAGCGCGGTCACCAGCGAGGCCTGGCTGCTCGACGCGCACGAGCCAACCGCGCTGGCCGGCCTCGTCGCCGCGCGCGAGCAGGGGGTCGAGTACTCGGTCGCACACCACCCGACGGGCCTGCTGATCACGTCGAACCACGGCGGCGCCGAAGACTTCGCCGTGTGGCGCGCCGCGCTGGCCGGCACGACCGTGGCGCCACGCGACCGGTGGGAGCCGGTCGTCCCGCAGCAGGCCGGTGAGCGGCTCCTCGGCGTCGACGCGCTTCGCGACCACCTGGTCGTCCACCTGCGCCGCGGCGGCCTCACGGCGCTGCGGGTGCTCGACCCGGACACGGCCGCCGGCACCGACCTCGCCTTCGACGACCCGGTGGGCACCGTCGGCGGGGCGACCAACGCCGAGTTCGACACCAGCCGCTACCGGTTCTCGTTCCAGTCCCTCACGGTCCCGCCGTCGGTCTTCGAGCAGGACCTCACCAGCGGCGAGCGCTCGCTGCTCAAGCAGCAGCCCGTGCTCGGCGACTTCGACCCGGCCTCCTACGCCTCCGCCCGCGAGTGGGCCACCACGCCGGACGGCGCGCAGGTGCCGATCTCGATCGCCTGGCGGCCGGACCGCGTTCCCGCCGACGGCCCCGCGCCGACGCTCGTCTACGGCTATGGGGCCTACGAGGCGAGCATGGATCCCTGGTTCTCGGTGGCCCGGCTGTCGCTGCTCGACCGCGGCGTCGTGTTCGCCATCGCGCACGTCCGCGGTGGCGGCGAGATGGGTCGGCGCTGGTACGAGGACGGCAAGCTCGACCAGAAGCGGCGCTCGTTCGAGGACTTCGTGACCGCCACCCGCCACCTCGTCACCAGCGGTCGCGCCGACCCGGCCCGCATCGCCGCCCGCGGCGCGAGCGCCGGTGGCCTGCTGATGGGGGCGTCGCTGAACCTGGCGCCCGACCTCTATCGCGCCGTGGTGGCCGAGGTGCCGTTCGTCGATCCGCTCACGACCATGCTCGACCCGTCGCTCCCGCTGACCGTGATCGAGCGCGAGGAGTGGGGCGACCCGCTGGCCGACGCCGCCGCCTACGCGGCGATCAAGGGCTACAGCCCCTACGAGAACGTCAGGGCGGTGCCCGCTCCCGCCGTGCTCGCCACCGCCGGCCTCAACGACCCGCGGGTGGGCTTCCACGAGCCCACCAAGTGGGTGGCCCGGCTGCGCGACCAGGCTCCGGGCGCGACCGGCACCGAACGGCCGGTGCTGCTGAAGGTCGAGCTGGGCGCGGGACACGGCGGCCCGTCCGGTCGCTACGACGCGTGGCGCGACGAGGCGTTCGTGCTGGCGTTCGTCCTCCACCAACTCGGCATCGACGCCTGACGACCCGCGGGTCAGGCCAGGTTGGCGTAGCCGCCGCGGAAGAAGATGAGCGGGCCGCCCTCGCGCTTGACCCGCAGGTCGCGCACGGCGCCGACCACGATCTCGTGGTCGCCGGCGTCGTGGACGACCTCGAGGTCGCAGTCGATCGAGGCGAGCACGCCGGCGAGCAGCGGCTGGCCGTGCGCCGACGGCGACCACGGCGCGCCGGAGAACTTGTCGGGCTCCTTCGACGCGAACACGCGGCAGATGTCCTCCTGGTCCTCAGCCAGCACGTTGACGCTGAACGCGCCGACGGCACGGATGCGCGGCCACGAGGTCGAGGACTTGGCGGCGCAGAAGCCGACCAACGGCGGGTCGAGCGAGATCGAGAAGAACGACCCGATCGCCAGCCCGACCGGCGTGTCCCCGTCCATCGCCGTGATCACGCTCACGCCGGTGGCGAAGTGGCCAAGCACCTGGCGGAAGCGGGCGGGGTCGAAGGCCACATCGGTCATCGAGCCAGGGTAGACGGCGCTCGGAGGGGCTCAGCCCGGAGTGAGGGTGCTCGACGCGCTCGGCACGGTGAGGGCGATCGTGGTGCCTTCGGCGGCGGCGATGACCTCGGGGCCTCCGACGCGGACCGACGTCTGGCGCGCACCGGCGAGCAGGCGGTCGACGTCGTGGTCGGCGTGGCTCGGATCGTGGTGGAACAGCGCCAGCCGCCGGACGCCCGCGGCCGCCGCGACCTGTACCGCGTAGTCGACCGTGCAGTGCCCCCAGTTCGACTTCACCGCGAACTCGTCCGGGTCGTACTGGGCGTCGTGGATCAGCAGGTCGGCGTCCCGGCACAGCTCGATCACCGAGTCGGCGATGCCGTCGCTGCCGACCGGCTGCTGGTGGTCGCTGATGTACGCGATCACCAGCCCGTCGAGCTCGATGCGGTAGCCGTTGGTCTCGCCGACGTGGGGCACGTCGCGCACGAGGACGCGGGCCCGGCCCCAGGTCAGCTCGGTGTCGGACGAGTCGTGGAAGCGGATGTCACCGAAGAGGTCGGTGGCCCGCACGGGGAAGTACGGGGGACGCATGAAGTCGTCGAACATGTCGGCCACCGACTGGCCGCGCTGGCGGGGGGCATGCACGTCGAGCGAGGCGCCGGGCGCGTTGATGGGGCTGAAGAACGGCAGGCCCTGCACGTGGTCCCAGTGCAGGTGGGTGACCAGCGCCAGGCCGTGGAACGAGCCGTCGGTCGGCAGCTGCTGTCCCCAGAACCGCAGGCCGGTGCCGAGGTCGAGCACGATCGGGTCGAGCCCCGGCGCGTCGATCGACACGCATGCCGTGTTGCCGCCGTAGCGCAGATTCTCTTCGCAGGGGCACGGGGTCGAACCCCGCACACCCCAGAAGGTGACGTTCACCAAGTGGACGACCCCCGTTTCCCCTGTAGCTGTCCGCACGGTAGCGAACGAACTCTTACGACGCCGTGCCTGTGACGAACTCCACACGCAGGCGTACACGGTAGGTTCCGCACGCATGGACACCGCAGAGGGTCGGATCACCGCCAACGGCATCGAGTTCGCGTACCTCGAGGCCGGCAGCGGACCGCTCGCCTTGTGCCTCCACGGCTTCCCCGATTCGGCCTGGACGTGGCGCTACCTCCTGCCGGACCTGGCCGCCGCCGGCTACCGCGCGGTAGCGCCGTTCATGCGCGGCTACGCGCCCACCGCAGTGCCCGCCGACGGCCGCTATCAGGCCGGGGTCCTCGGGCTCGACGCCTGCCGCCTCCACGAAGCGCTCGGCGGCGACGGCGACGCGGTGATCATCGGCCACGACTGGGGCGCGTTCGCCGCGTACTCCGCCGCCAGCCACGAGCCCGAGCGCTGGAGCCGGATCGTCACCGGCGCCGTGCCGCCGCCGGGCTCGGGCAGCGGGGCCTTCCTGTCCTACGACCAGCTGCGCCGCTCCTGGTACATGTTCTTCTTCCAGTCGCCGCTGGCCGACATGGTGGTGCCGATGGACGACCTGGCCTTCATCGATCGGCTGTGGGCGGACTGGTCGCCGGGCTACGACGGCGCCGAGGACGCGGCCCACGTCAAGGACTGCCTGCGGGATCCAGCCAACCTGGCCGCGGCGATCGGTTACTACCGGGCCACGTTCGGCCAAGGCCAGCGCGACCCCGACCTCGGGCCGCTCGAGGCCGCCGGCCGCCAACCGCTGGCCCAACCGACGCTGTACCTGCACGGCACCGACGACGGCTGCCTCGGCGCCGACCTCGTGGCCGACGCCGCGAGCGCGCTCACCGCGGAAGGGTCACGGGTCGCGATGATCCCGGGCACCGGCCACTTCTTCCACGTCGAGAAGCCCGTCGAGGTCAACCGCCTCATCGTCGACTTCCTGACCACCTGACCCCCACACCCCCGCAACCCCCCCGCAATGTGGAGTAGAAGCGGTCGTGATAGCGACCGCTTCTACTCCACATTCGCGGGGGCGGTGGCGGTTGGCGGGGGCGGTGGCGGTTGGCGGGGGCGGTGGCGGGGGGCGGTGACGGTGGCGGTGGCGGTGCGGGTGGGCGGGGTCAGCGGGGGAGGTGCCAGGTGCCGTCGGGGGTGACCTCGGCCAGGCCGTCGGCCCGCACCGTGGCCGCGACGCGGGCGGCGCGTGCGGGATCGTGGGGCCAGCCCATGGTGGGGCCGAGGGCGGCGGAGGCGACCG